>NZ_CP029189.1:2920000-3220000 GCF_008642275.1 Streptomyces venezuelae
TCCCAGGTCCCCTGGCTGCTGCCTATTCCTAGTGTGGTCAGCTTGGCAGACTGGAGCCCGTAGGGGCGGGGGCAGGTCACATGAGAGGTGCTGTGGTGAGCGATCTGGTGACGGGGGACGCGGTCGTCCTGGGGCTCAGGCCCGCGCGGCTGCCGAGCCGCGGGCTGGCGATCCTCCTCGACCTGGCCGTGTACGTCACCGGATACGTACTCATATCCGTCGGGCTGACCATGGCCACCGCCTCGCTGGACGATGCCGCGCAGGCGGCCGTGGGGGTGGCCGGCTTCCTGCTGTTCCTGGTGGGCGTGCCGATCGCGGTGGAAACGCTGTCCCACGGGCGTTCGCTCGGCAAGCTCGCCTGCGGGCTGCGGGTCGTACGGGACGACGGCGGCCCGATCCGGTTCCGGCACGCTCTGGTGCGCGGGGCGATGGGGATCGTGGAGCTGATCCTGACCTTCGGGTCGATCGCGTGCATCGCCTCGCTGGTGTCGGCGCGGGGGCGGCGCCTCGGGGACGTGTTCGCGGGCACGCTGGTGGTCCGGGAGCGGGTGCCGGGGACCCGGGTGATGCCGGTGCCTCCGCCGCCGCCGTGGCTGGCCGGGCGGTTCACGGGGCTGGACCTGTCCGCGGTGCCGGATGGTCTGTGGCTGGCCGTGCGCCAGTACCTGACGCGGATGAACCAGCTGGATCCGCAGGTGGGTGCCGCGATGGCGGCGCGCCTCGCGGACGATCTGGTGGCGCGTACGGGGGCGCCGCCGCCGGCCGGGGTGCCGGCCGCCGCGTTCCTGATGGCCGTGGTGCACGAGCGGCAGTCGCGGGATGCCGCCCGGGCGTTCGCAGCCGGGCCTGCTCCTGCGTCGATGCCCGTGGCGATGCCCGTGCCCGGACCGGTGCCCGTGCCCGGACCGGTGCCGGGGCCCGTCGCGGCGCCGGTCCCCCACGTGGCTCCCGCGCCCGTGGCGCCCGTGGAGGTTCCGCGGGCCGGCGGGTTCGCGCCGCCCGCCTGAGGATCACTGTTCCTCGAAGGCCGAGGGCGGTGTCTCCAGGTGTTCGAGTTCGACGCCGGGAGCCGAGAGCACCACGTCCCCGGCGATGTGGATCGTGTGGACCTCTCCGGTGTCCAGTGCGCTGACCTGGTACTCGTCCACCAGCAACGGGCCGCTGTCCGTGGGGTGTTCCTGGCGGGCCACGAGGGCCCAGGCCTGGTCGACCGTACGGGGCGCCAGTACCGGATCGGTGAGCGCCAGGAGCCGGACGCGGGTGGCGGGGGCGCCGGGGGTCAGGCGCAACAGGCGGGCCGTGGCGACGAGGAAGGCCGGTGAGGTGCCGGTGAAGCCGGGGGCGGCGATGTTGCCCTCGGTGGCCTCGGTGCCGGTGGGGTCGGTGCGGACCCAGGTGACGCCGTCGATGGCGGCGCCGCGTACCTGCCAGCTCGCGGCGTTGACCTCCATGCGGATGGGGCGGCCCAGTTCGTCGATCGCGAGGTCGACGGAACCGCGGTGGTCCCCGTCCGGGCCGGTGAGCTGGGAGACGTAGCGCCAGCCCGAGGGGCCGGGGGCGCAGTGGAAGTGCTCCTCGCCGAGCGGGGTGTGGTCGTGCGGGTCGTGGAGCGAGTAGCGGCCGCGGGGCATGGTGCGCACTCTTCTTCGGGTCGATGGGGAGTCGATGGGGATACGGGGCAGGCCCCCGGCACGGGTGCCGGGGGCCTGCTTCACGTTCTGCCGGTGCTGCTGATCAGGTGTGGATCAGTAGCGGTAGTGGTCCGGCTTGTACGGGCCCTCGACCTGGACGCCGATGTAGGCGGCCTGCTCCGGGCGGAGCGTGGTGAGCTTGACGCCGAGGGCGTCGAGGTGGAGGCGGGCGACCTTCTCGTCGAGGTGCTTGGGGAGCACGTAGACCTCGGTCGGGTACTCCTGCGGCTTGGTGAAGAGCTCGATCTGGGCCAGGGTCTGGTCCGCGAAGGAGTTCGACATGACGAAGGAGGGGTGGCCGGTCGCGTTGCCGAGGTTCAGCAGACGGCCCTCGGAGAGGACGATCAGGACCTTGCCGTCGGGGAACGTCCAGGTGTGGACCTGGGGCTTGACCTCGTCCTTGACGATGCCCTCGACCTTGGCCAGGCCGGCCATGTCGATCTCGTTGTCGAAGTGGCCGATGTTGCCCACGATGGCCTGGTGCTTCATCTTGGCCATGTCGGCGGCCATGATGATGTCCTTGTTGCCCGTGGTGGTGATGAAGATGTCGGCCGTCTCGACGACGTCGTCGAGGGTGGCGACCTGGTATCCGTCCATCGCCGCCTGCAGTGCGCAGATCGGGTCGATCTCGGTGACGATGACGCGGGCGCCCTGGCCGCGCAGGGACTCGGCGCAGCCCTTGCCGACGTCGCCGTAGCCGAAGACCACCGCGACCTTGCCGCCGATGAGGACGTCGGTGGCGCGGTTGATGCCGTCGATCAGGGAGTGGCGGCAGCCGTACTTGTTGTCGAACTTCGACTTGGTGACGGCGTCGTTCACGTTGATCGCCGGGAACAGCAGGGTGCCCTCGGACATCATCTCGTAGAGGCGGTGGACACCGGTGGTGGTCTCCTCCGTCACGCCGCGGATCTCGGACGCGAGCTGCGTCCACTTCTGCGGGGCCTCGCCGAGGGTGCGGTTCAGCAGCGTGAGGATGTGCGCGTACTCCTCGGAGTCCGCCGTGGACGGGTCCGGGGCGGAGCCGGCCTTCTCGAACTCGACGCCCTTGTGGACGAGGAGGGTGGCGTCACCACCGTCGTCGAGGATCATGTTCGGGCCGCCGGTGGGGGTGTTCGGCCAGGTCAGCGCCTGCTCCGTGCACCACCAGTACTCCTCCAGCGTCTCGCCCTTCCAGGCGAAGACGGGGACGCCCTGCGGGTTCTCCGGGGTGCCGTTCGGGCCCACCGCGATGGCGGCGGCAGCGTGGTCCTGGGTGGAGAAGATGTTGCAGGAGGCCCAGCGGACGTCGGCGCCGAGGGCGACGAGGGTCTCGATGAGCACGGCCGTCTGCACGGTCATGTGCAGCGAGCCGGTGATGCGGGCGCCGGCCAGGGGCTGGGCCTCGGCGTACTCCCGGCGGATCGACATCAGACCCGGCATCTCGTGCTCCGCCAGGGTGATCTCCTTGCGGCCGAAGGCGGCAAGGGAGAGGTCTGCGACCTTGAAGTCCATGGGTGCTGCTCCTCATGGTTCGAGAGGTGGGTACGGCTGGTCCGTGCGCCGTCCTGGGGACGGGACACCGAGCACAGTCCGTCGGGGGTCCTCTCTCCCCTCGGCCGGTCGCAGGGACCGCCCGACCCGCCATCAGCAGCGACGCCTGACACTGGGCACGAATCTACACCGACCGGCGGAGTCTGCCCCAGTCGGCGGGGGAACTGGCCGCGTCTTTCGGCCGGGCCGTGCGACGTTCTCCCCGGGGCCTCGCGGTCGTGCCGACGAGTGCCGGGGGGGCCGGTGCCGCTGTCGCGCAGGGTGGTGGGCGGCGGAGTTCCCCGTGGGCCGGTGGGCCCCCCTCCGGCGGTTCTCCCGCCGGTGCGAGGACCCGTCGGCGGACCTGTCCTGACCTGCCCGTACAGTTCGGCCGCACATCGGATCGAACAGAACAGGGGCGGGGTATGGGAGAGCAGGGCCGGGTACCGGGACGGCGACTCGGGTTGGTGTCGGTGTCGCTGCTGGTGGCGGGTGCGCTTCTGGGCTCCGTCGGGGGTCTCGGCGGGTACTTCTTCATGACGACGAAAGCCATGCCGTCGAGCCACATGGAGCCGACCCTCCCGACGGGCTCTTCGATGGTCTTCAACCTGCTGATCACGAAGGTGGACCGCGGCGACGTGGTGCTCTTCGACTCCTCGGCCTGGGGTGAGCAGCACCAGTCCGTGGAACGGGTGGTCGCGGTGGGCGGCGACCGCATCGCCTACACGCCCGGGGACCGGACGCTCACCTTGAACGGGAAGCCGCTGGACGAGCCGTACGTCCTGGACGGCGATCCGGTCGCGGGGTCGCCCGGCGCCTTCAGCGTGAGGGTGCCCGAGGGCCGGCTGTTCGTGCTGGGCGACCACCGCGGCAACTCCGACGACTCCCGTTTCCGGTTCGAGGTGGCGGAGGGCGGGACCGTGCCCGTGTCGGACGTGGCGGGCGCGCTCGTCGACGAGGACGATCCGCTGCTCGTCGGCCTGCGGTCCGCGGCGCTCGCCGGCGTCGGGGTGCTGGCTGCCGGTGCGTTGTCCGGTGCCGCCGCGCTGTGGCTCCGCCGCCGGGCGGCGGCGGACCCGGTGCACCCGGCGTACGCGGGACTGGTTCCGCCGCCGGGGTCCGAGGGCTCGGGGTCCGAGGGCTCGGGGGTCTGAGGCTCCGGGGTCTGAAGGCTCCGCGCGGTACGCCGAAGGCCCCCGCGGGCTGCTGCTCGCGGGGGCCTTCGCCGTAGGTGGGTTACCGGGCGGCTTCGGGTCGGTAGATGTCCGGCTCCAGGTAGATCACCCGGGCGATCGGGACCGCCTCGCGGATGCGGGCCTCGGCGGCGTTGATCGCGTCGGCGACCTGGGTCGCGGTGTCGTTGCCCTCGACCGCGATCTTCGCGGCGACGAGCAGTTCCTCGGGGCCCAGGTGCAGGGTGCGCATGTGGATCACGCGGGTGACGACGTCCCCGTCGACGACGGCGGCCTTGATCTTCTCGACGTCCTCGACGCCCGCGGCCTCACCGAGCAGCAGCGACTTCGTCTCCGCGGCCAGGACGATCGCGATGAGGATGAGCAGCACACCGATGCACAGGGTGCCGATGCCGTCCCAGATGCCGTCGCCGGTCAGCAGGGCGAGGCCGACACCGCCGAGGGCCAGGACCAGACCGACGAGGGCGCCGAAGTCCTCCAGGAGGACGACGGGCAGCTCGGGGGCCTTGGCCCGCCGGATGAACTGGGTCCACGTGAGCTTGCCGCGGATCTCGTTCGACTCCTTGATGGCGGTCCGGAAGGAGAAGGACTCGGCGATGATCGCGAAGACCAGGACGCCCACCGGCCAGTACCAGGCCTCGATGGGGTGCGGCTCGTGGATCTTCTCGTAGCCCTCGTAGATGGCGAACATGCCGCCGACGGTGAAGAGCACGATGGAGACCAGGAAGGCGTAGATGTAGCGCTCGCGCCCGTACCCGAAGGGGTGTTGCGGCGTCGCCTCGCGCTGGGCCTTCTTGCCGCCGAGGAGCAGGAGTCCCTGGTTCCCGGAGTCGGCCAGCGAGTGGACGCTTTCCGCGAGCATCGACGAGGAGCCGCTGAACAGGAATGCCACGAATTTGGCTACAGCGATGGCGAGGTTGGCGGCGAGTGCCGCCACGATCGCCTTGGTACCGCCCGACGCGCTCATGGGTGCAGGGTGTCCTTCCTAGCCACTGACTACCGGCCGCACATTGTTGCAGCCGGTGGGAGGGACGCTACGTCAGACCACCACAGTCGCCCGGAAGATCGTCCCGCTTCCGGACAGTTCGACCTTTTCGCCCGCCGGTACGAAGACCGACTCCCCGGGGGTCAGGGTCAGTTCGCCGGCCTGCGGGGAGCCGGCGGTGCAGAGCAGGATCTGCGGGGTGTCGTGCGGGAGCACACGGGACGCGCCGCCGGGCGCGAGGAGGAAGCGGGACAGCCGGAACTCGTCGATGGGGGTCTCGTAGACCTCCTCGGCGTCGCCCTCGGGGCGCATCAGGTTCGGGTCGCCCGGTTCGAACTTCGCGATCTTCAACAGCTCGGGCACGTCCACGTGTTTGGGGGTCAGCCCGGCCCGCAGCACGTTGTCCGAGTTGGCCAGCAACTCGACGCCGAGGCCGTCGATGTAGGCGTGCGGGACGCCGGCGCCGAGGAACATCGCCTCGCCGGGCTGGAGCCGTACGTGGTTGAGCAGCATCGCCGCGACCACTCCGGGGTCGCCCGGGAAGTGGTGCACCAGCGTGGCGTACGGGGTGTACCGGCCGCCCAGGCGTGTGACGGCGGCGGCGACCTCGTGCACGGTGCGGGCCATCTCGGCGCGGTCCGCGGTGAGTACGGCCGTCAGCATCTCGCGCAGTGCGGCCTCTTCGGGGTGCGCGCGCAGCAGGTCGACGTACGGCTTGAGGCTGTCGACCTCCAGGCCCGCGAGGAGCTCGGCGGCCTCCAGCGGCGGGCGGAAGCCGCAGAGACCGTCGAACGCGGTGAGCGCGCAGATCATTTCGGGCTTGTGGTTGGGGTCCTTGTAGTTGCGGTGGTCCGCGTCGATCGGGACCCCGCGGCGCTCCTCGTCCTCGAACCCCGCCCGGGCCTGCTCCCGGTCGGGGTGCACCTGGAGGGACAGCGGGGCACCGGCTGCGAGGATCTTGAACAGGAAGGGCAGCCGGGGGCCGAACCTGGCGACCGTGGCGGCACCCAGCTCGCCTTCGGGATCGGCGGCGATGACGTCCGAGAGCGCCTGCGCGCCCGCTCCCCGGTCGAGGCGGGAGGGGGCGCCCGGGTGGGCTCCCATCCACATCTCTGCCTGGGGCTCACCGGTGGGTTCGACACCGAGGAGCGCGGGGATGGCCGTGGTGGATCCCCAGGCGTAGGGGCGGATCGTGTTCGTCAGGCGGTCCATCGTCGTCTTCCTGGATAGAGCTGGGTACTTCAGTGCCTCAGCTGTGTCCGCCGGAAGCCAACGCCAGGTAGGCGGTGGCGAAATCGGTGACGGCGAGGAGTTCGGCGAGCTGCTCCAGTTCGACGCCCTCCTCCGGTTCGAGCTCGCTGACGGCCGTGTCGTGGCTGTGGGCGAGCTCGCGTGCGGCGGGGGCGGCGGTGAGCCCGCCGGTCGGCCGGTCACGCAGCAGGACGATGCGGGCGCGAAGGGCCTGGGGCTCTTCGACCCGGTCACGGAAGAAGTCGTCGGGGTCCGCGCCGGCGGCGAAGGATCCGGCGAGCAGGATGCCGTGGGCGGGCAGCGCCTCGGGGAGTACGGCGGCCAGTGCGGGGCGGCCGGCGAGCTCGGCGAGGGTGGCGGCGAACCGGCGGCCCGCGGGGGCGGCGCCGGTGCCCTCGCTCCAGATGAGCGGGAGGGAGTCGGCCAGCTCGGCGGCGAGGGTCTTGGCGGGGTTGGAGTAGGTGGCGATGGCGGGCCCGCAGCGTTCGGCCGTCCGGTCGAGCCGGTCGGCGACGAGCTGCAGGGTGTCGGGGGCGGCGGTGATCAGGCCGACCCTGTCGAGGAGCAGCAGCAACGGCGTCAGCAGGGCCCACAGGGCGCCGGGTCCGGCCGCGGCGGACTCGTCGTACTCCTGGTACGGGGCCTTGGCCATCGGTACGAGGAGCCCGTGCGCGCCGTCCACCGCCTCGCTCAGCGGTGAGCGCTCGGGGGCGACGGCGACGACGGTGCAGCCGCGCCGGTACGCCTGCTCGGCGAGGACGGCGAGCCCGGGCTCGGTGCCGTCGGTGGTGGCGATGAGCAGCAGGTCGACGGGTCCGGCCCAGCCGGGCAGGGTCCAGCGCAGTGCGCCGGCCGCGTGGGCGACGCCGGTGGGGTCGAGCCGGATGACGGGCGCGGAGGCTCCGGCGAGGGCGCCGAGGAGGTCGGCGACGCCGGTGGCGGCGGTGCCGGGCCCGGCGATCAGGACGGTACGCGGGCGGCCGTCGGGGCGCAGCTCGGCGAGACCGGCCTCGCTCGCGTGGCGAGCGGCGGTTCGGACTCTGGCTCCGGCCTCGGCCGCACCGCGGAGCAGGCCCCGGCGGTCGACGCGGGCGAGATCGTCCGGTGCGTCGAGGAGCGACTCGTCGAGCATGGCGGCCTCCGGCGGTGTTGACGGATCCAGGGTGGCGGAATCGGTCTCAGCGTCTGCGTCTGCCCTTGCTTCTGCGGGCGCGGCAGGGGTCAGGCGGGGCGGCGGGCCTCGTCCACGAGGAGCACGGGGATGCCGTCGCGCACCGGGTACGCGAGGCCGCAGTCCTGGCCGGTGCAGATCAGTTCGGGCGTCGTCTCGTCGGCCGACTTGTCCTGGAGGGGCGAGTGGCAGGCGGGGCAGGCCAGGATCTGCAGGAGACCGGCTTCGAGCGGCATGGGGCGATTCCCTTCGGGCATGTGGGTGGGGCGAGGTCAGCGTACCGCCGAGTCCTCGCCGATGCGGTGTCGTGGGGGCGTTGTTGGCCCTGGAGCCGCAGCTCGGGCGGCGGTCCGCCCGAGCGGGCGCGGCTCCGGAGGAACCCGGCTCCGCCGGGCACCGGACTCCGCCGGGACCAGCGCCTCGAACGCCGGCGAGGCTGGACATGCGGAGCCCGGATACCGGGTGTGGGTCGGGCCCGGTGGGGTCAGGCGCGGATGAGGGCGAGGGCCTCGTCGCGGACCTTGGCGAGGGTGGCCTCGTCCCGGGCCTCCACGTTCAGGCGCAGCAGCGGCTCGGTGTTGGAGGCGCGGACGTTGAACCACCAGTCGGCCGCCGTCACCGTCAGGCCGTCCAGCTCGTCCAGTTCGACGCCCTCGGCGTCGCGGAAGGCGGCCTTCACCGCCGCCACGCGTCCCACCTGGTCGTCGACCGTGGAGTTGATCTCCCCCGAGCCCGCGTACCGGTCGTAGGAGGCCACCAGCTCGGACAGGGGACCGTCCTGGCCGCCCAGGGCCGCGAGGACGTGCAGAGCGGCCAGCATGCCGGTGTCCGCGTTCCAGAAGTCCTTGAAGTAGTAGTGCGCCGAGTGCTCGCCGCCGAAGATGGCGCCGGTCCTGGCCATCTCCTCCTTGATGAACGAGTGGCCGACGCGGGTGCGGACCGGGGTGCCGCCGTTCTCGCGGACGACCTCGGGCACGGACCAGGAGGTGATCAGGTTGTGGATCACGGTGCCCGTGCCGCCGTTGCGGGCCAGCTCGCGCGCCGCGACCAGCGCGGTGATCGCCGACGGGGAGACGCCCTCGCCGCGCTCGTCGACGATGAAGCAGCGGTCGGCGTCGCCGTCGAAGGCGATGCCGAGGTCGGCGCCCTCGGCCCGGACGCGGGCCTGCAGGTCCACGATGTTCTTCGGGTCCAGCGGGTTGGCCTCGTGGTTCGGGAACGTCCCGTCCAGCTCGAAGTACATCGGGACGAGGTCCAGGGGCAGACCCTCGAAGACCGTGGGGACGGTGTGGCCGCCCATGCCGTTGCCCGCGTCGACGACGACCTTGAGCGGCCGGATGGCGGTCAGGTCGACGAGGCCGCGCAGGTGGGCGGCGTAGCCGGGGAGGGAGTCCTGCTCGGTGACGGTGCCGGGGACCGTGCCGGCGGGGATCGCCGGGGCGCCCGTGTCCGACCACTGCTCGACCAGCTCGCGGATCTGCGAGAGGCCGGTGTCCTGGCCCACCGGGGCGGCACCGGCGCGGCACAGCTTGATGCCGTTGTACTTGGCCGGGTTGTGCGAGGCCGTGAACATCGCACCCGGCAGGTCCAGGGAACCGGAGGCGTAGTACAGCTGGTCCGTCGAGCACAGTCCGATCAGGGTGACGTCCACACCGCGGGCGGCCGCGCCGCGGGCGAAGGCGGCGGACAGGCCCGGGGAGGAGGGCCGCATGTCATGGCCGATCACGATCGCCGTGGCGGACGTGACCTCGACGAACGCGGCACCGAACAGCTCGGCCAGGGACTCGTCCCACTCGTCCGGGACGACACCACGCACGTCGTACGCCTTGACGATGTTCGAAAGATCTGCGGCCACTGCCTGCCCTCCTGAGGGTCCTGTTCGGTTCAGCAAAACCTACCCTGAACCGGGAGCCGCCCTCAGGACGCGTGTGCGTCAGGAATCGGGCGATCTCAGGACGCGCAGGTGTCCGCGGCGGGTCTCGCCGGTGGACGTGCCGCCCTGGCCGGGGCCGCCGGCCTCGGCCGTGCGTCCCGGCGGGCGGGCGGCCTCACGGACGGCGTTGGCGAGGGCTTCGAGGTCGTCGCCGCTGGGGCGGGACGGCCCGGAGCCGTCGGACAGGCGCACGACGTCCCAGCCCCGTGGGGCGGTCAGGCGCTCCGAGTGCTCGGCGCACAGGTCGTAACAGTGGGGTTCCGCGTAGGTGGCGAGCGGGCCGAGAACTGCGGTCGAATCGGCGTAGACGTACGTCAGTGTCGCGACGGCAGGGCGGCCGCACGCGGTGCGCGAACAGCGACGTACAAGGCTCACGACGTTGGACGGTACCGCACTCTTGACCGGGCCGCGACGACTCCACCGCCGCTCACTCCCCCGTGTCGTGCTCGGAGCTACCCTGCGGGGGTGACCGACACCCCTCTTCCCCCCTGCCCCGCCGAGCCCCCCGCGGGGACCGGAGCCGAGCCGCGCCCGCGTCGGCGGGACCGTCACGGGCGGGGCATGCGCGGTCCGGTGGCCCCTCCGCAGGTGCCCCTGGCGGCGAGCCGGTCGGAGCTGTTCGGGGACCTCGTACGCGATTCCGTGGAGCGGCTGGAGCGGCGCTGGCCGCAGCTGGCCGACGTGGAGTTCCTGATCGGTGACGTGCCGGGGCCGCCGGGTGGTCCGGACGGCGGCTGGAACGACGAGGCGGTGCCGCTGGGCGCGGTGTCGCAGTCGCGCGAGGGGCGGCCCGCCCGGATCGTGGTCTTCCGGCGGCCGGTGGAGATCCGGGCCAAGACGCGGGACGAGAAGGCGATGCTGGTCCACGAGATCGTCGTGGAACAGGTGGCGGACCTGCTGGGGCTCACGCCGGAGACGGTGGACCCCCGGTACGGCCAGGACTGAAGGCTGTCCCGCCGCCCACCGGGGGCCCGTCACCCGGTCGTCACCGGGTCAGGACGGAGAGGTCCTGGGCCGCCTTGGGGACCGAGACCGTGGAGTGGTCGTCCGAGAGTCCCTGGACGGTGAACATCGTGATGCCCTCGTGCGGGAGGGACAGGGTGCGGGCCGCGTGGACCGGGCCGCCCGAGAGGGTCTCGACGGTGAGGGCGTAGGAGCCCTTGCCGCCGGCCGGGGCCAGGGAGAGCGTCTGCGTGCTGCCCGCCTTGACGGTGACCTCCTGGGAGGCCGCCTCGCCGCCGCCGGTGCCCGGCGAGGCGGTGACCTTGACCTTGGCGTCGGCCCCCGGGGCCGTGAGGGCCAGCAGGGTGGTGTTCTCCTCGGGACGGTTGTCGGCGACGGTCGCCCGTGTGCCGACCGGCCCGGTGGCCGGGATGAAGCCGAGCTCCTGCTTGGCGCCGGAGCCGCGGACGACGCGTACCGCCGCGACGGCCGGGGCGGACTTCTTGGGGTCGGAGGGGCTCAGCAGCAGCGAGCCGGGCTCGCCGCGGGTCAGGTCCTTGAGGTCCACGACCGTCGTCATGCCTGCCTTGGCGTGCAGCTGCTCGTTGCCGGCCGGGGTGATCGAGCCGCCCGGTGCGGCCAGGCGCACCTTCAGGTCCGCGTCCTCCTCGCCCGGTACGAAGACGACCAGCCGTACGGAGGCGGCGTCCGCCGGGATGCCCGGCAGCACCAGCGAGCCCGCCGGGTCGGCGGCGGCCGGCAGCCAGTCGGCGCCCACCCCCTCCTCGCCGACCTGCACCGATGCGCCGACCCGGCCCGCGCGGGTGGTCACGTGGGCGGTGGCGTCCGCGAGCTGGGCGCCCGGGACCAGGGTGGACAGCAGGACGGTCTTGGTGGACTTGCCGTCGACCCGGATGCTCTCGCTGGTGCCGGCGTCGGGCTTGGCCGGGCCGTCCGGGCCGAAGATCTTGATGTCGACGATGGCCGCGGCCTCGTCGGGGTTGGTGAGGTGGACGTAGTCCTCGCGCCCCTTGGCCGTGCTCACCGCGGGGAACCAGAAGTCGGTGCCGGGTGCGGTGCAGCCGACGCCGAGCACGCCTCGGGTGCGGCCCACGGAGACCTTGGTGGTCAGCTGGGCGGTCCAGCCGGGGGCGAGGACCCCGTCCGCGCTGCCGGTGAGGGCCGGGGCGTCTGCGCCGCTGGCGGCGGCTCCGACGGGCTTGCCCGGCTCCTTGGGCTCCAGCACCGGCTTGGCGTCCTTGGTGGCGCCGAGCAGCCGGGCCGAGCCCTTGCCCTCGCCGGCGGGCGCGCCGGGTGTGAAGGACGTGTACGTGGTCTCGGCGATGTCCGAGGAGCTGGGCCCGGGGCACACCAGCAGGGACCGCTCCACGGGCATCCGGGCGGCGGCCGCGGTCCGCCCGTCGGCCGCCTTCCCGTCGGCGGCGGGTGCGGTGAGGGCGGCGAGGCCGGTGACGGCGGCCAGGGCCGTGGTCACCGCCGCCAGCGTCAGGGGTGCGCGCTGCTTCACTGCTGGGGGCTCCCGTCCGGACGCTGGTCGTGCGGTGCGTGGGGGTGGTGGGGGTCGTACGGCTGGTAGGGCTCGTACGGGTAGGGGTACTGCTGCCGGTCCGGGTCCTGGTCCGGCTGCTGGGCGTAGGGGTCCTCGTAGACCTGACCGCCCTGGCTGCCCTGGCCGGCCTGACCGGCCTGACCGGCCTGGCGGTCGTACTGCGGGTACTGCTCGTACGGGGTCTGCTGCTGTGGCTCGTAGGCGTAGCCGCTCTGGTCGCCGTACGCCTGGTAGGCGTAGCTGTCGTCGCCGTACACCGGCTGCGCCGGGATCTGCGCGTACGGGTCGGCGGCCGCGGCGGTCTCCACCGGTGCGGGGGCCGGTTCGGCCTCGGCGCGCAGCCGGCGGGCGCGGCGGCCCTCGCCGGCTTCGCCCGGGCCGGGCCGGTCCGGGAGCGCGGCCTCCTCCTCCGGCAGGTCGTCGTCGAGCTCGGCGCGCCGGCCGGGCAGCGCCATGACGAGCAGGACCAGGGCGAGCAGGCCCTGGGCCCAGTACCAGGAGGTCTGCAGCAGGGAGTCCTCGTGGACGAGGTCGAGGCGGCCGCCGTCGGCGGGCAGTTCGAAGCCCTGGGCCCAGCCGTCGACGGTCTTGGGCTTGAGGGGCTTGCCGTCGAGGGTGGCCTGCCAGCCCTCGTCGGCCCGGTCGGCGATGCGCAGGACGCGGCCCGCGTCACCGGCGGGGATCTTGCTGTGGGCCTCGACGGGTCCGGCGGCCACGGGGATCGGGGCCTCGCCCTGCTTGCCGGAGACGATGACCGCGCGCGGCAGCCAGGGTTCGACGCCCCACAGCGCGGTGCCGTCCTGCTGGTGGCGGCGGCTGAGGCCCGGGGTGGCGTCGAGGACGCGGCGGATCTCCTCGGGGCCGCCGGGGCGGAACATCACGAACCGGATGGCGTAGGCGCTGAGCTGGCTGGACTGGTCGGCGCCGGAGCCGGCGACGAGGTTGGAGACGACCTTGTCGAGTCGGGCGTCGCCGCCGGTGCGCGCGGTGATCTCGGCGTCGCCGATGCGGCCGCCGGAGCCGCGGACGAGGCTGTAGGAGACGGTGGCGGGCGGGTCCAGGTCGAGGATCAGGGTGCGGGTCTGGTTGTCGTCGCCGCCCGCGTCCGCGACGAAGGCCGGGACCTGTACGGGGTCGCGGCGCTGCAGCGGGCCGTCGGCGCCGGCGAGCATCCAGGTGGCGGCGGCGATCAGCGGTCCCGCGGCGGCGGCCAGGGCGATGAGGGCGGCCAGGGGCTGGCGCCAGCCGAAGCTGCGGGCGGCGACGCGTTCCCTGGCCCCGTCGGCGCCGAGTGCGGCGGCGGTGAGCAGGGCGAGCCCGTAGACGAGGGTGGCGGGTCCGGCCCAGGCGGTGCGGTTGAGGACGACGGCCAGGAGCAGTCCGGCCAGGGCGGCGGCCCAGGCGGTGCGGACGGCGAAGGCGCGGTCGGTGCGCAGCAGGGCGGCCAGGGCGGCCAGGACGATGCCGGCGAGCACCGCTCCGGGACCGGTGCCCGGGCCGCCGGGGCTGAGAGTGAGCAGGCCGAGGGCGTCGGCGGAGCCGGCTCCGTAGGGCAGTCCGGCCTCGTGCAGGAGGCGGCCGGGGTGCGTGAGCAGGCCCAGCGACCAGGGGGCGAGCACGACGAGCGGGACGGCGAGGGTGGCGAGCAGCCGCAGGCCGTACGCCTTCCAGTGCGCGCGGCGCAGCACCAGCGCGCCGGTCCCGAGGGCGGCGGCCAGCGGCCAGACGACGGGGGTGAAGGCGGTGGTGAGGGTGAGCAGGAGCGTGTACGTCCACACCGCTTGCCGGCCGCCCCGCCGGTCGGTGGCCCGTGCGCCGTCGGCGAGGTCGAAGGCGGCGACGGCGGAGCGGGCGAGGAGGGGGAGCACGACGGCGAGGACGGCGGTGCCGAGGCGGCCTCCGGCGAGGGCGCCGGTGACGGCCGGGAGGAAGGCGTAGGCGGTGGCCGCCCAGGCGCGCAGCAGCCGGGATTCGACGAGCGGGCGGGAGGCGAAGTAGGCGGTGAGGCCGGCGAGCGGGACGGATCCGGCGAGCAGCAGGGTGAGGGCGGCCTGGGTGGAGCCGAACAGCAGGGTGGCGAGGGTGCCGAGGACGGCCAGGTAGGGGGGCGCGGAGGCGGTGGAGCCGGTGCCGACGGCGTGCCAGCCGTCGGTGTAGGCGGCCCAGAGCTCGGAGCCGCTGCCGGGGGCGGGCAGCAGGGCGCCGCCCATGAGGGAGCCGCCGCCGATCAGGGCGCGGCAGGCGGCGAGGGAGACGAGGGCCAGGAGGGCGAGCAGGAGGGGCGCGGGGTTGCGGGCGAGCCGCTTGAGGCGGGCGAAGCGCTCCGTCTCCACCAGGTACTCGCCGTCCTCGCGGGGGGCGTCGAGGACGCTGCCTCCGCCGTGCCGGCCCGCGGGGGCGGCGGCGGTGTCGCGGTCGCCGCCGAAGTAGCCGGCGAGCTGTTCCGCGTTGGCCCGCAGGGAGGCTCCCGGCGGGGGGAAGAGCGGGCGCAGTTCGGCGGCGGGGACGGCGGGGCGGCGGCGGGCCTTGCGGGCGGCGAGGAGCCGGCCCGGGCGGAGCAGGGTGGCGAGGAGGCCGGTGAGTTCGTCGACGGCCTGGCCGGGGGCCTTGCCGATGAGGTAGGCGAGGGTGCGGAGCACGGTGCCGAACAGGACGCGCAGCAGGACGTACGGCAGGGCGCGGCCGGAGCTGTTGGCGAGGATCGTGTAGACGGCGCCGGCCTTGTCGACGCGGTGCGGGCCGGCGGTGGTGCGTCCGGCGCAGTCGACGGTGCGGCGTTCGCGGGCGGCGGCCTCGGCGTGCCGCAGGACGGCGTCGGGGGCGACGAGGACGGTGTGGCCGGCGCTCTGGGCGCGCCAGCACAGGTCGACGTCGTCGCGCATCAGCGGCAGGCGGCGGTCGAAGCCGCCGAGCTCGTCGTAGACGTCGCGGCGGACCAGCATGCCGGCGGTGGAGACGGACAGGACGGGGCGTACCTGGTCGTGCTGGCCCTGGTCCTGTTCGCGGCGGTCGAGGCCGGTCCAGCGGCGGCCGCTGCGGGCGATGGTGACGCCGGCTTCGAGGAGCTGCTTCTTGTCGTACCAGCCGCGCAGTTTGGGGCCGATGACGGCGGCGTCGGGGTTGTCCTCGGCGACGCGGAGCAGTTCGGTGAGGGCGTCGGGTTCGGGGGCGCTGTCGTCGTGGAGCAGCCAGAGCCACTGGACGGGTTCGCCGTGGGGGAGCTCCGGGAGGTCGTACGTGTCGTCGCGCCAGGTGCGGCTGACGGGGTCCCAGCCGCTGGGGCGCTTGAGGTACGGGAGGTCCTCGGGGGTCAGGGTGCCCGCGGAGCGTGCGGCCTCGTCGACCGCGGTGCCGAAGCCGGTGCGGCGGGCGAGGTGCAGGACGCGGTCGTCGCCGAGGGCTTCGGTGAGCAGGCGCGCGGATTCGTCGGCGCTGCCGGTGTCGGCGGCGACGTGGTTCTGGGCGGGGCGTTCCTGGCCGAGGAGGCCGGCGAGTGTCCGGGGCAGCCAGCGGGCGCCGTCATGGGCGACGAGGACGGCGGTGACGACGTGCCGGGGGAACTCGGGTGTGGCCGGGGCCTGGTAGGAGGCCGTCGACTGGCTGTGCAGGGACATCGCGGTACGGGCCCTCCGGCCGGGGGTCCGGGGGTGGTGTGCCCTCGGAGGCTGCTGGACAGCGCCCCACCCTAACGGCTGCCACGACAGCGGTCCGCCTCCTGCGGGGAAGGTGCAGGAGGCGGACCGTGTGCCGTGGCGTGTGCCGCGCTCTTCGTCCCGTTCGGCGCGCTGTCCGTCATGGGGTGAAGTGCGCTCTGTCGTGCGCTCTGTCGTGCACTCCGTCGTGCGTTCCGCGGTGCTCGGAGTGGTGCGTGCAGTGGTGCGTCGAATGGTGCGTGACGTGCTGTGCCGGCTGTGCCGTGTGCTGTGCGGTCGGTGTCCGACCGGTGGTGCGTCGGCCGTTTCAGACCGCTGCCTTTTTCAGGCGGCGGCGTTCCCGCTCGGACAGACCGCCCCAGATGCCGAATCGCTCGTCGTTGGCGAGGGCGTACTCAAGGCATTCGGAGCGGACTTCGCAGGCGAGGCAGACCTTCTTGGCCTCGCGGGTGGAGCCGCCCTTCTCGGGAAAGAAGGACTCGGGGTCGGTCTGGGCGCACAGAGCGCGCTCCTGCCACCCGAGCTCTTCGTCCGCCTCCTCGACCAGCAGTTCCTGAAACAGCTCGGTCATGTGCGCCCCTCGCTCTGTCTGTGCGTCCCCGTGACGATGCCGTCACTGATTGCTACGTAACGACACGAGTGAAATTACAAGTGCGTGGCTCCGGGGCAGTCAAGCCGAGATCTGCTATTGGGCCCCTTATTCACTCTGCGGAACCAAGCCTATGCAGAAAGTGTTCATATCGCCAAAAATCGTGACACATGCCACCGGCACCACGGGATGCCGTCTTTACCCGTATTCCACGTGCCACCTCCGGGCGGGGTTGCGGTCCGGCCGGAGAAGCGGCGCAGATCACATTCAGGTCACGGAAGTCGGGATCGGGTTTGAGCGCCAACACAGCGGCACATCCCCTGCCGCACAGTGCACAAACCTTTCTCCGTGCACGGTAACCGGATGAGGTGAAACTTTTACCCCAAAGCGGACATTGGGTTGACAGTCAGGCCTTCGAGCCGTTCTCCTTGTTCGCATGTCAGCGCCCGCAGCCACCACCCGGACCCCCATTCGTGGGTTCCTGTGCGCTGCCCAGGTTCGCTGTTGCTGTTGCAGCTGTTGATGCCCGTGGAGCCCCGGCTCCCCAGAGCTCCGGCCCGCCCCCGCAGCAACCGCCAGCACGACTGACATCCGTCGAGGTACCTCCACGATGAACAGCACGAACAGCGCCGCCCCCGCCTCCCCCGTCGCTCCCGCCACGGTCGAGAGCGACCTCCAGATCGCCGGCGACATCCTCGCCGTCCAGCACCTCCTGCAGCCCGCCCGCGAACATCCGGCCACCATCGCCGAGTTCGCCGGGCTCGCCCGCTCCATCGCCGAGGACCGCGGCTCCTGGGAGCACCTCGTCGAGTACGACGCCACCACCCGCTGGTACCACCGGCTGCGCACCGGCCCCGGGTACGAGGTCTGGCTGCTCAGCTGGGTTCCCGGCCAGGGCAGCGGCCGCCACGACCACGGCGCCTCCTCCGGCGTCATGACCGTCCTGCAGGGCGAGCTCACCGAGCACACCCCGCGCGGCCGCAGCACCCACCGCCCCGGCACGCAGCGCGTCTTCGCCCCCGGCTACGCCCACGAGGTCGTCAACGACACCCTCGACGGCGCCGTCAGCCTGCACGTCTACTTCCCCGGCCTGACCGAGATGCCGATGCACAGCTGCTCCCCGGCCGAGTCCGAGACCGTACCGGCCTGAGCTCCGCCCGGCCTCCGCCCCCCGGCGACGGCACGGCTGACAGACTGTCCGCATGCGCATTGTTGTTCTGGCCGGCGGTATAGGCGGCGCCCGGTTCCTGTCCGGACTCAAGTCGGCGGTGCCCGACGCGGACATCACGGTCATCGGCAACACCGGTGACGACATTCACCTCTTCGGGCTCAAGGTCTGCCCCGACCTGGACACGGTGATGTACACCCTCGGCGGTGGCATCAACGAGGACCAGGGCTGGGGCCGCACCGACGAGTCCTTCACCGTCAAGGAGGAGCTGGCGGCGTACGGGGTCGGACCCACCTGGTTCGGCCTCGGCGACCGCGACTTCGCCACCCACATCGTGCGTACGCAGATGCTCGGCGCCGGCTACCCGCTGAGCTCCGTCACCGAGGCCCTCTGCGACCGCTGGCAGCCGGGCGTCCGGCTCCTGCCCATGTCCGACGACCGGGTCGAGACCCACGTCGCGATCACCGAGGCCGGCACCGGGGAACGCCGTGTCATCCACTTCCAGGAGTACTGGGTCCGGCTGCGCGCCTCGGTGGACGCGGAGGCGGTCGTACCCGTCGGGGCCGAGCAGGCCAAGCCCGCCCCCGGTGTGCTGGAGGCCATCGCCGCCGCCGACGTGATCGTCTTCCCGCCGTCCAACCCCGTGGTCTCGATCGGCACGATCCTCGCCGTCCCCGGCATCCGGGACGCCGTGGCCGCCGCGGAGGCTCCCGTCGTGGGCCTCTCCCCCATCGTCGGGGGCGCGCCCGTGCGCGGCATGGCCGACAAGGTGCTCGCCGCGGTGGGCGTCGAGTCCACCGCCGCCGCGGTCGCCCTGCACTACGGGACCGACCTGCTGGACGGCTGGCTGGTGGACACCTCGGACGCGGACGCCGTCGCCGCGGTCGAGGCCGCCGGGATCACCTGCCGCGCGGTGCCGCTGATGATGACCGACGTGGAGGCCACCGCGGAGATGGCCCGCGCCGCGCTGGCACTGGCGGAGGCCTCCCGGTGACGCCGGTGCCCGCGTACGAGGTGCGGGCGGTCGACGGGATCCCGGAGGTCAGGCCGGGCGACGACCTGGCGAAGCTGATCACGACGGCCGCCCCGGACCTGCGGGACGGGGACGTCCTGCTGGTCACCTCGAAGATCGTCTCCAAGGCCGAGGGCCGGATCGTGGAGGCCGGTTCGCGCGAGGCCGCGATCGACGCCGAGACCGTACGGGTGGTCGCACGCCGCGGTCCGCTGCGGATCGTCGAGAACCGGCAGGGCCTGGTGATGGCCGCGGCCGGCGTGGACGCCTCCAACACCGCCCCCGGCACGGTGCTGCTGCTGCCCGAGGACCCGGACGCGTCGGCGGCCGCGATCCGCACCGGGGTGCGCGACATCCTGTCCGTGGACGTGGGCGTGGTGGTGACGGACACCTTCGGGCGGCCGTGGCGCAACGGGCTGACGGACGTGGCGATCGGCTCGGCCGGGGTGCGCGTCCTGGACGACCTGCGCGGCGGCACGGACGCGCACGGCAATCCGCTGAGCGCGACGGTGGTCGCGACCGCGGACGAGCTCGCCGCCGCCGGCGACCTGGTCAAGGGCAAGGCGGCCGGGCTGCCGGTGGCCGTCGTGCGCGGGCTGGCGCACGTACTGGGCGAGGGCTCCTCGGCACGGGACCTGGTGCGCCCGCCGGCCGACGACATGTTCCGGCTGGGCACCTCGGAAGCGGTACGGGAGGCCGTGACGCAGCGCCGCACGGTACGGGCCTTCACGGCGGAGCCGGTGGACCCGGGCGCGGTGCGGCGGGCGGTGGCTGCGGCCGTGACGGCCCCGGCCCCCCACCACACGACGCCGTGGCGGTTCGTCCTGCTGGAGTCGGAGGCCTCCCGGGTGCGGCTGCTGGACGCGATGCGGGACGCGTGGGTCGCCGATCTGCGGGCGGACGGCAAGTCCGAGGAGTCCGTGGCGAAGCGGGTGCGGCGCGGCGACGTGCTGCGGGCCGCCCCGTACCTGGTGGTGCCGTGTCTGGTCACGGACGGCGCGCACCACTACGGGCACGCCCGGCGGGACACGGCCGAGCGGGAGATGTTCGTGGTCGCCATGGGCGCGGGCGTGCAGAACCTGCTCGTCGCGCTGGCCGGGGAACGGCTGGGCTCGGCGTGGGTGTCCTCGACGATGTTCTGCCGGGAGGTGGTGCGGGAGGTGCTGGAGCTGCCGCAGGACTGGGACCCGATGGGAACGGTGGCGGTGGGACACCCGGCGGCGGCTCCTGCGGACCGGCCGGGGCGCTCCGCGGCGGACTTCATCCAGGTCCGCTGAGGCGGGCCAGCCCGGGCGGCCCGGGCGGGCCGTGTCTCGTGGATCGGGCAGGGTCGGGCCGGGGTCTTCCCGGGCCCGCAGCGAGGCGGCCGGGGAAGGCGGCGCGGAGCGTCGTCGGTCCAGGCCGACGCCGACGCCGCGGGGCGGGGCGGGGTGCCGGTCGCCCCGGGCCCGGTCCGACCTGCGGGCCCGGACTCAGAGCCGGCCGATGTCGCCGCGCGGCATGCGGGGCGTGCGGCGGGGTGGGGTGCGGCCCGCGAGGAGGATGAGGCGGGCTGCGCGGTGTCGCTGGCCGGCGTACGGGGCGAGGAGCTCCAGCATGGCGGCGTCGTCGGCGTCGCGGTCGCCCACGAGGGCGTAGCCGACGATGCCGGGCAGGTGGAGGTCCCCGGTGGTGATCGCGTCGGGGTGGCCGTTGCTGCGCTGGAGGGTTTCGGCGGAGGTCCACGGGCCGATGCCGGGAACGGCCTCCAGCCTTCGTACGGCCTCGGGCAGGTCCATCGCCGCGGCCTCTTCCAGGCGGTTCGCCACGCGGGCCGCCCGCACGATCGCGGCGGAGCGCTTGGCGTCGACCCCGGCCTTGTGCCAGTCCCAGGACGGGATCATGGCCCAGGTGGCCGGGGCGGGCATGACGTACAGGCCCGGGCCGGCCGGGCCCGGGGCGGGCTCGCCGTACTGCCTGACCAGGCGGCGCCAGGCACGGTAGGCCTCGTCGGCGGTGACCTTCTGCTCCAGGACCGTGGGGATCAGGGATTCGAGGACCAGGCCGGTACGGGTGAGGCGCAGGCCGGGGCGGCGGCGGTGGCTGGCGTGCACGAGGCGGTGGCGGGGTACGAACGCGGCGGGATCGTCGCCCGCGCCGAGGAGTACGGGCAGCTGTTCGAGGAACCAGTCGGCACCGGGGCCCCAGGCCTCGGCGTGCACCTGCTCGCCCGCACGGGACACGCGGAGGGTGGCCGGGCCCTGCGGGGTGCGGGCGGTGCGCCAGACCGAGCCGTCCGGGGTGACCCGGAAGGTGGGGTCGGCGGGGCCACGGCGGAGCGGGCCGAGGGTGAGTCCGAGGTCGACGGGGCCGTCGGGGGTCCAGCGGCGTTCCCCGGCCCCGGAACCGGCGGTGCTTCCGCGGCCCGCGGGGACGTCGGTGCGTCCGCCGCGGACGGCGGCGCGGGTGAGGGGATCGAAGCGGCCGGCCATGTCCCGAGCGTAGCCCGGCGCGGCCGCGGCCCCCGGGGCCCGGCTCCTGGAGGGGCCGGGCCCGGCCGTCGTGGCCGCCTGTTCGCCGCGCCGGCGATCGGAGGCGAGGGCACGGGCACGGGCGCGGGGCACGGTGCGGGATGCGGGATGCGGGGCGGAGCCCCGGCGACGGCGCCGCGCGCCCGGACCCCGTGAACCCCACGGACCCCGGGCCCATGGACCCGCAGAGCCCGGTCCCGCAGACCCGCAGACTCCGGACCCGCAGGCCCCGGACCCGCAGACCGCCGGAGGCTACGGGCGGCCCTGGAGCTTGGCCGAGGCCGTGCGCGCGGCGCCCAGCTTGCCGTAGAGCTTCGCGCCCGGGCACTGGGTGGCGAAGCCGTCCCGGTGGCCGGAGATGACGTTCATCGACACGTTCCTGCCCTTGGGGTAGCGGTTGCCTCCGCCCGACGTCAGGGTGGTCTTCGCGCGCGGGTCCCGGCCGAAGAGGCCGAGCTTCCAGGCCGTGAGGCGCGCGACCGAGTCGACCACCGCCGCGGGCGGGGTCGCGGAGGTGAAGGTGCCCAGCACCGCGACGCCCATGCTGTTGGTGTTGAAGCCCATGGTGTGCGCGCCGAGGACCGCCTTGGAGACGCCGCCCGCGCGTCCCTCGTAGACCGTGCCGCACTTGTCGACGGCGAAGTTGTAGCCGAGGTCCCGCCAGCCGTTGCTGATCACGTGGTAGCGGTACAGGCTGCGCAGGACCGCGGGGGCGTCCTTGCAGGCGTAGTTGTTGCCGGAGGCGCTGTGGTGGACGAAGGCCGCCTTGACCGTGCTCGTGTAGACGAAGCCCGACTCGCGCAGGCCCTCGTCCGCGCCCCAGCCCTTGCGGGTGACGATCCGCGGACGCGGTCCGATGTACGGGGCTGCGGCCGCGGTCAGTTCGCCGTCGCTCGCGAAGACGGCGTCGGCGGTGGAGTCGGCCTTGTCGAGTGCGGTGATCTCGTTCGCGCCGAGCGAGGCGTGCGGGACGTTCGCGGCTGAGGACTCCGCCGTCCCCATCGACATGGCGGGCACCGTCACCTCGCCCTTGCCGTCGCCGTCGGAGCCCGTGTTCTTGCCGTCGGCGCCGGTGGCGGGGGTGTCCGCGCCCGGGTCGACGAGCTCGATCCGCATGCCCGTGGGCAGCCGGGAGGGGGCGCGGGTGGCCGGGGCGCCGGATTCGGCCTGGACGCGGACCTCCACGGCGTCGGACTCGCCCACCCACAGCGGGGCGGTGGCGCCGCGGATCGGGCGGGAGCCGCGTTCCGCCGCGTCGGGGTCGGCGCCGTGTTCGCCGTTGTGGGTCTCGACGTCCTGCCAGTCCGACCAGGTGGCGGTCCGCGTGGAGCGGGTGCGGACCTGGACCCGGCCGTTCAGTTCGGTGGCCGCGTCGTCCCAGACCACGCCGACCAGCGAGAACGTCTTGACCTCACGTGCGGTCAGGCCCTGCGTCTCGGGGCGGGCCGGGGAGGCGCTCATTCCGGGGACTCCGGGCGCCCGCGTCGCAGGCGGTCCCAGCGGGACGAGCGGCAGCGACTGGGTGGACCCGGCGGGGGTTACGGGGGCGGTCTCGGCCAGGGCGGGGGTGGGGAGCGCGAGGGGCAGGGCCAGTACGGCGGCCGTCGCGACGCCGATCGAGGAAGCAAGGAATCCACGCATGAAAAGGATGGTGAGCACGCCGATCGCCGGGCGCCATCCGAGAACTGACGCTCCGTCCGGCCCGTCGCGCGTTACCCCTCCCCCGTACGGGGGAGTCGACGGCCCCCGTACGGGGGACGGGCCCGCGTACGCTGTGCCGGGTGAACGCCACTGACCGCACCCCTGCCGACCTGCTGCGATCCGCGCTCGCCGCCGATCCGGGTCGCCCGCTCGTCACCTTCTACGACGACGCCACCGGCGAGCGCGTCGAATTGTCCGTCGCGACCTTCGCCAATTGGGTGGCCAAGACCGCCAACCTGCTCCAGGGCGACCTCGGGGCCGAACCCGGGGACCGGCTCGCGCTGATGCTCCCGGCGCACTGGCAGAGCGCGGTGTGGCTGCTCGCCTGTGCCTCCGTCGGGGTCGTCGCCGAGGTCGGCGGGGATCCGGCGGACGCGGATCTCGTCGTCAGCGGCCCGGACACCCTGGAGCGGGCCCTGGCGTGCGGCGGTGAGCGGGTGGCGCTCGCGCTGCGGCCGCTGGGCGGACGGTTCCCGCAGCCGCCGGCCGGGTTCGCCGACTACGCGGTGGAGGTGCCGGGGCAGGGCGACCGCTTCGCGCCCTTCGTGCCGGTGGATCCCGGGGGTCCGGCGCTGGTCGTGGGCGGCGAGGAGCTGACGCACACGGCGCTGGTGGCCCGCGCGCGTGAGGACGCGGCGAGGCTCGGCCTCGGCGAGGGCTCGCGGGTGCTGACCGGGCTCGGCTACGACACCTGGGACGGCCTCTCGGCCGGGCTCTACGCCGCGCTGGCCGCGGGCGGGTCCGTGGTGCTGTGCCGGAACCTGGACCGGCTCCCGGCGGACGGGCTGGTGCAGCGCCGCGAGAGCGAGCGCGTCACCCACACCGTCTGATCGCCGGCCGGAGGCCTGTCACTCACACTGGTGAGAGGCAGGTACGGGCGATTTGTCACCCGAACGGTCCTAGACAAGCCCCCGCCCCCGGGCTGCTCCGGCACCTCGGGGGCAGCATCGGCAGTGGCCGTGCTCACCCGTACGGCCGACGGCCCGCAGTCGTAGCGGCGAGGGGACGGACGCCAGTGACGGACAGCGCAGGCATACCGGGTGGCACCGGCGCGGCCGGGGGTGCGGGGCGGCCCCCGCGCACCCGCGGGCGCCGGCGCCGGCTGCTGCGCTGGACGGGCCTCGGGGCGGTCTTCCTGGTCCTGGCGGGTACGGCCACCGGCTGGTGGCTCTACAACAAGCTCGACGGGAACATCACCGAGGACACCTCGGCCGCGGCCGAGCTGCGGCGCTACGAGCGCGAGCGCCCGGCGCACCTGGCCACCGGGGCCCAGAACATCCTGCTGATCGGCTCGGACTCGCGCTCCGGCCGGGACAACGCCAGGTACGGCCAGGACGGGGGTACCCAGCGCTCGGACACCACGATCCTGCTGCACCTGCCGCAGGACCGCAGGAGCGCGACCGCGGTGTCGATACCCCGGGACCTGATGACGGACATCCCCTCCTGCCGGCAGGTGGACGGGAGCCGGACCGCCGAACGGTTCGCGCAGTTCAACTGGGCGTTCCAGTGGGGCGGGGCCGCCTGCACGATCCGTACGGTGGAGAGGCTGACCGGGATCCGCGTCGACCATCACATGGTCGTCGACTTCGGCGGGTTCAAGAAGATGGTCAACGCCATCGGCGGGGTGGAGGTCTGCCTCAAGGAACCGGTGAACGACGCCGAGGCCAAGCTGCGGCTGGCCGCCGGCCGCCAGACCCTGCGGGGCGAGCAGGCGCTGGGGTACGTACGCGCCCGCCACAGCCTGGGCAACGGCAGTGACACCGAACGGATGGACCGGCAGCAGCAGTTCCTCGGTTCGCTCGTCAAGAAGGTGCAGAGCAACGGGGTGCTGCTCAATCCGGCGCGGCTGTACCCGCTGCTGGACGCGGCGACCTCCTCGGTGACCACGGACCCGGGGCTGGCCTCGCTGCGCGGGCTGTACGAACTCGTGCGGGGCATGCGGGACATCCCGACCGATCAGGTCAAGTTCCTGACGGTGCCCCGCAGGCCGTACGCTCCCGACCCGAACCGGGACGAGCTGGTCGAGCCCGACGCGCAGCGGCTGTTCCAGCAGCTGCGGACGGACAAGCCGGTGACGGTCGCGCCGCCGGAGCCCTCGCCGAGCGCGGCCGCCGCCGAGGGCGGCGGGACGGGCACGGAGGGCGGTTCGGACCCGGATTCCACCGAAGAGGGAACCGTCACACCTCAGGCACCCGTCCCTACTTTCACGGGAACCACTGCGGGTAACGCCGACTGCCGGTAAAGCAATCCCAAAAGCCGGTGCCCGAACCGAGCGGGATGGGCGGTTCACCCCGTTATAAGGGGAGTGGAATTTGTCACCAGCATGGTTTGCCGCCGAACAGGGCGGATAGGGTGAGCGATCCGGTGCCCGGCCGGACCAGAGGCGGGCACCAGCAGCCGGATCGTTGACCGTGCGCCTGGGGGAGGCGCGTCGCGAGGCACCGACGGAGGATTCGAGCAACCGTGGATGCGCAAAGCCGTGGGCGGGCGGACGAGATCGACCCCGCAGACCAGTGGGTACTCAACCCCCGCACCGGCAACTACGAACTGCGACTGGCCGACTCCGCCGCGCAAGCGCGGCCCAAGGTCACCGCACCCCGCAGATCGCCGTCTGCTCCTTCGGCCCCCGCCACGCCCAAGCCCGGTGTACCGAGGCCGCGGCGCGGCGACGCCCCTCCCGGTGGCCGGCGCGGCGGACGCTCCCGCAAGATCGGCGGCGGCGGCCGCAAGAAGGCGCTGGCCATCACCGGAGGCACGCTGGCGTTCCTGCTGGTGGGCGGTTCCGTGGCGGCGTACCTCTACTACAACCACCTGAACGGCAACCTCAGCGTCACCGACGTGGCGGGCGCGGGGACCGGTGGCTTCAAGAAGGACCAGGCCATCAACATCCTGGTCATCGGCACCGACAAGCGCACCGGCGCGGGCAACGAGAACTACGGGGACAAGGACAGCGTCGGCCACGCCGACACCACGATCCTGTTCCACGTCTCGAAGGACCGGACCAACGCGACCGCGCTGTCCATCCCCCGCGACCTGATCACCAACATCCCGGCCTGCCCGACGAAGCAGCCGGACGGATCGACGAAGACGATCGCACCCTCCAAGGGCACCCGCTTCAACACGAGCCTGGGCCAGGAGGGCCGCGACGCGGGCTGCACGATGCGAACGGTCAAGGAACTCACCGGCATCGAGGTCGACCACTTCATGATGGCCGACTTCAACGCCGTCAAGACGCTGAGCACGGCGGTCGGCGGAGTACCGGTGTGCCTGGACAAGGCCGTCAACGACGAGGAGGGTTCCCACCTCAAGCTGGACGCGGGCGAGCACCGGCTGGAGGGCGAACAGGCCCTCGCCTTCGTCCGTACCCGGCACGGCTTCGGCAACAACAGCGACCTCGACCGGATCAAGATCCAGCAGCAGTTCCTGGGTTCGATGATGCGTGAGATGAAGTCGAAGGAGACGCTGACCAGCCCCAAGAAGTTCCTCTCCCTCGCGGAGGCCGCCACCAAGTCGCTGGGCGTGGACTCGGGGATCGGGTCCATCGGCAAACTCACCGACCTGGCGGGCGAGTTGAAGGGCATCGACACGAAGAACATCACCTTCACCACCCTGCCGGTGATCGACAACCCGGCCGAACCGGTGGGCAAGAAGGCGACCGTCGTCGTCGACCGCGCCCTGGCCGATCCGCTGCTGCAGATGATCCGGGGGGACGTCTCGCTCACGGAGGTCGAGAAGAAGGAGCAGGCCGCCAAGGATGCGGCCGACGCGGACGCGAAGGCGAAGCAGGACGCGCTGCTCCAGGGCACCCGCGCGGCCGCCGCGGACGTACGGGTGAGCATCTACAACGGCGGCGGCCCCAAGGGGGCCGCCTCCACCACCGTGAACTGGCTGCAGAACAGCAAGGGCGTGTCCAAGTCCAGCAACGTCGGCAACGCGCCCGAGAAGGTCGGTGCGACGCAGCTGGAGTACGCCCCCAACCAGGCCGACCAGGCCCGGGCGCTGGCGGATCTCATGGGCCTGCCCGCGACCGCGCTGAAGGTGGGGACGGCGGACGCCCCGGCGAAGACCCCGATGAAGCTGACGCTGGGTCCGGACTTCCAGCAGCCCGGCGCACCGCTGGCGGCCCCGGTGCCCCAGCAGCTGCCCGAGGACGTGCAGCGGTCACAGGCCGACAAGGCGATCTGCGCCAAGTAGCGGGAACCAGCCGGTGGCACCGGCACTCTTAGACCAAGAAGGATCTTGAGGGGGACGTGTGAGGCGCAGCAGCGTGCGGGGGGAGGAGGCGAACGCCCAGACCGCCGGGGAGATATCCGGCGGCGGGGCGGGCGCGTCCGGCACGGTGCCCCGACAGCGGGGCGGCTCCGGGCCGGTTCGCCGGACCGGCGGCGGCGGTACCCGCAGACAGGGCCGGCGGCGCGTGCTGCGCTGGACGGCTTCCGTGCTGTCCCTGCTGATACTCGGGACCGCGGCGGCCGGGTACCTGTACTACCGCCACCTGAACGGCAGCATCCAGACGGACGCGCTGAACCTCGGCGAGACCAAACTGGGCGGTTCCAAGCCCAACGCCTTCGGGCAGACCCCGCTGAACATCCTGCTGATCGGCTCCGACGCGCGTGACGACGCCGCGAACCAGGCCCTCGGCGGAGCCACGGACACCTTCGACGGGCCGCCGCTGGCGGACGTGCAGATGCTGCTGCACCTGTCGGCGGACCGCAGCAACATGTCGGTCGTCTCGATGCCGCGCGACACGATGCTGATGATGCCCAAGTGCACCGAGCCCGGCGGCAAGGTGCACCCCGCCAGCAAGGGCCTCGTACAGACCAACGAGTCGCTGCAGCGCGGCGGTCCGGGCTGCACGGTCGCCGCCTGGCAGGAGCTGACCAAGATCCCCATCGATCACTTCATGATGATCGACTTCAAGGGTGTGGTCTCGATGGCGGACGCCATCGGCGGCGTCCCGGTCTGCGTGGAGGAGAACGTCCACTCCCGTACCCGGGACGGCAAGGGCTCCGGCCTGAAGCTGCCGAAGGGTACGAGCGTCATCCAGGGCGAGCAGGCCCTGCAGTGGCTGCGCACCCGCTACGGTTTCGAGGACGGCACCGACATAGGCCGCACCCACGCCCAGCACCAGTACATGACGTCGATGTCCCGCGAGTTCCGCAAGAACGCCAAGCTCACCAACCCGGTGAAGCTCAACAGCCTGGCGCAGGCGGCGATCCAGGCGATGGTCGTGGACACCGGCCTGAACAAGATCGACAAGCTGTACGACCTGTCCATGGAGCTCAAGAAGGTGCCGCCGGGCCGGATCACCATGACCACCATGCCCTGGGTCTACAGCACCAAGCCGGGCCTGGACGGCCGGGTCGAGCCCATGGCGAACGAGGCCGAGGCCGTGTTCCGGATGGTCCGCGAGGACATCGCGCTCGACGGCAAGGGCAACGCGACCCCGGAGGGCGGCGCGTCGCCCTCACCGGGCGTCTCCGCGGCCCCGGGCACCCCGGGCACCCCGAGCACGGCTCCCGGTACCCCGAGCACCGCCGCGACCACGGCGCCGGCCACGGCTCCCGCGAAGATCGCGGTCTCCGTCCGCAACGCCACGGGCGGCAAGGACGGTGCCGAGACCCGGGTCAGGAACCGGGCGAACGACGTGGCCGCGGTGCTGACCGGCAAGGGCTTCACCAAGGCGCTCGCCGATACCCAGACCGGCGCCGAGGACACCACGGTCGTCCGCTACGCCACGGCCGCCCAGGCGGCGGACGCGGGCGTCGTGGCCACCGCCCTGGGCCTGCCCGCCACCGCGGTGCAGAAGTCCGAGGAGGTCTCCGGGATCACCCTGTTCGTCGGCAAGGACTGGCGGACCGGCAACGCGCCGACCCCGCCGCCGCCCGCCCCGACCGTGGCGCCGACCTCGGCCCACGCGCTCAACGGCGACAACGAGGGCGCCTGCATGGCGATCCAGCCGGGCTTCACCTGGTAGCACGCGCACAAGGGCCCGGCCCGGCGGCTTCACGGCTGCCGGGCCGGGCCCTTGCGTGCGTCGCCCCGGGCCCGCGCGCAGTCCCGGGGCACTGCCGGGCGGGGGTATGGTCCTTCGCGTTCGGACAGCGGTGTCGCGTTACCGCGTACGGGGGAACCGGGTGCGCGCCGCACGACCGGTAAGGACAGCAGCTGATCGTATGGGCCTACTGTTCTGCCGAATCAGCTGATCCGGCCAGTGCCCCGACCGGTCTCCCTGCCCGCGGAGGTGTCCACCGTGCCCCAGCCGCACCGTCCCGCCCGTCCCGACGGGCCGCCCCGGCCGCGGCGCGCCCGACCCGTCGCAGGCGGCCGCGCCCGGCACCGGGACGGGCGGCCCCGGTGGGGGGTACGGCTCGCGGCCGGGCTGTCGGTGGCGGTGCTCGGCTCCGGGGCCGTCGGGCACGCCGTGATGACCGGTCTGGACACCGGGATCGAGCGGGTGGACCCGTTCAAGGACATGAAGAACCGCCCGCAGGCCGGACACGGCCTCAACTTCCTGCTGGTGGGCACCGACGGCCGGGAGAAGATCTCCCCGGAGGAGAAGCGCGAGTACCGCCTGGGCGGCGCGCCCTGCCACTGCACGGACACGATCATGCTCGTGCACCTGTCGGCCGACAAGGAGCGGGCCAGCGTGATCAGCCTGCCCCGCGACAGCTACGCCGAGGTGCCCGCACACCGGGACCTCGTCACCGGCAAGGCGCACCGGGCCCACCCCGTACGGCTGAACGCGGCGTACGCGGAGGGCGGGCCCAACCTGACCGTGCGGACCGTGGAGAACATGACCCGGGTGAAGATCGACCACTACCTGGAGGTCGACTTCACCAGCTTCATGAAGACGGTCGACGCAATGGGCGGCGTGGAGATCTGCACGGCCAAGACCATGCGGGACCGCAACACCGGCCTCGACCTGCTGCCCGGCAGCCACCGCCTCAGCGGCGGACAGGCCCTGCAGTACGTACGCTCGCGCCATGTCGACGGGGCCTCCGACCTCGGCCGGATGCGGCGCCAGCAGCGGTTCATCGCCGCCCTCATCAAGCAGGCGACCGGGGGCGGGGTGCTGCTGAACCCGGTGAAGTTCAAGGAGGTCAGCTCCACCCTCCTCGGCTCCGTCCGGGCCGACAAGGACTTCGGCTCGGAGCAGATGCTGGCCCTCGGGCAGGCGATGCGGGACTTCACCCCGTCCTCCTCGGAGTTCGCGTCGGTGCCCATCGGCAGCCCCTCCTTCCCCGTCAAGGGCATCGGTTCCACCGTGAAGTGGGACGAACCGAAGGCGGCCAAGCTGTTCGAGGCGCTGCGCGAGGACCGGCCACTGGCCCCCGCCCGGCCCGGGAAGGCCGACGGCGGCCCGCCCGCGGCCGTGCCCGTGGACGTGCCCCCGCGCCAGGTCCGGGTCCAGGTGGAGAACGGCACCCGGATCGACGGACTGGGCGGGCGGGTCGACGCCGCACTGCGCGCCACCGGCTTCGACACCACCCGGGCCCCGGGCAACGGCGCCAGCCGCGAAGTCAAGCGCACGGTGATCACGTACGACCCGCGCTGGGACCGCTCCGCCCGGTCGGTGGCGACCGCGCTGCCGGGCAGCGAGCTGCGGGCGGTGGCGGGCCAGGGCCGGACGGTGCTGGTGGTCGCGGGCGCGGACTACCGCAAGGTGGTGCCGGTGCGCGCCGAGGACCCCTACCCGGGGACCTTCGGGGTGGTCACCGGCGATCAGGTGGTCTGCGGGGACTGAGGATCCGCAGCGGGCGGCGCGTCAGTCGTCGAAGCCCTGGGCCGCCCGCTCCTCGCGCAGCGCCATGATCGCCTGGCGGCGGGCGAGCCGGTGGGTACGGCGGATCTGGGCCTCCTGGTAACGCCGCTCGTCCTGTTCCGTCTCCGGGAGGACGGGCGGGACCTCGCGGGGCTTGCCGTCGGCGTCGACCGCGGCGAAGACGAGGTAGGCGGTGCCGACCTGGGTGGCGGGGGTGGACTCGTTCCACCGCTCCGCGAGGACCCGTACGCCGATCTCCATGGAGGAGCGGCCGGTCCAGTTGCACTGGGCCTTCACGTGGACGAGGTCGCCGACGCGCACGGGTGCGAGGAAGGCCATCTCGTCCATGGAGGCGGTGACCGCCGGGCCGCCCGAGTGGCGGCCGGCCACGGCGCCGGCCGCGTCGTCCACCAGCTTCATGATCACACCGCCGTGCACCGTTCCGAGGAGGTTGGTGTCGTTGGCGGTCATGATGTGGCTGAGGGTCGTCCGGGAGGCTGCGGTGGGCTTCCCGGGCAGCTCGCCCGGTATCTGTGTCATACGGACACCTTAGATGGCACCCGGAGGCATCAGCTCTGCAACAGCAGCGGAACGGAATGCGGACCGGGCTGTCGGAGCACGCACCCGGGCAGGCATTCTTGGGCGCATGAATGACTGGCCAGAAGGTCGTGACGACGCGTACGGGCGCGGCAGCGCGCAGCCGCAGCCCGAGGGCGTGCAGCGGATGCGGCACATCCAGCGGCAGCCGCAGCAGCCGCCCCGGCCCGCGCAGCCCCCGCGCCCGCAGCGCCCGGCGGGCCCGCCGCCCGCGTACGGCGTACCCCCGCAGCAGGCGGGCGGCCACGACACGTACGGCGGTTACGACAGCGGCTACAACACCGGCCAGGTCTACGGGTCGCCGCAGGGCGGCGGAGCCGGCGGACCGGCGGGCCCCGGTGGGCCGTCCGGTTCCGGCCGCCCCGGGCGGCCGCCCGGCCCCGCGCCGGACTGGCGCAAGCGGATCAAGGTCGGCTCGATCGTGCTGGTCTCGGCGCTCGTCGTGACGTCCGTCGCCACCTACTTCTGGGCCGACTCCAAGGTGCGCCGCGAGGTGGACCTCTCCAAGGTCATCGAGCGCCCGAAGGAGGGCGACTGCACGACGTACCTGATCGTGGGCTCCGACAGCCGCGAGGGGATGACCGCCGAGGAGAAGAAGAAGCTGCACACCGGCTCGGCCGAGGGCAAGCGGACCGACTCGATGATGATCCTGGCGAAGTGCTCCAGCGGGAACACCATGATCTCGCTGCCGCGCGACTCGGACGTGGAGATCCCCTCCTTCGTCGGCTCGCAGTCCGGCAAGACGTTCCCCGCGCAGGGGCGGCGGGTCAAGCTCAACGCCGCGTACGCGGAGGACGGCCCCGAGCTGCTGGTGCGGACGGTGGAACACAACACGGGCCTGCGCATCGACCACTACGCGGAGATCGGCTTCGCCGGCTTCGCGAACATCGTGGACGCGCTGGGCGGTGTGGAGCTGAACATCGAGGAGGGCTTCAAGGACGAGAAGTCGGGCGCCGACTTCAAGGCCGGCAAGCAGACCCTGAACGGCGAGCAGTCCCTGGCCTTCGTACGGACCCGGTACGCCTTCGCCGAGTCCGACCTGCAGCGGACGAAGAACCAGCAGAAGTTCCTGTCGGCGCTGGCGAGCCAGGCCGCGACGCCGTCGACGATCCTCAACCCGTTCGCGCTCTACCCGATGCTGGGCGCCGGCCTGGACACCCTCATCGTGGACAAGGACATGGGCCTGTACGACATGGGCCAGATGTTCTTCGCGATGAAGGGCGTCAACGGCGGTGACGGCGTGTCGATGAACATGCCGATCTCCGGCCAGCGCGGCGGCAACCTCGTCTGGGACAAGGCGAAGGTGCAGCAGCTGGTGAAGCAGATCCAGAACGACGAGAAGGTCACCGTCCGAGGGAACTGACGGCGGTGGGGGGTGCGGCCGGTGGGCCGTGCTCCCCTTTCCGGACCGGCACCAGGGCCGGAACCCGGACCGGGCTCCCGGACCGGGCTCCCGGCCGGTGTCCGGGCCGTCCCGCGGGTCAGGCGTCCGGGGAGAACCGGATGGCGGCGTCGGGCAGCCGCGCCCCGCACCACACGCGGGCGCCGTCGCGCAGTTCGTTGTCGGCCCCGGCGGCGGCCCCGTCGCCGATGACCACGCCGTCGAGTACGGTCCGCGCGCCGACCGAGGCGCGGGCGCCGATCAGGCTGGCGTTCACCTGGGCGTCCGGGCCGATGACGGCGTCGTCGAGGACGATGGAGCCCTGGACGACCGCCCCGGCCTCGATCCGGGCGCCCGCGCCGACGACGGTGCCCCCGGACAGCTTGGCCCCGGCCGCGACCTGGGCGCCCGGCAGGACCAGGGACTCGCCGCGGCGTCCGGGGACGGCCGGGGAGGAGACCACGCCGCGTACGAGGTCGGCGGAGGCCTGGATGATCGACTCGGGCTTGCCGAGGTCCATCCAGTAGGTGTTCTCGGTGACTCCGTGCAGCTTGGCCCCGGCGGCGAGCAGGCCGGGGAAGGTCTCGCGCTCGACGGAGACCGGCCGGCCGGCCGGGATCGAGTCGATCACGCTGCGCCGGAAGACGTAGCAGCCGGCGTTGATCTGGTCGGTGATGATCTCCTCGGGGGTCTGGGGCTTCTCGGTGAAGGCCAGCACCCGCCCCTCGGAGTCGGTGGGGACCAGGCCGAAGGCGCGCGGGTCCTCGACCCGGACCAGGTGCAGGGAGACGTCGGCCTCGGCCGCCTCGTGGGACTCGACCAGCCCGGCGATGTCCAGGCCGGTGAGGATGTCGCCGTTGAAGACGAGGACGGAGGAGTCCGGGCCGCCGGTCAGGCGGGCTCCGGCGTTGCGGATGGCTCCGCCGGTACCGAGCGGCTCGTCCTCGACCACGTATTCGAGGCTGAGGCCGAAGTCGGACCCGTCGCCGAAGTAGGGCTCGAAGACCTCGGCGAGGTAGCAGGTGGCCATCACGATGTGCGTGACACCGGCGGCGGCGGCCCTGGCTATCTGGTGGGCGAGGAACGGGACACCGGCCGTGGGAACCATCGGCTTGGGCGTGTTCACCGTCACGGGGCGCAGGCGCGTCCCTTGTCCGCCGACCAGCAGGATCGCTTCCGTCATTGCGTTCTCCCCAACCGATTCCGGCGTACGAAGGTCCAAATTTAGCCCATCCGGGGGGCGTCCCAAGGCCGGTGCCGGATGGAGGTGACCGGGTGCGTCCCCCTGGGGGCACCGCACTCGGCATGTCATGAAATGACCGGTGTCGACCGGTTCGTTCGACCGTCAGGCGGTGAACGGATTGACGTGGCCCGGCAGTTGCTGTCCGGGCCGCAGGAAGCGCTGCCTGCCGCTCTCGTCCCGGACCGGGACGAACCCGGCGTCGGTCAGCCGTCGGGCCATCCGCTGCCGGCGGACCGCACCCAGCCTGAAGGCGCCCCACAGGAACGCCGCGAGCGCCCCGCCGCCGGCCAGCGCGCCGATCGGCATCCCGGCGAGGAGCAGGACGAGCGCCAGGACCGCGCAGGAACCGTAGGCGAACGCCAGCTGCCGCTTGTCCGCGGCCTGGGCGAGGACGTCGAGCATGATCCGGTCCTTCAGCAGGGCCACGGCCTCCTGTGCTTCGGGGAGCGGCTTGACCGTCCCCGGCCGCATGCCCGGCACCGTCCCGCCGTTGCCCGCCTGCGGGTGGGCGGCGATGGTCGCCGCTTCGCGGGCGCGCGCCCCGGGGTGCGGGTCCCGGTACATCCGCACCAGGATCTGCATGTCGTTGTGCCCGGTCCGGTGGGCCCGGTCGTACGCGTAGCCGTACTGCTCCGCGACGTGGGCCAGGGCGGCCACCCGGCCGGCGGCCTGCTCCGGGCCGATCTCGACGACGTCCTGGCGTGCGATCTGCCCGAGCATCGCCGATATCTGGCGTTCCGTGAACATGCTTGCTTCCGCCCCACCTGCGCACCTACCGCTGACAGCGGCACAGCCTAGCCCGCCGTCCCGTGCGCGGACGTCCCCCGGCGGGCTGCCGGGGGACGTCCGCGTCTCCGCAGGTCGGACCGGGGGTTACGGCAGGTTGCGGGCCATGACGATCCGCTGGACCTGGTTGGTGCCCTCGTAGATCTGGGTGATCTTGGCGTCGCGCATCATGCGCTCCACCGGGTAGTCACGGGTGTAGCCGTAACCGCCGAGGAGCTGGACGGCGTCCGTGGTGACCTCCATGGCCACGTCGGAGGCGAAGCACTTGGCCGCGGCGCCGAAGAAGGTCAGGTCGCCGTCGACGCGCTCGGACTTCGCGGCGGCCGAGTAGGTCAGCTGGCGGGCGGCCTCGATCTTCATGGCCATGTCCGCGAGCATGAACTGCACGCCCTGGAAGTCGCCGATCGGCTTGCCGAACTGCTTGCGCTCCTGGACGTAGCCCTTGGCGTAGTCCAGGGCGCCCTGGGCGATGCCGAGCGCCTGGGCCGCGATGGTGATGCGGGTGTGGTCCAGGGTCTTCATCGCGGTGGCGAAGCCGGTGCCCTCGGCGCCGATCATGCGGTCGGCGGGGATCCGGACGTTGTCGAGGTAGACCTCGCGCGTCGGGGAGCCCTTGATGCCGAGCTTCTTCTCCGGGGCGCCGAAGGACACGCCCTCGTCGCTCTTCTCCACGACGAAGGCGCTGATGCCCTTCGAGCGCATCGAAGGGTCGGTGACGGCCATGACCGTGTAGTACTCGGAGACACCGGCGTTGGTGATCCAGCGCTTGACGCCGTTGAGGACCCAGAAGTCCCCGTCGCGCACGGCGCGGGTCTTCATGCCGGCGGCGTCGGAGCCCGCGTCCGGCTCGGAGAGCGCGTACGAGAACATCGCGTCGCCCTTGGCCAGCGGGCCGAGGTACTTCGCCTTGAGCTCCTCGGAACCGGAGAGGATCACCGGGAGCGAGCCGAGCTTGTTCACGGCCGGGATCAGGGAGGAGGAGGCGCAGACACGGGCCACCTCCTCGATCACGATCACGGTGGCGAGGGCGTCGGCGCCCGCGCCGCCGTAGGTCTCGGGCACGTGGACGGCGTGCAGGTCGCTGGAGACCAGGGCGTCCAGGGCCTCCTGCGGGAAGCGGGATTCCTCGTCGACCGCGGCGGCGAACGGCAGGATCTTCGCCTCGGCGAGCGAGCGGACCGACTCGCGGAGCATGTCGTGCTCCTCGGCCGGGCGGTACAGGTCGAAGTCGGCAGAACCCGCCAAGATCTCTCACTCCCCAGGGTGATGCGTGATGCTAACTACCGTTAAGTAACCCAAGCCTAGTGGTCCGGTCACGGATGGCGATATGGACGGACCACGTGAGATGGGTGACAGCGGTGGTCTCCTGGGGAACGTCCCCGCTGGTGGGCCCGACTATGCTCAGTGGCCGCAATCGGCCCCGCACCTCTGGAGCACCCATGGCCCCCCTCAGGATCACTGTGATCGGCACCGGATACCTCGGTGCGACCCACGCCGCCGCGATGGCGGAGCTGGGCTTCGAGGTGCTGGGGCTGGACGTGGTGCCCGAGAAGATCGAGATGCTGGCCTCGGGCCGGGTCCCGATGTACGAGCCCGGGCTGGAGGACCTGCTGGCCAAGCACGTGGCCGGGCTGCCGGGATCGACCGGCCGGCTGCGCTTCACGACCTCCTGGGAGGAGGTCGGCGCCTTCGGCGACGTCCACTTCGTCTGCGTGAACACCCCGCAGAAGCACGGCGAGTACGCCTGTGACATGTCCTACGTGGACTCCGCGATGGCCTCGCTGGCCCCGCACCTGACCCGGCCGGTCCTGGTGGTCGGCAAGTCCACCGTGCCGGTGGGCTCGGCGGCGCGGCTCGCCGTCAGGCTCGCGGAGCTGGCCCCGGCGGGCGCGGACGTGGAGCTCGCCTGGAACCCCGAGTTCCTGCGGGAGGGCTTCGCGGTGCAGGACACCCTGCACCCCGACCGGATCGTGGTCGGCGTACAGGGGGAGCGCGCCGAGAAGCTGCTGCGCGAGGTGTACGAGACGCCGATGGCCGAGGGCTCGCCGCTGGTGGTCACGGACTACCCGACGGCGGAGCTGGTGAAGACGGCCGCGAACTCCTTCCTCGCGACGAAGATCTCCTTCATCAACGCGATGGCCGAGATCTGCGAGGCCGGCGGCGGCGACGTGGTGAAGCTGGCGGAGGCGATCGGCTACGACGAGCGCATCGGCGCGAAGTTCCTGCGCGCCGGCATCGGTTTCGGCGGCGGCTGCCTGCCCAAGGACATCCGGGCGTTCATGGCGCGCGCGGGCGAGCTGGGCGTGGACCAGGCGCTGACCTTCCTGCGCGAGGTGGACTCCATCAACATGCGGCGCCGCGGGCACATGGTCGAACTGGCCCGGGAGGCCGTGGGCGGTTCGTTCCTCGGCAAGCGGGTCGCCGTGCTCGGAGCCACCTTCAAGCCGGACTCGGACGACGTACGGGACTCCCCCGCGCTGAACGTGGCCGGGCAGATCCACCTCCAGGGCGGCCAGGTCACCGTCTACGACCCCAAGGGCATGGACAACGCCCGCCGCGTCTTCCCGACCCTCGGCTACGCGGACTCCGCGCAGGCGGCGGCGCGGGGCGCGGAGGTGGTCCTGCACCTCACCGAGTGGCGCGAGTTCCGTGACCTGGACCCGGCCGAGCTCGGCTCGGTCGTCACCGACCGGCTCATCCTGGACGGCCGCAACGCGCTCGACCCGGTGCGGTGGCGTGCCGCGGGCTGGACGTACCGCGCGATGGGCCGCCCGCACGCGTAGCCCTCCGGCCGGGCGGGGCTGCGGAGCCGGGTGCCGGTGCGGCGCCGCCCGGGGGCGCCGCCCCCGGGCCCCCGCGCCTCGAACGCCGGCAGGGCCGGAGCGTGCGGCCCCAAACGCCGGCGGGGCCGGATATCAGCGGCGGTGTTGGGCGGCGCGGGAGGTGAATTCCGCGTCGCGCAGGACACGCTGGGCGTTGCCCCAGGTCAGCAGGGCCACCTCGGACTCCGGCCAGCCGCGGTCCAGCAGCTCCGCGATCAGCCGCGGATAGCCCGAGGGGTCGGTCAGGCCCGTCGGGCGGGGGTGGCCCGGTCCGGTGCCGAAGGTGGCACCGAGTCCGACGCCGTGCGGGCCCGCGATCGCCCGTACGTGGTCCAGGTGGTCGGCCACCGCGTGCAGGGAGTCCCCGGTGCGCGCGGTGTCGAAGGTGACCATCGCCAGGCCGTTCGCCTCCCGGAGCGCGGCCAGGACCTCGTCGGTCACGTTCCCCGGATGCGGGTTCAGCGAGGCCGCCGCCGTGTTCGAGATGATCACCGGAGCCTTGGAGGCCCCCGCGAGCCGGCAGGCGACCGCCGGCGGGCAGCCCGTGAGGTCCAGCACGATCGCCAGCCGGTTCGCCTCGCGGACCACCTCGTGGCCGAAGGCCGTCAGCTCGTCCTGCGCCCAGGGCGCTCCCGCGGGCGCGAGGATCCGTACGCCCAGCGCGTGGAAGGCGCGCAGCGCGCCCAGGGAGTCGGTCAGCGTGCGGCCGGGCACCGGGCCCAGGAACGAGGCGATGCGGCCCCGGTTGCGGGCGTCCGCCAGGTCGTCGGCGCCGAGGGCCAGACAGAGGCTGTCGGGGTAGCGGCGCATCAGGGTCAGCGCCGTGTCGATCTGGTCCAGTGTCTCCGAGAGCACCCGGTCGCCGGGGGCGTTCTCGTGCCCTGGCGCCGCCGGGACGAGCAGCGACCAGAACTGGGCCCCCACTCCTCCGGCGCGCAGCCGCGGGATGTCGGTGTCCACACCCGTGTCCGAGGTCTCGATGTCGTGGTACGGACTCTGGTGCAGGGTCCGGACCAGGGTGTTGCACCCGTCGGCCACCGGATGGACGGCCAGCAGCGCGGCGGCCCGGTCGAGGGCGCCCGCCGCGACCCCCACCGCGGGTGCGGGGAGGTCCTCGGCTCCGATGCCCACGGAGTGGGGTTCGTCCTGCAGGTCGGCCATGGCGTTCGCTCCGGTCTCGGCGGCAGCAGGGAGAGATGCTGCCACCGTGACACGCGGGAGCGCCGGGCCGCCCGGCGGACGCAGCGTTCGAGTGACCCGCAGGTCACACCCGTTCGCCGCGCCCGCCGGGCACCGCGTCCGCTACCGGATCACCGCGTTCGACGGGCCCCTGGACGCCGACAGGTCGCGGGCGACCGCCTCCGCGTCGCGCAGCGCGCGTACCGCGTTGCTCCAGGTCAGCTTCGCCAGGTCGGCCTTGGACCAGCCGCGCGCGAGCAGCTCGGCGACGAGGTTCGGGTAGCCCGCCACGTCGTCCAGGCCGGACGGGGTGAAGGCCGTGCCGTCGTAGTCCCCGCCGATGCCGATGTGGTCGACGCCGGCCACCTCGCGCATGTGGTCGAGGTGGTCGGCCACCGTCGCGGCCGTGGCCACCGGCCGCGGGCGGTCCGCCTCGAACGCCCGGTGCAGGGCCATCGCCTCGGGGGTGGTGTCGAGGTGGTGGAAGCCGTGCGCCCGCAGGTTCTCGTCCGCGGCCAGGGTCCATTCCACCGCCGCCGGCAGGATGAACTTCGGGACGAAGGTGGCCATCGCCACCCCGCCGTTGGCCGGCAGCGTGGCCAGTACGTCGTCGGGGACGTTGCGCGGGTGGTCGCAGACCGCGCGCGCCGAGGAGTGCGAGAAGACCACCGGAGCGGCCGACACCTCGATCGCGTCGCGCATCGTCGTCGCCGCGACGTGCGAGAGGTCCACCAGCATGCCGACGCGGTTCATCTCGCGGACGACCTCGCGGCCGAAGTCGGTCAGACCGCCGTGCCGGGGCTCGTCGGTCGCCGAGTCCGCCCAGTCGATGGTGTCGTTGTGCGTGAGCGTCATGTACCGCACGCCCAGCTGGTGCAGGGCGCGCAGGGTGGCGAGCGAGTTGTTGATGGAGTGGCCGCCCTCGGCGCCCATCAGCGAGGCGATCCGGCCGGTGGCGCGGGCCTGCTCCATGTCGTCCGCCGTCAGCGCCCGCACGAGGTCGGCGGGGTAGCGGTCGATCAGCTGGGCGACGGCGTCGATCTGCTCCAGGGTGGCGCTGACCGCCTCGTCGCCCGCGAAGTCGGAGCGCACGTACACGGACCAGAACTGGGCCCCGACACCCCCGGCGCGCAGCCGGGGGATGTCGGTGTGCAGGTGGGCGGACTGGTCGCCCGCGATGTCCCGCTGCGCCAGGTCGTAGCGCACCTGCTGGCGCAGCGCCCAGGGAAGGTCGTTGTGGCCGTCCACGACGGGGTGCTCGGCCAACAGCTCGCGCGCCTCGTCCAGGCGCTGCGCCGCGCTCACTTGCCGAACCCGAAGGACTCCGCGTTCGCGACCTTCGTCCGCAGCCGCTTGCCCTTCTCGGTGGCCTGGTCGTTCAGCTCCTGCTGGAAGTCGCGCATCCGGGCCAGCAGCTCGGTGTCGTGCGCGGCCAGCATCCGTACGGCCAGCAGGCCCGCGTTGCGCGCCCCGGCGACCGAGACGGTGGCGACGGGAACCCCGGCGGGCATCTGGACGATCGACAGCAGCGAGTCCATGCCGTCGAGGTACTTCAGCGGCACGGGCACGCCGATGACCGGCAGCGGGGTGACCGAGGCGAGCATGCCGGGCAGGTGGGCGGCTCCGCCCGCGCCCGCGATGATCGCCTTCAGCCCGCGGTCGGCGGCCCGCTCCCCGTACTCGACCATCTCGCGCGGCATCCGGTGGGCGGAGACGACGTCGACCTCGTAGGGGATCTCGAACTCGTCCAGGGCCTGGGCGGCCGCCTCCATGACGGGCCAGTCCGAGTCGGAGCCCATGACGATGCCGATGACGGGGCCTGCGGAGGTGGTGCTCATGCGGTGATCGTTCCCCTGAGGTAGCCGGCTGCGTGGCGTGCGCGTTCCAGCACATCGTCCAGGTCGTCGCCGTAGGTGTTGACGTGGCCGACCTTGCGGCCGTGTTTCACGTCCTTGCCGTACATGTGGATCTTCAGCTGGGGGTCGTGCGCCATGCAGTGCAGGTACGCGGCGTACATGTCGGGGTAGTCCCCGCCCAGCACGTTCGCCATGACCGTCCACTTGGCGCGGGGGCGCGGGTCGCCCAGCGGGAGGTCCAGGACCGCCCGTACGTGGTTGGCGAACTGGGAGGTGACGGCGCCGTCCTGGGTCCAGTGGCCGCTGTTGTGCGGGCGCATCGCCAGCTCGTTGACCAGGATCCGGCCGTCGGTGGTCTCGAACAGCTCCACGGCCAGGTGGCCGGTCACGTCGAGTTCCTTGGCGATGCGCAGGGCGAGGGCCTGGGCCTCGCCCGCGAGGGCCTCCGAGAGGTTCGGGGCCGGGGCGATCACCGTGTCGCAGACGCCGTCCACCTGACGGGACTCGACGACGGGGTAGGCGACCGCCTGGCCGTGCGGGGAGCGGACGATGTTCGCCGCGAGCTCGCGGACGAAATCGACCTTCTCCTCCGCGAGGACCGGGACGCCCGCCCTGAAGGGGGCCGCCGCGTCCTCGGGGGTGCGGACGAACCACACCCCCTTGCCGTCGTACCCGCCCCGTACGGTCTTGAGGATGACGGGGAACCCGCCCACCTCTTCCGCGAAGGCGGCCACGTCGTCCGGATCGCTCACGATCCGGTGCCGGGGGCTGGGCGCGCCGATCTCGTCGAGCTTGGCGCGCATCACCCCCTTGTCCTGGGCGTGTACCAAAGCGTCGGGCCCCGGGCGGACGGGGATGCCGTCCGCTTCCAGGGCCCGCAGGTGCTCCATGGGTACGTGCTCGTGGTCGAAGGTGATCACGTCACAGCCGTGCGCGAAGGCACGCAACGTCTCCAGGTCGCGATAGTCGCCGATGACGACATCGCTCACGACCTGGGCCGCAGAGTCCTGCGGGCTGTCACTGAGGAGCTTGAATCTGATGCCGAGGGGGATGCCCGCCTCGTGGGTCATACGGGCGAGCTGGCCGCCGCCGACCATACCGACTACGGGGAACGTCACTCCTCCAGGGTATCCGCCGGTATTCCGCCATCCGGACGTGACCCTGGCCCGATCTGCCCGTGTGCCGTGCGTCGCAGGGTGCGGGAAGGCACAGACGGAGCGCAGGGGGGACACTTAGCATGGGTGGGTTGACGGAGAACACCGGACGCCCCGTAAGCGGGCGGTGACCGACAGGACTGACCTACTGATGAGCACGCCTGGCGGATCTTTCGTCGAACGCGTACGCGGCCTCGTACGGGAAGTGGCCAAGTTCGGCGCGGTCGGCGGCCTCGGCGTGCTGGTCAACCTGGGTGTCTTCAACCTGATCCGCAACACCACCGACCTGCAGGTGGTGCGCGCGAGCGTGATAGCCACCGTCGTGGCCATCGCCACGAACTACGTCGGCTTCCGCTACTTCACCTACCGGGACCGGGCCAAGAGCGGCCGCACCCGCGAGCTCGTCCTGTTCGCCGTGTTCAGCGGCGTCGGCCTGGTCATCGAGAGCGGTGTGCTCTACACCGCCACCTACGGGTTCGGCTGGGACGGCCCCATGGCCAGCAACGTGTTCAAGTTCATCGGCATCGGGACCGCCACGGTGTTCCGCTTCTGGTCGTACCGGACCTGGGTCTTCAAGGCCCTGCCCGCCCCCGCCGAGCCGACCGAGCCGATGCCGGACCCGGCGCCCGTGCCGAAGCCGGACCGCAGGCCGCAGCCGCTGCCCGAGCCGGAGCCCGCGAACAACTAGGCCGTGACGGCCTTTGCGGACGCGCCCTAGGGGGTGTCCGCAAAGTAGTGCCGACCGCCCGAATCGCGGGGCAGGCGGTACTTTGCGGACGCGCCCTAGCGCACGGTGGTCTGCGGTTCGGCCCGCTCCGGCGCCGTGCGGCTGAGGAACAGCGCGAACACCGGCGGCTGCGTCTGGAGCAGCTCCAGGCGTCCGCCGTCCGCCTCCGCGAGGTCCCGGGCCACCGCGAGGCCGATCCCGGTGGAGTTGCGGCCGCTGATGGCCCGCTCGAAGATCCGGTTGCCGAGGTCCGGCGGGACGCCCGGTCCCTCGTCCGTGACCTCCAGCACCGCCTGGTTGCCGATCACCCGGGTGCGCAGCGCGACCGTGCCGCCGCCGTGCATGAGGGCGTTCTCCACCAGGGTGGCCAGCACCTGCGAGACCGCGCCCGGGGTGCCGACGGCCCGTACGCCCTGCCGTCCGGAGCGGACGATGGCCCGGCCCGCGCTGCGGTAGGCCGGCCGCCACTCCTCGACCTGCTGCTTGACGACCTCGTCCAGGTCGAAGGGGACCGCGGAGCCCGTACGGGGGTCCCGCGAGTTGGTGAGCAGCCGCTGCACCACGTCCGTGAGCCGCTCCACCTGGGTCAGGGCGATCGTCGCCTCCTCCCGGACGGTCGCCAGGTCGTCGGTGACCGTGATCTCCTCCAACCGCATGGAGAGCGCGGTGAGCGGGGTGCGCAGCTGGTGGGAGGCGTCCGCGGCCAGGCGCCGCTCGGCCGTCAGCATCCGGCCGATCCGCTCGGCGCTGGAGTCCAGCACGTCCGCGACCCGGTCCAGCTCGGGGACCCCGTACCGCTTGTGCCGGGGCCTCGGGTCGCCGGATCCGAGCCGCTCCGCCGTCTCGGCCAGGTCGGTGAGCGGGGAGGCCAGCCGGTTCGCCTGCCGTACGGCGAGCAGGACGGCCGCCACGACGGCCAGCAGGGCGACCGCGCCGACCACCGCGAGGGTCCGTCCGACCTCGCGGGTCACGGTGGAGCGGGACTCCTCGACGATCACGACCTCGCCCTGCTCCCCGCGGGCGGTGCCGCGGATCACGCTGTCGGGGATCGGGCTGCCCACGTCCACGGCCGGCTGGCCGGGGACGGTGATCCGCGCGTGGTGGCCGGCGTCGAGCTGCTCGCCGAGGGCCACGGGGTCGATCGGCTTCTTCTCCAGGACGTTCGCCTCGACGATGCCCACGAGCCGCAGCGCCTCGGACTCGATGCGGTCCTGGGCGCTGCTGGTGATGGTCCGGGTCTCCACGATGACGAGGGAGACCCCGAAGACGGCGATCACGACGAGCACCACGGCGAGCGTGGAGTTGATGAGGCGGCGGCGCATGCCCTAGAGCATGCCCCAGGTGGGGCCGCGGGAGGCGGTCAGCTCTTCTCGAACCGGAAACCGACGCCCCGCACGGTGGCGATGTAGCGGGGGTTGGCGGCGTCGTCGCCCAGCTTCTTGCGCAGCCAGGAGATGTGCATGTCGAGGGTCTTGGTGGAGGACCACCAGGTGGTGTCCCAGACCTCGCGCATGAGCTGGTCGCGGGTGACGACCCGGCCCGCGTCGCGCACCAGGACGCGCAGCAGGTCGAACTCCTTGGCGGTGAGCTGGAGCTCCTCCTCCCCCATCCAGGCCCGGTGCGATTCGACGTCGATCCGCACGCCGTGGGTGGCGGGGGGCTGGAGGGCCTCGGTGGCGCCGCGCCGGAGCAGGGCCCGGACCCGGGCGAGCAGTTCGGCCAGGCGGAAGGGCTTGGTCACGTAGTCGTCGGCGCCGGCGTCCAGGCCGACGACCGTGTCGACCTCGTCCGCCCGGGCGGTGAGGACCAGGATCGGGAAGCCGTGGCCCTCGGCGCGCAGCCGGCGGGCGACCTCCAGGCCGTCCATCCCCGGGAGCCCCAGGTCGAGGACGACGAGATCGACGCCGCCCTGCAGTCCCGCGTCCAGAGCGGTGGGGCCGTCCTCCCGGACCTCGACCTCGTACCCCTCCCGGCGCAGGGCGCGGGCCAGGGGTTCCGAGATGGATGCGTCGTCCTCGGCGAGCAGTACACGCGTCATGTGGGTGATGGTAGTCCGCGGCGGGTGAAACCAGGGGCCCGCGGGAAGACCCCTCTCTATCTGGGCTTACGAACTACTAAGCGCCTTCGAATATGGCCTTTCGGTTCCCGGCGCGCCTTGTGATCCATCTCTCAAGTCCTTTCATATGCCGCAGTGTCGTGTCGTATGGTGGCGAGACGCCTGATGCAATACCTCAGGGACCTTTGTGCCGAAAAGCAGCGCAAAGGTCTCTGCTTCTGTCCTGAACCGGATGGGTGGTCCTCTCAAGGAGCCGCCCGGCCGGTCTTGACGACAGTGAATGACCTGTTGGCCGGGCCCCCCGCGTGATGACGCGCGGGAGGGCGTGGATCCCGGTGACGGATGTCCTGCCGCCCCCCAATCCCCGTGGGGCGGCCCCCCGAGGCGTGGGGTGGGAGATCCGTCCGCCGGTGCCGGCCACCCCCCACCGGGCGCGGATGAGCTCACGAAGCCGAAGCGTCCCGAGCAAGCAAGGATCGACCATGGCTTCCAGCCTGACGACGGCCTCACCGAGCCCCGCTCACGAGAAGACCGTCCTCGGCCACCCGATCGGCCTGGCCACGCTGTTCATGACCGAGATGTGGGAGCGCTTCTCCTACTACGGCATGCGTGCGCTTCTCGTTCTGTACCTGGTCTCCGGCGGCGTCGACGCCGCGACGGACAGCCAGGGTGGTGGCCTCGGCTTCACCGCCGCGACGGCCACGGCGATCTACTCCGTCTACGTGGCCATGGTCTACCTCATGGCCATGCCCGGCGGCTGGTTCGGTGACCGCGTCTGGGGTGCCCGCAAGACGGTCACCATCGCCGGTGTCGTGATCATGGCGGGTCACGTGGCGCTCGCGCTGCCCGGCCAGCTGTCGTTCTTCGTCGGTCTGCTGCTGGTCGCGGTCGGCTCCGGTCTGCTGAAGGCCAACATCTCCACGATGGTCGGCCACCTGTACCGCGGTGTGGACGACCCGCGCCGGGACAGCGGCTTCACGATCTTCTACATCGGCATCAACGTGGGTGCCCTGCTCGCGCCGATCGGCATCGGCATGGTCGGCGAGCTGGTGAACTGGCACCTCGGCTTCGCGCTCGCCGCCGTCGGCATGGGCATCGGCCTCCTGGTCTACCTGCTCGCCGGCCGCACCCTGAGCCCGCAGAGCAGCGTCGTCCCGAACCCGCTGTCCGTCGCCGAGCGCAAGGCCGTGATCGTCAAGGCCCTCGCCGTCCTGGCCGTCGTCGCCGTCTTCTACGGCGCCGTCGTCGCCGCGGACATGTTCACCATCAAGTGGGCGCTGTACCCGATCACCATCGCCGGTCTGCTCATCCCGGTCGCCGTCCTCGTCCGCATCAAGCGGGACCGTGACCTGTCCACCGTCGAGCAGACCCGGATGAGCGCCTACATCTGGTTCTTCGTGGCCGCCGCCGTGTTCTGGATGATCTACGACCAGGGCGGTTCGACGCTCTCTCTGTTCGGTGACAAGAACTCCGAGCGCAGCCTGTTCGGCTGGGAAGTCCCCACCACCATCTTCCAGTCGCTGAACCCGCTGTTCGTGGTGGCCCTGGCCCCGATCTTCGCCGCCGCGTGGGTGGCCCTGGCCCGCCGCAACCGCGAGCCCAGCACCATCGTGAAGTTCTCGGTGGCCCTGGTCATCGTCGGCGCCTCGTTCTTCGTCTTCGCGATCCCGCTGAGCCAGACCTCCGGCAACGACACCAAGGTCACCATGTGGTGGCTGGTGCTCATCTTCCTGATGCACACGCTCGCCGAGCTGTGCCTCTCCCCGGTCGGCCTGTCGGTCACCACGAAGATGGCGCCGCAGAAGTACGGCTCCCAGATGATGGGCGTCTGGTTCCTCGCCGTCACCGCCGGTGACTGCATCACCGGTCTGATGGGTCTCGCCGACGTGCAGCTGAACGGCGTCGGGGTCATCCTCTTCCAGGCCGTGGCCGCCGTCCTCGCCGGCCTCGCGATCTTCATGTACCGCAAGAAGGTCAACCAGCTGATGGACGGCATGGGCTGACCCGTCTGCCCCCGTCCCACGGAACGGCCCGGCACACCGCACGGTGTGCCGGGCCGTTCCCGTGTCAGCGGGTGCCGCGCAGGCGGCGCCACGGGGTGAAGGTGAACACCGCTCCGCCGAGCAGGATCACCGTGCCGGCGACCAGGGCCAGGGCCTTGATGCCGCCGTCGTCCTCGGCGCCGGTCTCGGCGAGACCGCCCGAGGTGGTGCTGCCGGAGGAGGACGTCGAGGAACCGGAGCCGCCCGGCTGGGCGGCGGTGTCCAGTTCCAGCGAGACGCCGCTGCTCGTCGCCTTGCAGGGGACGTTGATCGGGGTGGCGCCGGGGGCCATCGTGACGTCGATCGTCAGCTGGTCCGGGCTCAGTGTCACCTTGCCGCTCTTGCCGGGCTTGTAGGTGCCGGTCATGTCGCTGAGGCTGACCGGGGCCTTGTCCGGGATCGGCTCCGCGTTGGCCGGGCCGGAGACCTTGACCGTGCCGCTGTCCGCGCCGCCGAGCTTGACGTCCATCGAGGGCTTGAGGGCTCCCGCGGGCAGGGCCATGGGCGCGGCCATCGCGCCCTTGGCGGTCTTGACCGTGAGGTCGTAGCTGCCGCCGTTCTTCTTCGCGTTGATCGTGACCGGGGTCTTGATGCCCCCCGGGACGACCGGCCCGCAGTCGAAGGCCACCTCGACCGCCTTGCCCGGGAAGTCGGTCTGGCCGCCCCCGCCGCCCGAGGCCGATCCGCCCGAGGTGGTCGTGGAGCCGCCGGTGGTGGTGGAACCGCCCGTCGTGGAGCCGCCGGTGGTGGAACCGCCCGTCGTGGAACCGCCCGTCGTGGTGCCACCGGTCGTCGTACCACCGCTGGAGCCGGCCGCCACGTCGATGGTGGCGCCCGCGCCCACGCTGCCGGTCGGGGCGCACTTGGTGACGAACGTGCCGAAGGAGAAGGTGACGGCCACCTCGTACTTGCCGGGGGTCAGCGTGATCTTCCCGGCCTTGGTGAGCTTCAGCTTGCCCTTCATCACGGACATCACCATGGGCGCCTTCTTCGGGATCGGCGGGTTCTTCTTCTCCCCGACGACCTTCAGCTCACCGCCACCGCCGCCCACGGTGATCCAGCCGGTGGGCTGGACCGCGTCCTGCGGGATGTCCATCAGGTCCGTGTTGTTCGAGGCGGGCTTCACCGTCTCCCAGGACACGTCGACCTCGTCGCCGACCTTCGCCGAGGCGGGAGCGGTGACCTTGGCGGTGGTCTCGCCCTCCACCGGACCGCCGCCCCCGGCCGGGGGAACGCACTTGACGTTGAACTTGGTCTCCGCGGCCTGGGCGGGAGTGGCTCCGATGGCGATACCGGCGCCGCCGAGCAGCAGCGCGATCACGGCCGCGCTCACCCTCCGTTGGGTTTTCACGAATGTCCCTTCGTCGTCGAACGGTTCTCAGACGGTGCGGACGCCTGTGGTGCTGTGCCCGGCGCGCTGTCCGGGGTGAACCACGGCAGGACCGCCGTGGTGGTCTGGGGGGAGCGCTCCGGGCCGTCGGTGGCCGGGGCCGGCCCGGGGGGCCGCAGCGCCGGGATCCGCGGCAGCCGGGCCGTCACGGCGGAGGCGGCCGCCGCGGCCGCGGAGGCGGTCGTGTCCAGGGGACGCGTTCCGCGGTGGCGGCCGGCGGAGGCGGCGCTCGGCCGGACCCGGTCGACGACGGCCATGCCGACGCGGAAGACCGCGGCCGGGACCACCAGCAGGAGCAGGCCCCAGAAGAGCAGCACCCCGTACGGGCGGTCCACACCCCAGGGCTGCGTGGCCAGCACGGTCTCGCCGTACTTGAGGGAGATCGTGTAGTCGCCGTGGGCGCCGGCGGCCAGGCCCGCGTCGAGGGCGATCTCCGCCTTGCCGCCGGGCGGGATGGTGCCCTTCCAGCGGGCCTCCTCCCACAGCGGGGCGAACACCCCGTGCGCGGTGCCGAGCTGGAAGACCGGGTCCTTGACCGGGACCGGGCCGATATTGCCGACGGTGACCTTGAACTTCCGGGCGGGCGGGGCGCCGAACCAGGTCAGTACCCCGTCCTCGCCCTCCAGCCGGACCCCGGTGAGCACCGCGAGACGGGCCGTGCCGGTTTCGGCGGGCAGCTCGGCGACCGGGTGGTCGGTGATCTTCAGCGGGGTCGCGACGGTGGACTGGTCGCCGTTGACGGAGGTGACGTTGACGATGCAGGGGCACGGCTTGGGCGGTGCCACCACGGACAGCTGGGCCTTGAAACCCCCGTCGGCCGCGACGGAGACGGCGGCGCCGTCGGCGTTGGCGCAGCTGTTGGTGCCGCCGATCATGTTCTGGCCGCAGACCAGCAGCATCACCAGCGTCCTGGCCGGCCAGCCGGTACCGGTGACGGTGATCCCGGTGCCCTTGGCGGCCTCCTGGAGCGAAAGCGTCACGGCCGGCTCGCCCTCGGCGGCGGCGGCCCGGCCCGTGGGGAACAGGGCGAGGGCGCACACCGCCAGCCCCGCGGCCAGCAGGGCTCCGACTCTTCTCACCTGGCGGCTCCCGTCAGCTCGTGGTGCGGTGCAGGGGGCGTGGGTCCGGCCGTGGGCGGCGCGTCCGGCTCCGGGCCCGGGCCCGGTACGGACCGTCGGCGGCGTACGAGGTACAGCGCGGCGGCGGTGGCCGCGCCGAGGCCGAGCAGGCCGGCCCCGGCCGGGCCGTCCAGGTCCAGGGGGACGAACCAGCGCGAGCCGGTCGCCACCGCGCGGACGCCGCCGGGAGCGGTCACGGTGAGGGTGACGCGGACCCGGTCGAGGGCCGGCGCGCCGGGCCAGGGTTCGGTGAGCTCCACCCGCTGGCCGGGGAGCACTTCCACCGGGAGGGAGCGGCCGCGGGGCGGGTCGGACACCTCGCCGGTGAGGGCCTCGGCGCGGATCCGGAGCTCGGGGACGAGGGCCACGTTGCCGCGGTTGACGAGGGTGTAGGCGATGACGGCGGCCGGGCCCCGGCCCCGGACGGCGACGTCCTCGACCGTGAGGGCCGCCAGGGTGGGACCGCCGACCCGCAGGTGGACCCGTACGCCGACCTCGTGGCCGCTCTCGGTGGCGATCACGGCGGCGGGGTGGTCGCCGGGCGGGGACGACGGCGGCACGGTGAGGGTGAAGGGGACGAGGGCCCGGGTGCGGGGCGGCACCTTCACGGTGGCGGCGGCCCCGAAGCTGATCCAGGAACCGGCCCCGGTGGTCCCGCTGCCGGGCGCCGCCGGGCGGACCGCGAAGGCGCCGTCGGCCGTGTTGTAGGCGTCGGCCCCGCGCAGCGTCACGGTGCGCTCCTGGTCGGTGGTGTTGGCCAGGGCCAGCCGGTCCTCCAGCACGCTGCCCGGGGCGCCGGCCAGGTAGAAGTACGGGCGGGCGGTGGCCGCCGCTCCGGCTGCGGGCTCGGCGGTCCAGCCCGGCTCGTCGGCGGCCGCGGGGTGCGCGGGAGCCGCGCACAGCAGGGCGGCGGCGAACAGGAGGACGGCAGCGGCGCGCCTCGGTGTGGGGAGCAGGGGCATGACCGGGGTGCTCCGTTCAGGACCCGGCCCGCCGGCCGCGCCGGGTCAGCCAGAGCACGCCGACGGCGCCGGAGAGCAGCACGGTGCCGCCGAGGGTGCCGAGGGCCAGGGCGGAGTCGGTGGGCCCGGTCTGCGGGAGGGTGTCTCCGGTCGAGCCGGTGGAGCCCGTGGAGCCGGTGGAGCCCGTGGAGCCGGTCCCGCCGCCGGGCGCCGTGACGTCCAGTTCGAGCGAGGGCCCCGGGCTGTTGCCGGGGGTGCAGGTGGTCGTGGTGCCCATCGCCTTGATGGTGAGCACGCCGGCGGTGAAGGTGACCTTGCCGCTCTTCTTGGGCGTGTAGGTGCCCGAGAGGTCGGTGATCTTGATGGGGGTGTCCGGGGGGACGGCTTCGGGGTTGGACGGTCCCGAGACCGGTACGGACACCTTCTCCGCGCCGCCGACGACGATGACGGCGCTGGGGCTCATGGCGCCCTTGCCGAGCTCGATGGGGCTGGACGAGACGCCCTTCTGGAAGGACATCGTCAGCTTGTACCCGTCCCCCTCCTTGACGGACTTGATGTCGATGGGCGACACCGCCGACTTGTCCCCGATCGGGGTCTTGCAGTCGTAGGCGACGTCGACGACGGCGGCCTGGGCCACGGGGGCGGTGAACAGCACCGCCGATCCGGCCAGCGCGGAGGCCAGCGCGAGCGCGGTGGAGCGTTTGCGGTCGGACACCTTCGTCTTCCCCTCGGGCCACAGAAAACTGACGGAACATCAGATCGGTGGCTCAAGGTACGCCCGGGGCCTTACGGAGGGAAGACGAAGGACAGGCCCGAATTGACCGTTCGTCAGTAGGCGCGGACGCCCTTGCTCCACACCGCGGAGACGAGCGGCACACCCGGCCGGTAGGCCAGGTGGACATGGCTCGGGGCGTCCAGCAGGGCCAGGTCCGCGCGGGCCCCCGGGGCCACGATGCCGATGTCGCTGCGGCGCAGGGCGCGGGCACCGCCGGCGGTGGCCGACCACAGGGCCTCGTCGGGGGTCATCCTCATGTCGCGTACGGCGAGCGCGATGCAGAACGGCATCGAACTCGTGTAGGAGGAGCCGGGGTTGCAGTCCGTGGACAGGGCGACGGTGGCACCGGCGTCGATCAGCCGCCGGGCGTCGGGCCACTGGGCGCGCGTGGAGAACTCGGCGCCGGGCAGCAGGGTGGCGACGGTGGTGCCGGCGGCCTGCGCGAGGGCGTCGACGTCGGCGTCGGTGAGGTGGGTGCAGTGGTCGGCGGAGGCCGCTTCGAGCTCGACGGCGAGCTGGACGCCGGGCCCGTAGGAGAGCTGGTTGGCGTGCACGCGCGGGATCAGCCCGGCGGCGGCACCGGCGGTGAGGACCGCACGGGCCTGGTCGCCGTCGAAGGCCCCCTTCTCGCAGAAGACGTCCACCCAGCGGGCGTACGGGGCGCAGGCCTCCAGCATCTCGCCGGTGACGAGGTCGACGTAGCCGGCCGGGTCCTCGGCGAAGTCGGGGGAGACGATGTGCGCGCCGAGGTAGGTGACCTCCTCGGTGTGCGCGGCGGCGATGCGCAGGGCGCGGGCCTCGTCGGCGACGGTGAGGCCGTAGCCGGACTTGGTCTCGAAGGTGGTGGTGCCCTGGCGGCGGGCCTCGTCGAGGTGGCGGACGAGGTTCGCCTCCAGCTCGGCGTCGGTGGCGGCACGGGTGGCGGCGACGGTGGTGCGGATGCCGCCGGCGGAGTAGGCGCGGCCGGACATCCGGGCGTTGAACTCCTGGGTGCGGTCGCCGGCGAAGACGAGGTGGGAGTGGCTGTCGACGAAGCCGGGGATGACGGCCCGGCCCTGCGCGTCGAAGCTCTCGTCGGCGGCCGGGGCCTGTGCCGTCGGGCCGACCCAGGCGATGCGGTCGCCGTCGATGACGACGGCGGCGTTCTCGAGCAGGCCGAGGGGGCTGCCGTCGCCGACGGCGGGGTCGTTGGTGACGAGGCTGCCGATGTGGGTGATGGCCGTGGTGGTCACTGGGTTCCTCTCAGAGCTTGCTTGTCCCCCACCCCGCCCTTTCTCCGTGTCCCGGGGCTCCGCCCCGGACCCCGCGCCTCAAACGCCGGCGAGGCTGGATTTCCAGCCTGTCCAGGCGGCACCTCCCAGCGGTAGCCGGGGGAGTTTGAGGACCGGGTCCGGGCAGAGCCCGGTTTCGGGAAGGGGCGGGGTGGGGGAAAGCCCGCCGCAGGCGGCACGGTCAGGAGCGCAGGGCTGCGATGGACTCGGCAAGGGCGGACGGGACGTCCGGGACCAGGGTGTGGTGGCCGTCGCGGACGATGTGGCGGCCGCCGACCACCGTGTGGCGGACGTCGGAGGCGGTGGCGGCGAAGACGACGGTCTCGGCGCCGAGCCGCGGCAGCGGACCCGCCGTGCGTACGGAGTCCAGCGCGATCGTGGTGAAGTCCGCGAGCGCGCCCGTCTCCAGGCGGCCCGCGTCCGGCAGCCCGAGGGCGGCGTGGCCGTCCGCGGTGGCGGCGGTGAGCAGGGCGTTCGCCGTCCAGTGGCCCCGGGTTCGGCTGCGCAGGCGCTCGTTGAGCTCCATCGCGCGGGCCTCTTCGAGCAGGTCGATCACGGCGTGGCTGTCGCTGCCCAGGGACAGCGGGCTGCCCGCGTGCTGGAGCCGGGTCGCCGGGCCGATGCCGTCCGCGAGGTCGCGTTCGGTGGTGGGACACATGCAGGTGCCGGTGGTGGTCCCGCCGAGGAGGGCGATGTCGGTGTCGGTGAGGTGCGTGTTGTGCACACCGGTGGTGCGCGGGCCGAGCACGCCGTGGTCGGCGAGCAGCTGGGTCGGCGTGCGCCCGTGGGCGGCCTGGCAGGCGTCGTTCTCGGCGGTCTGCTCCGAGAGGTGGACGTGCAGGGGCGCCCGGCGTTCCTCGGCCCAGGCGGCGACGGTGGCCAGTTCGGCGGCGGGTACCGCGCGGACCGAGTGGATCGCCGCGCCGATCAGGGCGTGCTCGCGGGGCTTCAGCGCGCTCGCGCGCTCGGCCCAGGCCTCGGCGGTGCCGTCGGAGAAGCGCAGCTGGTGGGCGTTGGGGGCCTCCCCGAAGCCCGAGGACAGGTACGCGGTGTCCAGGAGCGTGATCCGGATGCCGGCCGCGGAGGCGGCCTCGATCAGGGCCTCGCCCATGGCGTTGGGGTCGGCGTACGCGGCGCCGCCGGGCGCGTGGTGGACGTAGTGGAACTCGCCGACGTTGGTGATGCCGGCCAGCGCCATCTCGGCGTACACGGCGCGGGCGAGCGCGAAGTAGCTGTCGGGCGTGAGGTTCTGGGCGACCTTGTACATCAGGTCGCGCCAGGTCCAGAAGGTGCCGGAACCGACCTGGACCGTGCCGCGCAGGGCCCGGTGGAAGGCATGGCTGTGCGCGTTGGCCAGCCCGGGGATCGTGAGGCCGCGCAGCACCTCGGCGCCGGGCGGCGGGGTCTGCACCCCGGTGCGCAGGGCGCCGATGCGCCCGTCTTCGGTGACATCGAGGGCGACGCCCGGCTCGACGTGGGTGTCGAGCCAGGCGTGCTCCAGCCAGTACGTCGTCAACGACATGCCAGGCCTTCCAGTACGTCGGCGAGGGCGAGGACGCCGGCCACGCAGTCGTCCTCGGCGGCGAACTCCCGCGGGGAGTGGGAGACGCCGGTCGGGTTCCGCACGAACAGCATGGCGGTCGGGACGGCGGCGGAGAGGATTCCGGCGTCGTGTCCCGCCCCGGTGCCGAGGACGGGGACCGAGCCGCCCAGGATCCGGTTCATCTCGTCGCGCAGGGCGTGCTCGAACTCGACGACCGGGGTGAAGGACTCCCGGACGATGCCGAGGTCGATGCCGTCCTGGTCGGCGCGCTCGCGGGCGGCCTTCTCGATGGCCGTGACGACCGTGTCGAGGGTGGCCTGGTCGGCGGCCCGGGAGTCGAGCCAGCCGCGCACCAGCGACGGGATGGCGTTGACCCCGTTGGGCTCGACCGCGATCTTCCCGAAGGTGGCGACGGCCCCGGCGAGGGCCGCCTCGCTGCGGGCGGCCAGCACGGTCGCCGCGTAGGTGAGCATCGGGTCGCGGCGGTCGACCAGCCGGGTGGTGCCGGCGTGGTTGGCCTCGCCGCGGAAGTCGAACCGCCAGCGGCCGTGCGGCCAGATCGCGGAGGCGATGCCGACCCGGTCCCCGGAGAGGTCCAGGGCCCGGCCCTGTTCCACGTGCAGCTCGACGAAGGCGCCGATGCGGCCGAGGCGTTCGGGGTCGGCCCCGATGGTCTCGGGGTCGTATCCGGCGGCCTCCATGGCCTGGGGCAGGGAGATGCCCTCGGCGTCGCGCAGCTCGTACGCCTTCTCCTTGGTCAGCTGCCCGGCGGCGAGCCGGGAGCCGACGCAGGCGAGCCCGAAGCGGGCGCCTTCCTCGTCACCGAAGTTGGTGATGGCCAGCGGCCGGGTGAACCGCACTCCCCTGCTGCGGAGCTCGTCCAGGGCCGCGAAGGAGGACACCACGCCGAGGGGGCCGTCGAAGGCCCCGCCGTCGGGGACGGAGTCCAGGTGCGAGCCGGTGACCACGGCGTCCCCGGCGAGGGGGTCGCCGAGCCAGGCCCACTGGTTGCCGTTGCGGTCGGTCTCGTACGTCAGTCCGCGCGCCTCGGCCTGCTCCTGGAACCAGGTCCGGCAGTCGGCGTCGGCCCCGGTCCAGGCGTGGCGGCGGTAGCCGCCGGTGCCGACGTCGCGGCCGACGGGCGCGAGCTCGGCCCACATCGCGTGGAACGACGGCGCCCCGCCGGAGCCCGCGGCCGGGGTGGCCGCGGGCGTGAACTCGGCCTCGCTCACGCGTCGTCGCCCTCACGCATGGGGACGCGGACGCCGCGCTCGTCGGCGACCGACTCGGCGATGTCGTAGCCGGCGTCGACGTGGCGGATGACGCCCATGCCGGGGTCGTTGGTGAGGACGCGGCGGATCTTCTCGCCGGCGAGCTTGGTGCCGTCGGCGACCGTGACCTGGCCGGCGTGGATCGAGCGGCCCATGCCGACGCCGCCGCCGTGGTGGATGGAGACCCAGGAGGCGCCGGAGGCGACGTTGACCATGGCGTTGAGCAGCGGCCAGTCGGCGATCGCGTCGGAGCCGTCGAGCATGGCCTCGGTCTCGCGGTACGGGGAGGCGACGGAGCCGCAGTCGAGGTGGTCGCGGCCGATGGCCAGCGGGGCGGCGAGGGTGCCGTCGGCGACCATCTCGTTGAAGCGCTCACCGGCCTTGTCGCGCTCGCCGTAGCCCAGCCAGCAGATGCGCGCGGGCAGGCCCTGGAAGTGGACGCGCTCGCCGGCCATCTTGATCCAGCGGTGCAGGGACTCGTTCTCGGGGAAGAGCTCCAGCATGGCCTTGTCGGTCTTGTGGATGTCCGAGGCCTCACCGGACAGGGCGGCCCAGCGGAAGGGGCCCTTGCCCTCGCAGAACAGCGGGCGGATGTAGGCCGGGACGAAGCCGGGGAAGGCGAAGGCGCGGTCGTAGCCGGCCAGCTGGGCCTCGCCGCGGATGGAGTTGCCGTAGTCGAAGACCTCGGCGCCGGCGTCCATGAAGCCGACCATGGCCTCGACGTGCTTGGCCATGGACTCGCGGGCGCGGGTGGTGAAGCCGGCCGGGTCCTTGGCGGCGTAGGAGGCCATGTCGTCGAAGTCGACGCCGACGGGCAGGTACGACAGCGGGTCGTGCGCCGAGGTCTGGTCGGTCACGATGTCGATGGGCGCGCCTTCGGCCAGCATCTGCGGGAGCAGCTCGGCGGCGTTGCCGAGGAGGCCGATGGAGAGCGGCTTGCGGGCGTCGCGGGCTTCGACGGCCAGCTGGAGGGCGTGGCGCAGGTCGTCGGCCTTGACGTCCAGGTAGCGGTGCTCGATGCGGCGGTCGATGGCGCGCGGGTCGACGTCGATGCAGATCGCGACGCCGTCGTTCATCGTCACGGCCAGCGGCTGGGCGCCGCCCATGCCGCCGAGGCCGGCGGTGAGGGTGATCGTGCCGGCCAGGGTTCCGTTGAACTTCTTGGCGGCGACGGCGGCGAAGGTCTCGTAGGTGCCCTGGAGGATGCCCTGGGTGCCGATGTAGATCCAGGACCCGGCGGTCATCTGGCCGTACATGGTCAGGCCCAGGTGCTCCAGACGGCGGAACTCCTCCCAATTGGCCCAGTCGCCGACGAGGTTGGAGTTGGCGAGCAGGACGCGCGGCGCCCACTCGTGGGTCTGCATCACGCCGACCGGGCGGCCGGACTGGACCAGCATCGTCTCGTCCTGCTTGAGGGTCTGCAGGGTGCGGACCATCGCGTCGTACGAGCGCCAGTCGCGGGCGGCCTTGCCGGTGCCGCCGTAGACGACGAGCTTGTCGGGGTGCTCCGCGACCTCGGGGTCGAGGTTGTTCTGCAGCATCCGCAGGGCGGCTTCCTGCTGCCATCCCAGGGTGCTGAGGTCGGTGCCTCGCGCGGCACGTACGGGGCGGGGTCCTGACATGGCGGTGCCTCCTCCGATGTTGGTCAATCTATTCACATCCTCGCGCCCTGAATAGATTCAGTCAACAGCTGCGGTCGGCCCCGCCGGATGATGGGATGGCCGACATGGGCACCGAGGGCGCCGCCGCGCGCCGCGATCTGGCCGTACGAGCCGCCGTCGAGCAGGGAATCGTCGGCGGGGCCGACCCCGCGCCACCCCTGGTCTGCCTGCTGGACGTCGCCGGGATCCGGGCCTCCGCCGCCGCCCTGACCGGCGCCTTCGCGGCCGCCCTCGCACCCGGCACCCCCGTCCTGCACGCCTTCGCCGTCAAGGCGGCCCCGCTCGTCCCGGTCCTGCGGCTGCTCGCGGACTCCGGGCTCGGCTGCGAGGCGGCGAGCCCCGGGGAGCTGGCGCTGGCCCGGGCGGCCGGGGTCCCCGCCGGCCTGACCGTCCTCGACTCCCCCGCCAAGACCGAGGCCGAGCTGCGCGAGGCCCTGGCCCTGGGCGTCGCCGTCAACGCCGACAACCGGCAGGAACTCGAACGCCTGGACGCGCTCGTCGCCGGGACGCCGACCGCGTCCCCGATCGGCGTCCGGATCAATCCGCAGAGCGGCGCGGGCGCCATCGACGCGCTGTCCACGGCGACGTCCACCTCGAAGTTCGGCGTCGCCCTGCGCGACCCCGGCGCGCGCGAATGGCTCGTACGGGCCTACCTGGACCGGCCCTGGCTCACCCGCCTGCACATCCACTCGGGCTCCCAGGGCGTTCCGCTGGCCCTGATCGCGGCAGGCGTACGGGACCTGCACGCGCTCGCCGAGGAGATCAACACGGCGGCCGGGCGGCGCCAGGTCGACACCCTCGACATCGGCGGCGGCCTGCCGGTGAACTTCGCCTCGGACGAGGAGACCCCCACCCACGCGCAGTACGTGGCCGCCCTGCGCGGGGCGGTCCCCGCCCTCTTCGACGGCTCGTACGGCCTCGTCACGGAGTTCGGCCGGTCCCTGCTGGCCAAGCACGGCCTGGTACTGGCCCGCGTCGAGTACACCAAGACGAGCGGATCCCGGCCGATCGCACTCACCCACGCCGGGGTCCAGGTGGCGACCCGCACCGCGTACGCCCCGGCGGCCTGGCCGGTGCGGATCCTGCCCTACGACGCGAAGGGCGCCCCGAAGACCGGCGACCCGGTGGCCCAGGACGTCGCGGGCCCGGCCTGCTTCGCGGGGGACCTGCTCGCCACCGCCCGCGAGCTGCCGCCGCTCGCCCCCGGCGACCTGATCGGCGTCCCGGACACCGGCGCGTACTTCTTCACGGCCCACTACGGCTACAACAGCCTGCCCCGCCCGGCGGTCCACGGGTTCACCCTCACGGCGTCGGGCGGGGTCCGCTTCAGCCTCGCCAGGCCTGCGCAGCACGTCCCGGCCATCGTCGCGGAGGCGGGGGGCGCCCTGCGGGACGCCTTGCTCGACCCTTGAACCCCCGCCGCCGGGCCAACGGGGGCGGGGACGGGGCGATGCGTCGCCCGTGAGCCGGCCGGTCCGTCGGTCTGCTCGCGCAGGGGTGGGGCCGTCGCTCCGGCGGACCCGCGCCTCGTGCCCGACCGCCTCGGCCTCCCTACAGCCGGTCCCCGTTGCCGGGTGACTTTGGAGGATGCGTCCCGCCACCGTCCTTGGTGTCCACGTCGCAGGTGCGTCGGTCGTAGGCCTGGTTGTTGGGTATCAACAACACTGCGGCAACCCGTCCGGGGTCCTCGACGGCGAGCCAGTCGTCACCCGTGTGCGGGTCGTCGGCCGGCCCGAACGCCTGGGACGAGCGAACCGTCCGACACCCCAACGCCACCCGCTCCTTGTCGACCGCGCAGGCGTCCACCGCGGGGCCGGAATACGTGGAAGCGCCGTCGAAGCGGAAGCGGAAGTGGACCCGGTCACCTTCGGAGGGCACCTGCGGGTGGGGCTCCAGGCGCCAGTCGACGACCTCGGCGGTGACGCCGAGAGGCCGCCCGCCCGTGTCCACGACCTGCACCCTGGCATCCGCCCTGCCGCGCTCCGCCGTCGTGTCGGTGCAGCTCCAGGAAGAGCAGCCGGACAGGGCGAGAACCACCAGAGCCAGCGGGGCGACGGCGAGTACCCGTGCGGGAAACACTGAGAAGACCTCCGGTCGGGGTGTGGTGCGGCAGGCCATCCGGGGCCTGCAGCTGCGGGTGACGGCGGCGAGCGCCTGCGGCGGGCCGGGCGCAGCTGCGCCGGACCGTCCGCGGTCCGGCGCTGCGCGACCACCGCCGGGGCTCACTCGACGAACAGGCCCCGGGCGGCCGCCCGCGCGTCGAAGGCCTCCAGCCGGGCCTGCGCGTCCGGCAGGGCGTCCGCCATCGACTCCAGCAGCACCCGGCCCAGCAGCATCGGCGCGCACGCCGTGTCGAAGGCCAGGCCGGTGCCGACCTGCGCCGGGATCAGCAGGTCCGAATGGCGGGCCACCGGGGCGAAGGCCGAGTCGGCGACCGTGACCACGGTCAGGCCGGCCCGCCGCGAGCGTTCCAGGGTGTCCACGACCTCCCTGGGGTGGCGGGGCAGCGCGAAGCAGAGCAGCGCCGTGGCCCCCTCGTAACGCGCCGCGTCGATCCGGTCCTCCATCATCGAGCCGCCCTCGTCGATGAGCCGTACGTCCGGGTGGACCTTCGACGCGAAGTACGCGAACCCGCGCGCCTGGGAGGACGCCGCCCGCAGACCGAGCACCAGCAGCGGGGTCGAGGCCGCGAGGAGCCGGCCCGCCTCCTGGACCGGCGCCGGATCGGCGAGCATCGCGGCCAGCTGCCGCAGGTTCTCGATCTCCCCCAGGACGGCCTGCTGGTACTCGTTGTACGAGTCCTCGTGCGCGGCCTCGGGCCGCTCGGCGGGGGCCACCTCGCGCAGGTGGCGGCGGAGCGCGGGATATCCGTCGAAGCCCAGCGCCACGGCGAACCGGGTCACCGAGGGCTGGCTCACCCCGGCCAGTTCCGCGAGCTCGACGCTCGACAGGAAGGGCACCTCCGCCGCCCCGCGCACCATGCAGTGCGCGATCCGCCGCTGGGTCGGCGTCAGCCGGTGCCCCTCGAACAGCTTCTGCAGCCGCGCGGCCGGGCTGTCACTCATCCCGTCCCCTCCGTCCCGGTGAGATATTCAGTCACGGAGCACTCTGCATGCGCTTATGCAGCGGAGCAAGCCGTGCCCGCGATCCGGATAGGGGTGCTAGCCCCAGTGCCGGGGCCCGCCGGGGTTCCTACGGTGAGGGCATGGACGCGCACACCCGAGAGCTGAAGAAGGAATTCGACGCGACGATGGACGCCCGGCGCGAGCTGGGTCCGGAGTACGAGGCCGCGCTCGTGGACTCGTTCGTCGAGAAGGTCGACACGCAGGTCCGGCGCCGGCTCGCGGAGGAGCGCCTGTCCGCCGCCCGCGGTGACGGCCGGGCGGCGTCCGCCGCCCCGGGGGACGGGAACTTCGGCGAACGCTTCGGCTTCGCGGTCATCACCCTGGTGCTGGCGATCCCGCTGTCGGCCATCGCCGCCACACAGGCGCGGCTGCCGGGGCTGATCGTCACCTGGGTGGGGATCGTCGGCGTGAACTTCATCCACGCCGCCCGCCTCCGGCGCGGTCGGCAGGCTCCCCGGGACTGATGCCCGTACGCCGGTGCGGCGCCGCCGCGGGGGCGAGTGAGCCGAAGGGGCGCGCCGGGGAGCGAGGGCGAGCGCGCGGAGGAAACCGTGAGGCACGAGCGGTTTCCGAGCACGTACGCCGCGTCACGAGCCGGCACGAGGCGCCACGGAGGCGTACCGAGCCCGCAAAAACGGGAACGCGCGGGGACCGCCGCACCCTCGGTCGCCCGAGGGGCGGGACGACGGCGGTCCCCGCGAAGGACACGGCCGGGTCAGGGCCGTCCGCGTCCGTGGCGTACGCGAGGTCCGGGAGCCGCTCCGGAGGTACGCACACGCCGTTCCGTGGTGCCGGCCGGGTCCCGGTCTCCCGGAGCTCCCTGCCGACGAGAACCACTGTGCCGGAGCCGTGTTAAGCGGGTGCTGCCGTCACGTGTCATGCCCGTACCGATTGCGCGAAGGCCGCGCCATCGGACGGGTACCCGGGGTGGAGGCGGGCGGTGGGTCCGCGCCTCCTCCCCCGAGCGGGCCGCGGGCTACTTCGGGGACTTGGCCAGGAAGGCCAGCAGGTCCTGACGGCTCACCACACCGGTGGGCTTGCCCTCGACCAGCACGATCGCCGCGTCCGCCTCGCCGAGCACCGACATCAGCTCGGACACCGGCTCGCCGGAGCCGACCTGCGGCAGCGGGGAGCTCATGTGCTTCTCCAGCGGGTCGGTCAGGGAGGCGCGCTGGGCGAACAGCGCCGCCAGGAGCTCCTTCTCGACCACGGAACCGATGACCTCGGCGGCCATCACGTCCGGGTGACCCGCGCCCGGCTTGACGATCGGCATCTGCGAGACGCCGTACTCGCGCAGGACCTCGATGGCCTCGCCGACGGTCTCCTCGGGGTGCATGTGGACGAGGGAGGGGATGCCGCCCTCCTTGTCGTTCAGCACGTCGCCGATGCGTGCGGCGGGGCCCGCCTCCTCCAGGAAGCCGTGTCCCGCCATCCACTCGTCGCTGAAGATCTTGCTGAGGTAGCCGCGGCCGCTGTCCGGCAGCAGGACGACGACCACGTCGTCCGGGCCGAGGCCCTCGGCGGCCTTCAGCGCCGCGACGACCGCCATGCCGCAGGAGCCGCCGACGAGCAGGCCCTCCTCCTTGGCGAGGCGGCGGGTCATCTGGAAGGAGTCCTTGTCGGACACCGCGATGATCTCGTCGGTCACGTCCGGGTCGTAGGCCGTCGGCCAGAAGTCCTCACCGACGCCCTCGACCAGGTACGGCCGGCCGGAGCCGCCCGAGTAGACCGAGCCCTCGGGGTCGGCGCCGATGACCTTGACCTTCCCGCCGCTGACCTGCTTGAGGTAGTTGCCGGTACCGGAGATCGTGCCGCCCGTGCCGACACCCGCGACGAAATGGGTGATCTTGCCGTCCGTCTGGTCCCACAGCTCGGGGCCGGTGGTCTCGTAGTGCGAACGGGGGTTGTTCGGGTTGCTGTACTGGTCGGGCTTCCAGGCGCCGGGCTCGCGCGCGAGGCGGTCGGACACGTTGTAGTACGAGTCCGGGTGCTCGGGGTCGACGGCGGTCGGGCAGACCACGACCTCGGCGCCGTACGCGCGCATCACGTTGATCTTGTCCATGGACACCTTGTCAGGGCAGACGAAGATGCACTTGTAGCCCTTCTGCTGGGCCACGATGGCGAGTCCTACACCCGTGTTGCCGCTGGTCGGCTCCACGATGGTGCCACCGGGCTTGAGGGCTCCGCTCTGCTCGGCGGCCTCGATCATCCGTACGGCGATCCGGTCCTTCACGGATCCACCGGGATTGAAGTACTCGACCTTCGCAAGGACGGTGGCCTGCAGGCCTTCGGTCACACGGTTGAGCTTCACCAGCGGGGTGTTGCCGACGAGGCTGATCATCGAGTCGTGGAATTGCACCATGTTCTCCAAGGAGGGGACTCCACGGGTTCTCCGGGAGGTCCGGCCAGAGTATGCCGAAAGGGATTGGCCGACCGTCCGTACGGGGCAGGTAGGGGTCAACGAGGACCGAGGAGGTGGCCTGAAGGATGTCCAGGGCGAGAACAGCCCGCCGGATCGCGGCGGGGGCAGCGTACGGCGGAGGCGGGATCGGACTGGTCGGGGCCGCCGCGGTCGGGCTGGTGGTGGCCGAGATGCAGTTCGCGAGGCGGGCGGTCGGGTCCGGACTGCCCGAGCCACCGCGTGCCGACGGGCTGTACGGGAGCGAGTTCGGCGGGCCGGAGCAGAGCCCGGGCCCGCTGCGCCTGGGCATGCTGGGTGATTCCACGGCCGCGGGACTGGGCGTGCGGCGGGCCCGGCAGACCCCGGCGGCCCTGATGGCCTCCGGGCTGGCCGCGGTGGCGGAGCGGCCGGTGGAGCTGCGCAACGTGGCCCTTTCGGGGGCCATGTCGGACGATCTGGACCGGCAGGTCGGTCTGCTGCTGGACGGCGCCGGCCCGCCCCCGGACGTCTGCGTGATCATGATCGGCGCGAACGACGTGACCCGCCGGATGCCGCCGACCCAGTCGGTGCGCCTGCTCACCTCGGCCGTGCGCAGGCTGCGCATGGCCGGTTCCGAGGTCGTCGTGGGCACCTGCCCGGACCTGGGCACGATCGAGCCGGTCTACCAGCCGCTGCGCTGGCTGGCGCGCCGGGTCTCACGCCAGCTGGCCGCCGCGCAGACCATAGGAGTGGTCGCGCTGGGCGCCCGTACGGTCTCCATGGGGGACCTGCTGGGCCCGGAGTTCGCCGCGAACCCGCGCGAGATGTTCGGCCCGGACTCCTACCACCCGTCGGCCGAGGGGTACGCGACCGCCGCCATGGCCGTGCTGCCGACCCTGTGCGCGACACTGGGCCTGTGGCCTGAGTCGGACCGGCTGGACGTGTCCCGGGACGAGGACATGCTGCCGGTGGCGAAGGCCGCGTCGGCCGCGGCGGGCCAGGCGGGTACGGAGGTCACGGCCGCCCGCGGTCCCTGGGTGCTGCTCAAGCACCGCCGCCGGCGGCGGGTGCCGGCCACGGACCCGGCGCAGACGACCGTCACCTGAGAGCGGCACCACGGGCCGAGTGCGGCCCGTGTCACACGCCCCGGCCGGTGACCTGGACCGTACGGGGCGGTAACTTCGCTTGCGGTCCCGCACAGAGCCGCAACACACCCTTGGAGTCCCGATGCCCGAAGCCGTCATCGTTTCCACCGCCCGCTCCCCCATCGGGCGCGCCTTCAAGGGGTCCCTCAAGGACGTGCGGCCGGACGACCTGACCGCGACGGTCATCCAGGCCGCGCTGGCCAAGGTCCCCGGGCTGGACCCGCGCGAGATCGACGACCTGATGCTGGGCTGCGGTCTGCCCGGCGGCGAGCAGGGCAACAACCTGGCCCGCATCGTGGCCGTGCAGATGGGCATGGACTTCCTGCCCGGCACCACCATCACCCGCTACTGCTCCTCCTCGCTGCAGACCTCCCGGATGGCCCTGCACGCCATCAAGGCGGGCGAGGGCGATGTCTTCATCTCGGCCGGTGTCGAGATGGTGTCGCGGTTCGCCAAGGGCAACTCGGACTCCTGGCCCGACACCCACAACCCGCTGTTCGCCGAGGCCGAGGCCCGCACGGCGGCCGTCGCCGAGTCGACCGGCTCCGGCTGGCACGACCCGCGCGAGGACGGCCTGGTGCCGGACGCGTACATCGCGATGGGCCAGACCGCCGAGAACCTGGCCCGCATCAAGGGCGTGACCCGTCAGGACATGGACGAGTTCGGCGTCCGCTCGCAGAACCTCGCGGAAGAGGCCATCAAGAACGGCTTCTGGGCCCGCGAGATCACCCCGGTCACCACCCCGGACGGAACGGTCGTCTCCGGGGACGACGGCCCGCGCGCCGGCGTGACCCTGGAGGGCGTGCAGGGCCTCAAGCCCGTCTTCCGCCCCGACGGCCTGGTCACGGCCGCCAACTGCTGCCCGCTCAACGACGGCGCCGCGGCGCTGGTCATCATGAGCGACACCAAGGCCCGTGACCTCGGCCTGACCCCGCTGGCCCGGATCGTCTCCACCGGCGTCACCGGCCTCTCCCCCGAGATCATGGGCCTGGGCCCGGTCGAGGCATCGAAGCAGGCCCTGAAGCGGGCCGGCCTCACGGTCGGCGACATCGACCTCTTCGAGATCAACGAGGCCTTCGCGGCCCAGGTCATCCCGTCGTACCGGGACCTGGAGATCCCGCTGGAGAAGCTGAACGTCAACGGCGGGGCCATCGCCGTCGGTCACCCCTTCGGGATGACCGGTGCGCGCATCACCGGCACCCTGATCAACGGCCTGCAGTTCCACGACAAGCAGTTCGGCCTGGAGACCATGTGCGTGGGCGGCGGCCAGGGCATGGCCATGGTCATCGAGCGGCTGAGCTGAGCCGTAGCGGAGGGTAGGGGTCGCACCGAGGAACGAGGGGCGGCACCTGCCCGCAGCGGTGGCGAAGCTCAGCGCGACCGACGAAGCGAGCGGCTGAGCTGAGCCGTAGCGGAGGGTAGGGGTCGCACCGAGGAACGAGGGGCGGCACCTGCCCGCAGCGGTGGCGAAGCTCAGCGCGACCAAAGAAGCGAGCGGCTGAGCTGATTGGATCAAGCGTGCGACCCAGGCGCCGCAAGGGATCCGGCCGGATCCCTTGCGGCGTACTGACACCGGATCTAACCCGGTCGCGGCCGAGCTGTGACCAAATTTCCCCCAGGATGTGACCTATCTCCTGGGGGATCGATGTTTATGCAGGTCAGGGCTGATGCGGATGCGGCGTGTGTGACCAAAGCCCTGTCCATTTCGTGACGTAATGCACTGCACGCCATTCCCAGGTCGGGACACTCTGATGTAGGAAGTCGGGGGATCGAATCACCTCAGGAGTTAGTCAGTGAGCGCCATGTCTCTTGCCCTGCTGCTGACCACGGCCGCTGCCACCGCCGTGGGCGCTGCTGCGCTGCACGCCGTCCACGGTCTGCGCAAGCAGGTCGCCGCCCTGCGCACCGAGCTGGCGGTGCCGGTCCACCCCCGCGGTGCGACCGTCCCGCACGCCCGCAGCGCCGTGGAGTCCCCCGCCGCGGAGATACGAGCCGCCGTGGCCGAGGCCCTCGCCGAGGAGCGCGAGCGCGAGCTCGCCGAGGCGCGGGCCTTCTGGGCCGCGCAGGAGGCCCGTGACGCCGCCGACGCCCCCTCGCTGCTGGGCGGCATGCCCGGGCTCGGCGAGGACAGCCCGGTCTTCCTGCCCCGGCAGGCCGACCTGGTGGGTCTGGAGCCCGTACTCGGCGAGGAGATCCTCGACGAGCTTCCCGGGTACCCCGAGGATTCGGCCGAGCTGGCCGCCGCGCGCCGGCGCCACCCCTCGCACCCCGACTTCGTACCGGTCCAGGCCTCGCACCCCGGCGCCGACCACGAGCGCACCGTGCACCGCCTGGAGGAGCTCGCGGAGGCCCGTACGGCCCTCGCGGACGTCCGCCCGGGCCCGCTCGGCACGCTCGACGTGTACGTCTTCACCGACGGCACGACGCTGTGCATGACCCCGGGGCACCGGGAGACCGCGGAGCGCCTCGCCGAGGCCCTGCGCTCGGGCACCGCGCCGGTCCTGCTGGGCGGCTCGGGGATCTCCGGCGCCTACGCGCTGACCTTCTCCTGCGGCGACTCCGAGGACCCCGACAGCAACGTCTACATCCTCGCGGACCGCGTCATCGCATCGCTCTGATCTCCGCCTGCTCCACCAGCCGCACGGCCTCGTCCAGTACCTCGGACGGGGCCTTCGCGCTGTCCGGGGCCGCGGTGCGCAGTGCCTCGGCGAGGTCCAGCCCGGTCACGGCGACCTGGTCGCCGACCACGAAGACGCCGGCGTCCGGCACCTGCTTCGGCTCCTGCCCGGGCGTCTCGATCCGCTGGGCCCGTACGGAGAGCTCGCGGGCCAGGTCCAGCGCCGCGGCGGCGGCGCCCTGCTGCAGGCGGCTCTGCGGCGCGGCCCGCAGCCGGTCGGCGAACCGTTCCACGACGGCGGTCAGGGGCGAAGTATCAAGCACCCGGCCGACCTTACGCGCCGGCCGGGCACCATTGCCAACGGGCGAACTCTCCGGCACGGTGGCGTGAAGAGAACAGCACGGCGATACCTCCGGAGGCGCCCATGTCCGTAGAGTTCTCCGAACAGACACACCGCAACATGATCGACAGAATCCCCCAGACCACCGGTCGTGAAGTCTCCGACTGGCTCCGCACCGTGGACGACGGTCCGTCGCTCGTCCGGTTCGAGGAGAAGGTCAGCTGGCTGCGCGGCGCGCACGAGCTGTCGTACGGCCAGGCGAAGGCGATCATCCACGAGTACGACCTGCGCAGAGCCGCACGCCGGTTCGGCTGAGCCCCCTTCCCCCGATACCCCGACCGCCCCCGCACCCCGAATGCGGGAAGGCCCCGCGAGCGGTGTGCTCGCGGGGCCTTCCCCGTGCCGTGCGCAGGCCGGTGGCCGGCCCGCGGGTCCTGCTAGTCGTCGCCCGAGAGGATCGAGAAGATGCGCAGCATCTCGACGTAGATCCAGACCAGGGTCATGGTGAGGGCGAAGGCCGCCAGCCAGGCCTCCTCGCGGGGGGCGCCGTAGGCGATGCCGTCCTCGACCTGCTTGAAGTCGAGGGCGAGGAAGCAGGCGCCGAGGATGACACCGATGGCACCGAAGAGCAGGCCGAGGCCGCCGCTGCGGAAGCCGAGGCCGTCACCGCCGCCGAAGACCGCGAACAGGGAGTTCACGAGCATGAGCAGGATGAAGCCCAGCGTCGCCGCCATCACGAAGCCGTAGAAGCGGCGGGTGACCCGGATCCAGCGCATCTTGTACGCGAACAGCACGGCGGCGAAGACGCACATCGTGCCCATCACGGCCTGCATGACCACGCCGGGGCCGAGGTACGTGCTGACGGCCGCGCTGATGACGCCGAGGAACACGCCCTCGAACGCCGCATAGGCCAGGATCAGGCCCGGGACGGGCTTGCTCTTGAAGGACTGGATCATCGCGAAGACGAAGGCGATGAGGCCTGCGCCGATGGCGATGCCGTAGGACATGCCGAGGTTGTCCGGGTCGACCGGCAGCGCCACCCAGGCGAGGGTCGCCGTCACGATGAGCGTGCCGAGCGTCATGGCCGAACGGCTCACGACGTCGTCCATCGTCATCACGTTGGCGCGGGCCGGGGCCTGGGGCATGCCGGTGGTCGGGTCGGCCGCGTACGGGTTCGTCGCGTACGGGTTGGTCCCGGCCTGCTGCGGCTGCGCGTCAAAGCCCGCGTAGCCACCGTTGTCGCGGCTGAACCCCCGTCGCGAGAAGACCGGGTTACTGCTCCTCATCTCACTCCTCCGTGGCCACCGAGCGCGGCCTTGCATCAAGAGTAATGCGCTCGCAAAAAAAGCACCCTACTGCTGGAGGAGGATCTTAGGAGAGGCCACGACGGAACGCTGTGAATAAAGGGGGAGGATCATGGAGGATTCCCCACGCCGTCCGCACCGGCCCGGAACGGACGACCCGGGTCGGACCACACCCCGTGCGCTCGCCCCCGCGTTCCACCCGGCCGGCGGGAGGCGGGCCCGCGCCTCGTCGACGGGGCCACGGAGGAATGCGGTCCGTCCGCGCCCGGGAGGCGCTCGCGCCGCGCGTGGCGCTGTGTTCCCGCCGTGTTCCCGATCCCGGGGACGGTCGTGTTCCGAGAAGGTCGCCCCTGCGGGCCGGACACCGTGCCATTGATGGTGCCCGGAGCCGGACTTGAACCGGCACGGCCCGAAGGCCAGCGAGGTTTAAGCTCGCCGTGTCTGCATTCCACCATCCGGGCAAGGCGTGGCGGCCCCCGTGAAAAAGCCTTGAACGCTAAGCCGAGCCTATCCGGATCAGACCCCCTGCCAACCTGCGAACTTTCCGATGTTGTCTGATTTTATTGGCGCTTGAGGGTTCGTCAGCCCGAGAACGCACGGTCCGCCCGTTGTGGACGTCGATCATCACCTGTACGGGAATGACGGGATTTCGACGGCCCACGCCACCCCCCGCGCCACCCCGGGTCAGAGCCCGCCGGACGGGCTCCTGTCATACCAGAGGAGGACACGCGCCCGCCCGCCGTCAGACTCCAGTGGGCCGGGGAACAGGCACGGCGGCTGATCCGCGACGGGGACACCCGGAGCGAGGATGGAAACGTCCCCGCACCGCAGACCGAGGAGCCGTCCCGTGACCACCATGAACTACGCCCCGCACACCACCCAGGCCGTGGCCGCCCGCGCCACCGGCCTCTCCAAGGTGTACGGCCAGGGCGAGACCCAGGTGGTCGCCCTCAAGAACGTCACGGTGGACTTCGCCCAGGGGCAGTTCACCGCGATCATGGGCCCCTCGGGCTCCGGCAAGTCCACGCTGATGCACTGCGTCGCCGGACTCGACACCTTCTCCGAGGGCTCCGTCCGCATCGGCGACACCGAGCTGGGCAGCCTCAAGGACAAGCAGCTCACCCAGCTCCGCCGGGACAAGATCGGCTTCATCTTCCAGGCCTTCAACCTGCTGCCGACCCTGACGGCCCTGGAGAACATCACGCTCCCCATGGACATCGCCGGCCGCAAGCCCGACAAGCAGTGGCTCGACTCCGTGATCGACATGGTCGGCCTCTCGGGGCGCCTCTCCCACCGGCCCACCCAGCTCTCCGGCGGCCAGCAGCAGCGCGTGGCCGTGGCCCGCGCCCTGGCCTCCCGCCCCGAGATCATCTTCGGCGACGAGCCGACCGGAAACCTCGACTCCCGCTCCGGCGCCGAGGTCCTCGGCTTCCTGCGCAACTCGGTGCGCGAGCTCGGCCAGACCGTGGTGATGGTCACCCACGACCCGGTCGCCGCCTCCTACGCGGACCGCGTCATCTTCCTCGCCGACGGCGAGATCGTCCGCGAGATGCTCAACCCCACCGCCGACAGCGTGCTGGACTGCATGAAGGCCTTCGACGCCAAGGGCCGCACCAGCTGATCCGGGCCACCCCCGCAGCCCTCCTCCAGACTTCCAGCCCCAGGACTCGAAACCCATGTTCCGTACAGCCCTGCGCAACGTCCTCGCGCACAAGGCCCGGCTGCTGATGACGGTGCTCGCCGTCACCCTCGGCGTCGCCTTCGTCTCCGGCACCCTCGTCTTCACCGACACCCTCAAGAAGTCCCTCTCCGGCCAGTCCGCCAAGGACTACGCGGGGGTGGCCGTCTCCGTCACCTCGTACGGCCAGCTCATGAACGAGAACGGCGAGAAGGAGGGCGAGCCCGGCCTGAGCCAGGCCACCCTCGACAAGGTCAAGGCGCTCCCGGGCGTCGCCTCCGTCTCCGGACGCGTCTCCGGCTTCGCCGGCGTCGGCGACGAGAACGGCAAGCTGATCGGTGCCGGCTGGGCCAACCAGGGCGCCAACTACACCCCCGTCAAGGACGAGAAGAACCCCCGCTACACCTTCGTCCAGGGCGCGGGCCCGGCCAAGGCCGACGAGATCGCGCTCGACAAGGCGACCGCGGAGACGGGCAAGTACAAGGTCGGCGACAAGGTACGCGTCGCCACCAACGGCCCGGTCAAGGAGTACTCCCTCGCCGGTGTCTTCACCACCGAGGACGGCGGCGTCACGGCCGGCGGCAGCCTGGTGCTCTTCGAGACCAAGGTCGCCCAGGAGCTCTACCTCAAGCCCGGCTACTTCCAGGAGATGTCGGTCGGGGCCAAGGACGGCACCTCCGCCGAGAAGCTGCTCGCCGACATCAAGCCGCTGGTCGACAGCAAGGGCACCACGGCGCAGACGGGCGCCGCGCTCGCCGAGAAGCAGGCCAAGGACATCGAGCGGGGCCTCGGCCAGCTGGGCAACATGCTGCTCGTCTTCGCCGGCATCTCGCTCTTCGTCGGCATCTTCCTGATCTACAACACCTTCACCATGCTGGTCACCCAGCGCACCAAGGAGCTGGCCCTGCTGCGCGCCGTCGGCGCCAACCGCGGTCAGGTCATGCGCTCGGTGCTCACCGAGGCCCTGGTCGTCGGCGTCGTGTCCGCCGTCGTCGGCCTGATCAGCGGCATCGGCCTGGCGGTCGGCATGCGCTCCGTGATCGGCTCCCTCGGTGCCAAGCTCCCGGGCGGCGGCGTCGTGGTCGCCCCGACCACGATCATCGCGGCCCTGGTCATCGGCGTCCTGGTCACGACGGTCGCGGCCCTGCTGCCCGCCTGGCGCACCGGCCGGATCGCCCCGGTCGCCGCCATGGGCAGCGCCCACCTGCCGGCCAGCGCGAAGTCGCTGGTCGTGCGCAACGTCATCGGCTCGATCATCAGTGTCATCGGCATCGGCCTGGTCCTGCTCGGGGTCTCCAACGGCGGCAACGCCGGCCGCATGACCATCGGTGCCGGCGCGTTCTTCATGCTCATCGGCATGATCGTGCTGCTGCCGCTGCTCTCCAAGCCGGTCATCGGTGCCGTCCGCCCGCTGCTGCAGAAGGTGTTCGGGATCCCCGGCAAGCTGGCCTCCCAGAACGCCGTCCGCAACCCGCGCCGCACCGCCGTCACCGCCGCCTCGCTGGCGATCGGCCTGACCCTGGTCACCACCCTGTCGGTGCTCGGCATCACCGTCGGCAAGGTCGTCGACCGGATGACCACCGAGAAGCTCAAGGCCGACTACAAGGTCTCCATGGCCGGCGACATGGGGGGCTACCTCGACGAGTCGGTGGCCGAGACCCTGGCCAAGACCCCCGGCATCAAGGCGGTCTCCCCGCAGACGGCCGGCTACTTCATGGTCGGTGACGACTTCCGGTCGGTCTCCGGGGTCAACCCGGCCGGCATCGGCCAGCTGCTGAACATCGAGACCGTCAGCGGCTCGGTGGACTCCCTCGCCAAGGGCGAGGTCCTGGTCGCCGAGAAGACCGCGAAGAGCAAGAAGCTCGACACCGGCTCCACGCTCCAGGTGAAGTACGAGGACGGCAAGCAGCAGACCCTCAAGGTCGGCGCGGTCTACAAGGACATGGAGGGCCTGCTCTCCCCGTACGTCCTCGACGACAAGATCCTCTCCCAGCACAGCGAGGAGAGCGCCGTCAGCGAGGTGTACGTCAACGTCGAGGGCGGGGGGTCCAAGGCCGCTCAGCAGAAGGTCGTCGACGCGCTGGGCAAGAACCCGGCCATCAAGGTCGCCACCCAGCAGGACATGCGCAACGAGATGGGCGGCCAGATCAACCTGATGCTGAACATCATGTACGGCCTGCTCGGCATGGCGCTGATCATCTCGGTGCTCGGTGTGGTCAACACCCTGGCGATGTCCGTCTTCGAGCGGACCCAGGAGATCGGCATGCTGCGGGCGATCGGTCTCGACCGCGGCCGGGTCAAGAACATGATCCGCCTGGAGGCCGTGGCGATCTCGCTCTTCGGAGCCGTCCTGGGCGTCGCCATCGGCGTCTTCCTCGCCTGGGCCGTCGGCAGCACGCTGGCGAAGGCCATGCCGAACTACGAACTGATCCTCCCGTGGGACCGGATCGGCGTCTTCCTCCTGCTGGCCGCCGTGGTCGGTGTCCTGGCCGCCATGTGGCCGGCCCGCAGCGCCGCCCGCCTGAACATGCTGACCGCCATCAAGACCGAGTAGCGGCAGGCACGCAGGAAGGGCCCCGGGGCACCGCCCCGGGGCCCTTCCGCGTTCCCGGTGTACTGCTAGACCGTTTCTGCATCCCAGGTGCGCAGCCGCAGGGGCAGCCGGGCGTCCCCGGCCGCCGTGGGCCGCACCGCGAGCACCTGGTTGACCCTGAGCCGGTTCCGCTCGAAGCCGAGCGCGCAGGCCGCCATGTAGAGCTGCCACACCCGGGCCCGGCCGGGGGAGGTCAGCCCGACCGCCTCCGCCCAGTGCTCCTCCAGCCGGGCCACCCAGGCCCGCAGGGTCAGCCCGTAGTGCTCGCGCAGGGTCTCCACGTCGCGGACCTCGAAGCCGGCCCGCTCCAGTTCGCCGACGGTGGTGCCGAGCGGGGAGAGCTCCCCGTCGGGGAAGACGTAGGCGTCGATGAACTCGTCGATCCGGTACGCCTCCTCGTCCGGCTCCGGCGGACGGGCGATCTGGTGGTTCAGCAGCCGCCCTCCGGGGCGCAGCAGGGCGTGGAGGGTGCGGGCGTAGTCCCGGTAGCGGTCGGCCCCGACGTGCTCGGCCATCCCGATGGAGGAAATGGCCTCGTACGGCCCGTCCTTGACGTCCCGGTAGTCCTGGATCCGGATGTCCACCCGCTCGGTCAGTCCCTCGTCGGCGACCCGTTTACGGGCGTACACGGCCTGCTCGCGGGAGAGCGTGACCCCGGTGACCCGGACGCCGTACTCGCGGGCGGCGTGCAGCGCCATGGAGCCCCAGCCGCAGCCCACGTCGAGCAGCCGGTCCCCGGGCCGCAGGGCGAGCTTGCGGCAGACCAGGTCGAGCTTGTCGTGCTGGGCCCGCTCCAGGGTGGAGCCGGGGCTCCAGTAGGCGCAGGAGTACACCATGGAGGGGCCGAGGACCCGTTCGTAGAAGTCGTTGCCGACGTCGTAGTGGTGGCTGACGGCCCGGCGGTCCCGGCCCTTGCTGTGGCGGGCTCCGCCGCGCCGGTCCGCCTCCTCGGCGGGGGGCGGGGGCGGGGGCAGCGGTCCGGCGAGGGCGATCAGCTCCCGTGCGGCGGCCCGCTGGGCGGCGTCGCGCCACCTGGCCCCCGGCAGGTCGGAGAGCGCGGGCAGCCCGGCGCGGCGCGCGATGTTCCCGAGGGCGGCGAGCGGCCCGGGCCCGGTCCGGGCGGTGGAGGCGGCGGGGCCGACGGGAGGCAGGTCCGGCTCGCGTTCCCACAGCAGGCCCGCCACCCGGTCCAGCAGGTCGAACAGGCTGCCTTCGACCGTGAGCTCGCCCGCCACCCAGGCGCGCGCCAGCCCCAGTTCGCCGGGCCTCCAGAGCATCCGCCGCAGGGCGCGGCGGTCGTGGATGACGAGCACGGGGCCGTCGGGCGGGCCTGCCTCGCTGCCGTCCCAGGCCCGCACGCGTACCGGCAGCGGGGCACCCAGCAGGGTCTCGGCAACAACGGCGAGCCGCGGCGCGGCGTCGGTCATGGCGCACCTCCACAAAAGCTCCGACCCCTCCGTCTACCCATCCCGGGCCCCGGGTACGCCGAAGGGGCCGCCCGCACCACGGATGGCGGGCGGCCCCTTCGGGGTCGTACAGGTCGTACAGGTGAAGCGGATGGAGCAAGTGGAGCAGGTGGAGCTCAGGCCCTGCCGGTCACACCGGTCAGGCCTTGGCCTTCGCGGCCGGGGCAGCGGCGGCGGCCGGGGCCGGCGCCGGCTTGGCGGCCTCGTAGAACTCCTCGCGGGGGGTCTCCAGGGCACCCAGGGAGACGACCTCGCGCTTGAGGAACATCGCGAGGGTCCAGTCGGCGAAGACGCGGATCTTGCGGTTCCAGGTCGGCATGGCCATGCCGTGGTAGCCACGGTGCATGTACCAGGCCAGCCGGCCCTTGAGCTTGATCTTCGTCTTGCCCATGACGATCATCGCGACGCCCTTGTGGAGGCCGAGGCCCGCCACCGCACCCTTGTTGGAGTGCGAGTACTCGGCCTGCGGGAAGCCGCGCATGCCCGAGATGACGTTGTCGCCGAGGACCTTGGCCTGGCGCAGCGCGTGCTGGGCGTTCGGCGGGCACCAGGCGTTCTCGACGCCGGCCTTGCGGGAGGCGACGTCCGGAACCTGGGCGTTGTCGCCGGCGGCCCAGATGTAGTCCGTGCCCGTGACCTGGAGGGTCGGCTGGGCGTCCACGTGGCCGCGGGGGCCCAGCGGCAGGCCGTAGCGGGCCAGCGCCGGGTTCGGCTTGACGCCGGCGGTCCACACGATGGTGTTGGAGTCGACTTCGAGGCCGTTCTTCAGCACCACGTGGCCGTCCACGCAGGAGTCCATGGAGGTGCTGAGGTAGATCTCGATGCCGCGGGACTCGAGGTGCTCCTTGCCCCAGGTGCCGAGCTTGGGCCCGACCTCGGGGAGGATCTTGTCGGCCGCGTCGACCAGGATGAAGCGCATGTCCTCGCGCTTGATCGTGGAGTAGTACTTCGCGGCGTCGCGGGCCATGTCCTCGACCTCACCGATGGTCTCCGCACCGGCGAAGCCGCCGCCGACGAAGACGAAGGTGAGGGCCCTGCGGCGGACGTTCTCGTCCGTCGTGGACTCGGCCTTGTCGAGCTGTTCGAGGACGTGGTTGCGCAGGCCGATGCCCTCTTCGACGCCCTTCATGCCGATGCCCTGTTCGGCGAGGCCGGGGATCGGGAAGGTGCGGGAGACGGCGCCGAGCGCGATCACCAGGTAGTCGAAGGGCAGCTCGTACGCCTCGCCGACGAGCGGCGTGACGACGGCGACCTTGCGGTCCTGGTCGATGCTGGTGACCCGGCCGGTGAGAACCTCCGCCTTGGGCAGCACGCGTCGCAGCGGGACGACGACGTGCCGAGGCGAGATGCTGCCTGCGGCCACTTCAGGGAGGAAGGGCTGGTAGGTCATGTACGAGCGCGGGTCGACGACCGTGACGGTCGCCTCGCCGTAGCGCATCTTCTTCATGATGCGCTTGGCTGCGTACAGGCCTACGTACCCACCTCCTACAACGAGGATCCTGGGACGCTCCGTGGTGCTCATGGAACGAGTATCCAGCACCCAAAGGGGTGTCGCTCGTGAGCCCCTTCACAAGGACTGAGGGACCCTCTGCTACACTCCGCCGCCCACGTGACGGAGGTCATGGCGCGCGACGGGAACCAGAAGACCTCCGGAGTCGTTGTTCACCCGTCCTGAACTGGCCTCCAGGGCCGGAAGCGGACTGGACCACAGGGCTTCGTCCATACCTCTGACGCGGATCCCGTCGCCTCCGCCGATCGCACGAACAGGCACGAAAAAGGGCCCGCAGGCCTCCGGAAGGTCCCAAAGGGCCCTTCCATTGACCCTGCGGGCCCTTTTTCCTTGTGAAGAACTTCACGAACTTGATGTGGATCACGGGCCCGAGAGGCCCTCACAACCTGCTTCGAAGGTCGTTCAGGCGATGGACCAAGCGATTCCATCGAGGATGTCGTGCTCCGACACGACAACCTCGGAAGCGCCGATACGCTCCATGATCGCCAGCAGGACCAGCGCGCCCGCCCCGATCACGTCCACCCGGCCCGGATGCATCACGGGGATCGCCGCGCGCTCGGCGTGCGTCGCCGTCAGCATCCGCTCGCTGATCGCGCGCACCTGCTCGTAGGAGATCCGGGAGTGGTGGATCGCGGACGACTCGTACGCCGCCAGCCCCAGCGCGATCCCGGCGACCGTGGTCACCGAGCCCGCCAGGCCCACCAGCGTGCGCGCCTCGGCCAGCGGCACGCTCTCGGCGGCCAGGTCCAGCGCCGCCTCGATGTCGGCGCGGATCGCGTCGACCTGCTCCGCGGTCGGCGGGTCGGTGACGACCCCGTCCACCACCAGGTGCCGCTCGGTCATCCGGACGCAGCCGATGTCCACGGACCGCGCGGCCCGCACGTGCTCCTCGCCGACCACGAACTCGGTCGAGCCGCCACCGATGTCCACCACCAGGAACGGCCGCTCAAGGTGCTCGTGCGCCGTCAGCTCCCTGGTCGCGCCGGTGAAGGAGAACTCCGCCTCCTGGTCACCGGAGATCACCTCGGGCTCGACCCCCAGGATGTCCAGGACGCCCCGGACGAAGTCCGCCCGGTTCTCGGCGTCCCGGGAGGCGGAGGTCGCCACGAAACGCACCCGCTCCGCACCGAACTCCTTGATCACTCCCGCGTACTCGCGGCAGGCGGCGAAGGTGCGCTCCAGCGCCTCCGGGGCCAGGCGCCCGGTCTTGTCCACGCCCTGGCCGAGCCGGACGATCGTCATCCGGCGGTCCAGCTCGGTCAGCTCGCCGGTGGCCGGGTCGCAGTCCGCCACGAGCAGCCGGATGGAGTTCGTACCGCAGTCGACGGCGGCGACCCGGGTCACCGGGACTCCTCTTCCTTCTTCTCGCCGCACGGGGTCACGCAGGCGCCCTTGGCCCACCACTCCGGCAGCATGGCGAGCGCCTCGTCGCCGAACGGGTTCACCCCGGGCCCGGCGGCCAGCGAGTGGCCGACCAGCACGTGCAGGCACTTCACCCGGTCCGGCATGCCGCCGGCGCTCGGGAAGCCCTGGAGCACCTCGATGGCGTCGCGCCGCTCGATGTAGTCCTCGTGGGCGGCCTGGTAGGCGGCGGCCAGTTCCTTGTCCTCGGCGAGCCGGGCCTGCATCTCCTTCATCACGCCGTTGGCCTCCAGCGTGCCGATCGCGGAGGCCGCGCGCGGGCACGTCAGGTAGTACAGCGTCGGGAAGGGCGTGCCGTCGGGGAGCCGCGGGGCGGTCTCCACCACGTCCGGCTGCCCGCAGGGGCAGCGGTGGGCGATGGCGCGCAGCCCGCGCGGCGGGCGGCCGAGCTGCTGCTGGAACGCGTCGATGTCCGCGTCGGTCGGCTCGGTCCGGTCGGTCTGGGGCGGGGGCGTCTGCATGCCTGGAGGAAGTCTCTTCGTTCTCGTGGATGGGTGCTGCGGTGCTGCGGTGCTGTGGCCCTGCGGGCCGGGTCACTCGCCGGGGCGGTCGGCCTTGTCGACGCCGTCCCAGACGTTGGAGTACCAGGGGCGGTCGGAGCCGGCGTGGCCGGTCCCGTGCGGCTGCGGGGGCTGGGCCCCGGGGTCGCTCATGATGTAGCCGATCTCCCCCGGGCGCAGGAAGTGCAGGTGCTTGCGCGCCTGCTGCTCCGCGTAGGCGTCGTCCTGCCAGCGGGCCTTCTCGTCGCGGAGCCGCTCCAGGCGGTCCCGCGCGGCCGCGGCGGCCCGCTGCTGCTTCGCGATCTCCGAGCGCTGGGAGACGTACTGGCGCATCGGATACGCGAGGGCGACGACCAGCGTACAGAGGACGAGCACCAGGAGTGCGGCGCGGCCGGTGAGCCGGCTGCGGCGGACCTGGCGCCGCGACTGCGACCGGTAGACGTGGGCGGCGGTCCGCTCGCCGAGCTGCTTGAGCCTGGTCGCGGTGGAGAAGGTGGAGAACCGATCCCGGTTCCCGGCCATTGGTCCGCCTCCCCTAGGTACGCACTACGCAATACGTCCCCGCACACGGTACGGGACCGAGTGCGGGGACGTACGGAGGCCAGCCCCTCAGGGGGGTGATTAGCCCTTGAAGCGCGGGAAGGCGGAGCGGCCCGCGTACACCGCGGCGTCGTCGAGGATCTCCTCGATGCGCAGCAGCTGGTTGTACTTGGCGACACGGTCCGAGCGGGCCGGGGCACCGGTCTTGATCTGACCGCAGTTCACGGCGACGGCGAGGTCGGCGATGGTGACGTCCTCGGTCTCACCGGAGCGGTGGGACATCATGCACTTGAAGCCGTTGCGCTGGGCCATCTCGACGGCGTCCAGGGTCTCGGTCAGCGAACCGATCTGGTTCACCTTCACGAGCAGGGCGTTCGCGGAGCCCTCCTCGATACCGCGGGCCAGACGCTCCGGGTTGGTGACGAACAGGTCGTCACCGACGATCTGGACCTTCGAGCCGAGACGGTCGGTGATGGTCTTCCAGCCGTCCCAGTCGTCCTCGAACAGCGGGTCCTCGATGGAGACGAGCGGGTACGCCTCGACGAGCTCGGCGTAGTAGTCGGTCATCTCGGCGGCCGAGCGGGACTTGCCCTCGAACTCGTACTGGCCGTCCTTGTAGAACTCGGACGCGGCGACGTCGAGCGCGAGCGCGATGTCCGTGCCCGGGGTGTAGCCGGCCTGCTTGATGGCCTCGATGATGAGGTCGAGCGCGGCGCGGTTGGACTCCAGGTTCGGGGCGAAGCCGCCCTCGTCACCGAGACCGGTGGAGAGGCCCTTGGTGTGGAGGACCTTCTTGAGCGTGTGGTAGACCTCGGCACCCCAGCGCAGCGCCTCGGAGAAGGACTCCGCGCCGATGGGGGCGATCATGAACTCCTGGATGTCCACGTTGGAGTCGGCGTGCGACCCACCGTTGAGGATGTTCATCATCGGAACGGGCAGCAGGTGCGCGTTCGGACCACCGAGGTAGCGGAAGAGCGGAAGGTCCGAGGCCTCGGACGCGGCGTGCGCGACGGCCAGGGACACGCCGAGGATGGCGTTGGCGCCGAGCGAGCCCTTGTTGTCGGTGGCGTCCAGGTCGAACATGGCCTGGTCGATCAGGCGCTGCTCGGTGGCGTCGTAGCCGACGAGCTCCGGGCCGATCTGCTCGATGACGGCGAGGACGGCCTTCTCGACACCCTTGCCCATGTAACGGTTGGGGTCACCGTCACGGAGCTCGATGGCCTCGAAGGCACCGGTGGAGGCGCCGGACGGAACTGCAGCACGGCCGGTGCTGCCATCGTCGAGGCCCACCTCGACCTCGACCGTGGGGTTGCCTCGGGAGTCCAGGATTTCCCGGGCTACGACGACGTCGATGGACGGCACGAGCATCTCCTTCTGGGATGTGACGCTGAGTGTGCGGTGGCATGTCAGGCCGTGGGATGGCCTTGCCGCCTAGAGCCTAACCGGCTCCGGGCACTGGGCCGCCCGACCGCCCGGACCCTGGGACGAAAAAGGGACCGAATACCCCTCTTCCGGGACATACGGAGCTTGATCATCGGCCTTCGGGGGCCACACGCAGCACCGCCCGGCGCGTGGGGCACGCGCCGGGCGGTGGGAATCCTGCACGGGGTCAGCTGACGCCGCGTACAAGTTCCTGCGGCTTCTGCCGCGATGTTCAGCTGAGCTTCAGCTTCTGGCCGGGGAAGATCAGGTCGGCGTCCGAGACGATGTCCTTGTTCAGCTCGAAGAGCTGCTGCCAGCCGCCCTTGACGCCGTTGGCCTCGGCGATGGTGCCCAGGGTGTCGCCCGGCTTGACCTCGTACGAGCCGTTGCCGGTCTTCGGCGCGGCCGGAGCCTCGGCGCGCTCGGAGCGGGTGGTCGGAGCCTCGGGACGCGTGGCCGGCTTCGGCGCGGCCTTGGTCTCGGTCTTCTTGGTCTCGGTCTTCTTGGTCTCGGCCTTCGGCTTCGGCTTGGACTGCGGCTTGGAGGCCGGGGTCTCGGAGCCGCCACCGGTGTAGGAGGAGTTCGACAGACCCTTGCCGCAGGACGGCCAGGCGCCCTTGCCCTGGCTCTTGAGGACCTTCTCCGCGACGGCTATCTGCTGCGCCTTGGAGGCCTGGTTGGCCTGCGGGGCGTACGACTTGCCGCCGAAACCGGCCCACGTGGACGGCGAGAACTGCAGACCGCCGTAGTAGCCGTTGCCCGTGTTGATGGACCAGTTGCCACCGGACTCGCACTGCGCGACCTTGTCCCACTCGGACGAGGTGGCGGCGCTGGCGGTGCCTGCGGCCATCAGCGGGGCGGCCACGGCCACACCGGCCACACCGGCGAGCGTGACGATCCGGACAGACCGCTCGATTGCAGTACCGCGACGGTGCTTGCCCTTGCCGGAAAGCAGCATGGAGTTTCTCCTCACCGACGCCTACGAGGTGAGCTGTCGGGTTCGGGCGAGTGAGTTGCCCGGCCGTGCGACCTAGCGCACGTCTTAACCCCAAGCCGGTGGCGTGACCGTCTCTCAACGGCCGCTCCCGGCACCTACCTTGGTTCCCCCGCTCCTGCCTTCGGCGCTTGACGCGACGACTGTTCCCCCCGTCCGCCGGCAGGATTCGGCGATGCGGTCGAAGGAGCTCGCGGTGGCGAGCGATTCAGAAGGTAGACAGGTCCCTCCCCGATGTTCAACGAGGAACATCGGGGAGAAACGGCCCCTACTTGCGCCCTCCGCAGGGGTGTTTGCGCAGGTGAGGACGGGGTTTGCGGAAGCCCCGAGGCGGGACACGCCAGTTGACCGGAAGAGACACATGTCTCACTTACAGAAATCCGACATTCGACTCTTTCCGGATAACTGAACTGTCCTTATTGCACGGTTAGATCCAGGTTCTGTCCGGGCTTGATGAGGTCGGCGTCCTCACCGATGACTTGCTCATTGGCCTGGTAGAGACCGTTCCAGCCCCCCTTTACGCCCTTGGCAACCGCGATGGTCGCCAGGCTGTCGCCCGCCTGGACCGTGTAGGTGGGGTTCGACGCGGCGTCAGACGGGGCCGTCGGCCCGCCCTCCGGCGCACCGCGGTGCTTGCCGCTCCCCTCGACCGGAGTGGTGGCGGTGGTCTGCGGGACCTCCGGGGCGGCGGGGGCCGTCGGGTCGACCGGGGGCAGCCCCGGCGTGACGGGCGCCGTGGTGGGCGCGGTCGGGTCCACCGGCGCCGTCGGCGCCGTCGGGTCGACGGGGACCGGCGTGCCGGTCGGACCGCCCGGCTGGACCGGAGCCGTCGGGTCGGCCGGGGGCGTCGTCGGGACGTCCGGGGCGGGCATGACGGGCAGTCCGACGGACGGGGCGTCGGGAATCAACCACGGGGTGCTGGACGGGCTCGGCGCCGGGGCCGGGGTCGGCGAACCGTAGTCCGTGGACGGCTTGCCGCCCCCGGTGGACGGAACGACGTCGTCCGGGCGGGACGGCGCGGGGGCGAGGGGGCCCTGACCGCCGGGCAGACCCGGGTCCACCTGTGCGGCGGGGCCTTCCTTGACCAGACCGGCCGAGGCCGCGCACAGCGGCCAGGCCTGCGGTCCCGTCGAGCCCAGCACCCGCTCGGCGACGGCGATCTGCTGGGAACGGCTCGCCAGGTCGGGGCGCTCGGCGAAGTCGAGTCCGCCGGCGCTCTGCCACTCCTCCTGGGTGAACTGGAGTCCGCCGTAGGCGCCGCTGCCGAAGTTCGCGCTCCACGAGCCGCCGCTCTCGCACTCGGCCACCTTGTCCCACGTGGACGTGTCGGCGGCGGTGGCGCTGGTGGCGGCCAACAGCGGCATGGCCAGCGCAGAGCCAGTGACTCCGGCTGTGACGACCAGCGCGGGGACCTGGCGGGGGCGTCTGTGACGGCCGTTCCCGGAGAGCATGAGGGATCACCTTTCGCATAACAGCGGGGTAACGGCAGAACCTAGCGGCCTTCGAACGATTGTCACAAGTTCAAGCTGAACCTGACTTTTAATCAGCTTTCGCGCAAGTGTTTTGAGCCGCGAATCGAACGGGAAGAGTGCGTAGCCCTCGCATGATCAACCCGCCACGCCAGCGCAGGTCTTGGGGTGGAACGGCAAGTTCCAGATCGGGCAGACGCATCAGCAAAGTCGCGAGTGCGGTCTGCCCTTCGAGCCGGGCGAGCGGGGCACCCAGGCAGTAGTGGATGCCGTGCCCGTATCCGAGGTGCTGGTTGTCGGTCCGGGAGAGGTCGAGGGTGTCCGGGTCCGTGAAGCGCTCCGGATCCCGGTCGGCGGCCGCGAGGACGACCAGCACCGGGTCACCGGCCTCGATCGGCATACCGCCGAGGGTCAGCGGCTCGGTGGCGAATCGCCAGGTCGCCAGCTCCACGGGCCCGTCGTAGCGCAGCAGTTCCTCGACGCCGGTGGCCAGCAGTCCGCTCTCCCCGGCGGCGAGGGAGAGCTGGAGGCGCTCGCGCTGGCCGGGGTTCATGAAGAGGGAGTGGACCCCGTTGCCGATGAGGTTCACGGTGGTCTCGAATCCGGCGAAGAGCAGGATGAAGGCCATGGCGGTGGCCTCGCCCTCCGTCAGATGGTCGCCGTGATCGCTCGCCCGGATCAGGTCGGAAATGAGGTCATCGCCCAGATCATCCCTTTTGCGGTGAATGAGTTCACCGAGATAGGTCCGCATCTGCTTCACCGACCGGGCCACTCCGCCGCGCGGACCGCCACCGTGGCGGATCATCATGCCGGCCCAGTCGCGGAAGTCGTCCTGGTCCTCGCGCGGTACCCCGAGCATCTCGCAGATGGCGTAGATGGGGAGCGGGAAGGCGAACTCGTGAATGAGATCAGCCTCACCCTTCCCCGCGAAGGCGTCGATCAGGTGGTCGGTGAGGGCCTGCACCCTCGGGGCGAACTCGGCGACCCTGCGCGGGGTGAAGGCCTTCGACACCAGCCGCCGCAGCCGGGTGTGGTCCGGCGGGTCGATGTTGAGCAGGTGCGTCATCAGCTCCGCCTTGCGCTCCCCCGGGATCCCGGTCTTGCCCTTGGCGTGCGCCGGCTCCGCGTGGTGTGCCGGATTCTTGCTGAGCCGCTGGTCGGCAAGGGCCTGGCGGGCGTCGGCGTACCTGGTGACGAGCCATGCCTCGACCCCGCTGGGCAGCTTGGTGCGGTGCACCGGTGCGTTCTCGCGCAGCCACGCGTAGGCCGGGTAGGGGTCGGTCGCGAACTCCCAGTCGAAGAGGGTGGGGCCCTCGGCGGAAGGAGTGCCGGCGGGGGTTTCGGCGGGGGTCCCGGAGGTCTGCTCGTGCACCTGACGACCGTATCCCGGCACCGAACCCCCATCCGAAATGGGTGTTTCGTCGCGGCTGTCCGTGGATCGTCCATCCCTTGACCTGAACTTCTCCGGCATTCCTACTTTCGGTTTTGTGGATGTCAGGATCTTGAAGAGCAGTTTCGCGGTGGTGGAGCGACGGGCCGAGCACGCCGTCAAGTTCTTCTACTCCCACCTCTTCTGGCACAACCCCGGAGTCCGCGCCCTCTTCCCCGACTCCCTCCACGACATGGAACGCCAGCGGGACCGGCTCTTCGCCGCGCTCACCCACGTGATCGCCCACATCGACGACGAGACCCTCGGCCCCTACCTGCGCGACCTGGGACGCGACCACCGCAAGTTCCTGGTCCGGCCCGAGCACTACGCCGCCGTCGGCGCCAGCCTGCTCGCCGCGCTCGCGGAGACCTCCGGCGCGGCCTGGACGCCGCCCGTCGAGAAGGCCTGGGCCGAGGCGTACCAGGTGATGGCCGACGCAATGACGGCCGCCGCCCACGCGAGCGAGGACCCGCCGTGGTGGGACGCGGAGGTCGTGCGCCACCTCCAGTACGGACCGGACATAGGCGTCCTGACGCTACGGCCGCACGCCCCCTTCCCCTATCTCCCCGGCCAGTACACGAGCGTCAGCAGCGAACGGGTCCCGACGACCTGGCGCACCTACTCCATCGGCAACGCCCCCCGCCCCGACGGCACCCTCGACCTGCACGTCAGCCGGGTCGACCGGGGGCGGCTGAGCACCGCCCTGGTCCGGGAGACCCGGCCGGGCGACGTGCTGCGGCTCGGCGCCGCCGGCGGTCAGCTGACCTTCCGCCGCGAGGACCGCCCCGTCAGCCTGATCGCCGCCGGCACCGGTTGGGCACCCATCCGGGCCCTGCTGGAGGATCTCGCGGAGCATCCCCCCGACCAGGACGTGCGGCTCTTCGTGGTGGCCCGGGACGGCGCGCACCTCTACGACCGCCCGCTCATCGACGCGTACGCCGCCAGCTGCGGCTGGCTCGCCGTCACCTACATCACGCCCGCGCCAGGGCGGCACCGCTACCAGGCCACCGACCGGCTGGCGACCGCGCTGGGCAACCGGGGGCTGTGGCCGGACCAGGACGTCTACCTCAGCGGCCCGCCGCAGTTCATGGAGGAGACGGCCCGCCTCCTCCAGGAGCTGGGCGCCCGCCCCGGCCGTCTCTTCCACGACGCCGTGCCGGTCCGGAGCCCCGCGTACGCGGAGCGCCCGCTGGGCTTCGGCGAATGGTTCCTGGACCGCCCGGCGCCCCACTGGCTCGATCCCTCGGCCCGCGCGCCGAGGGAGTACTGAGCCCAGGGAGCACTGAGCCGGAGGAGCACCCAGGAGAGGGAGTACCAAGGGGAGGGAGTACCAAGGGGGAGCGGTTACCGCCCGTCCCGCTCCGCCACGCCCTCGGCCGCCCGGATCGCGTCCCGGTAGGCGCGGGCCGCCGCGCGCAGCGCGGTCTCGGGGTCGGTCCCCGCCGCCTCGGCGCGGGCCGCGAGCGCCAGCAGCTCGTACCCGATGCCCTCGCCCCGGGGCAGTTCCACCGCCACGCCGCCCGTACGGGCCCGGCCCGCGAGCTTGGCGGCGAGCGCGAGACCGGGCTGGCCCACCGGGATCCCGTCGGTGACCGACTCCCGCCGCTTCTCCACCGCCTTGGTGCGCTGCCAGTGCGCGCTGACGTCCTCCGGGGTCGCGGCCTCCGCGTCACCGAAGACGTGGGGGTGCCGGTGGATCAGCTTCGTGACGAGCGCCCCGGCCACGTCGTCGATGGAGAAGGCCTCGGCACCCTCCTCGCCGTCCTCGCCGTCCTCTCCGGCCACGTCGGCGTCCTCGGCGATCCGGGCGTGGAAGACCACCTGGAGCAGTACGTCTCCGAGCTCCTCCCGCAGCTCCTCCCGGTCCCCGTCCTCGATGGCCTCGACCAGTTCGTACGCTTCCTCGATCGCGTACTTGGCCAGGCTGCGGTGGGTCTGCCGGGAGGTCCACGGGCACTCGCGCCGGACCCGGTCCATCACCTGGACCAGGTCGAGCAGGCGGGCGCCGGGCAGGTCGTAGGAGCCGGGCAGGAGTTCCAGGTCGGGCATGGAGACCCGGCCCGAGCCGGCCAGCCGGGCCAGTCCGTCCGTGAGCCGCCGGTCGCCCTCGCCGGCGAGGAGCACCACGACCGTACGGCCGCCCGCGCAGGCCTCGACCAGCTCGTGCGCGTCCGGGCTGCCGAACGCGACCTCGATGCCGGCCTCCCGCAGGTACGGCAGCTGCGGGTGGCCGGGGTCGGCGCACAGCACCCGGTCCGCGGCGTGCAGGGTCTGCCACGCCGGCCAGGACAGCACACCGGGGGCGACCCGGTGGCTGGTGGTCAGCAGGACGATGCGGCCCGTGGGCTCGGCGGCGTCGGCGGCGGTGGGTTCGGAGTGGTCGGTCACCCTCCGAACCTACCTCCGGCACGCCGGCCCACGGCCCGGGGGGACCCCGGAGCGTCAGGCGCCGGCCGGGGCCGCCTCGGGCCGCGTCCGCTGGGTGATCCAGGGCGTGTCCCCGGTACCGAGCTTGATCTCCTTGGCGTCCCAGGCGCCGTAGCGCGGGTTCACCTCGATGTGCAGGGCCTTGACGGCGGCCCGGGCGGGCTCCTCCAGCTTCCCGGCCCCGTACTTGTCGGTGAGCGCGGTCAGGAGCACCCGGTCCCGCAGGAAGCGGTCGACCTGGCCGGGGGCCATGGCCCCCTTCTGCAGGAGCAGCGCCTCGAACTGCTCGGTGCCGCCGTTCTCGTCGACGTAGGCCTTGCGCTCGTCCTCGATGGCCTTCTGGGTGGCCGTGATCCCGGCGGTGTCGGCCATCTTGTCGATGATCCGGCTCTGCAGGAGCGAGTCGAGCTTCTGCCGCTCCAGGTGGGGGGTGCTCGCGATGAGTTCGGCGGCGGCCTGCCCGGAACGGTTCTGCGCCGCGCGGACGTCGTTGACCTGGGCCTGGAGCGCGGAGGTGGTGATGCGTTCGCCGCCCACGACGGCCGCGGTGCCGGGACGCGGCTCGCCCGAGCAGGCGGACAGCAGGGGCGCCGCCACGAGCAGGGCGGCGGAGACGGAGAGCGCTGTGCGACGGTGCAAAGGAGCCTCCAGGGCCGGGAGATTGTGCGTCGGTGCACAAAGGGCCGTGCGGTGATCGATGGTATGAGGTCACGGTGATCCGGACCACCGGTTCGACCAACGATTCACGCGCGGACCGAACACGCACCGTTCATAGGCGAGCCGGCGGGCACCGGCGGGTCCGGCGCGCCACCCGTCACCCGTTCTGGGGACCCCGCCCCTCGGGGATGCCCCGCCGGCCGGGCCGGATCGGCCACCGGCAACCCTGAGGCCACCCTTCGGTCACCCGGCCCTGCCAAGGTCGGCCCACCATGTCGACAACGCACCGCTCGCCGCGTCCCGCACCGCGTCCCGCGCCGTCTCCCGCACCGCCCCGCCCCCCGGGCCGCTCGCCGCGCCCGTCACCACGCCGCCGGAGTCTGCTCGGCTCGGGGCTCGCCGCCCTGCTCACGGCGGTGGCCGTGTGCGCCGGGGACGCCGCCGCCCGCGTGTTCCCCTACGGGCCGCGCCACCGCAGCATCAACGACCTCGGCAACCAGTTCGTCCCCTTCCACGCACAGCTGTGGGACCTGCTGCACGGCCGCGCGGAGGGCGGGCTGCTGTTCAACTGGCGCTCCGGTTACGGCATGAGCTTCCTGCCGGACCTGGGTACCTATCTGACCAGCCCGTTCGCCGTCCTCGTCGGGCTCTTCCCGCGCACGGACATCGACCTCGCCGTGTACGTCGTCACCGTGCTCAAGATGTCGGCCGCGGCGGCCGCGACGGCCTGGCTGCTGCGCACCCAGCGCCGCGGGCCCTGGTGGGCGGCCGGGCTGCTCGGGGCCTCGTACGCGCTGTGCGGCTGGTCGGTGATCGAGGCCTCGTACAACCCGATGTGGCTGGACGGGCTGATCGCCTTCCCCCTGCTGTGCCTGACCGGTGAATGGGCCCTGCGCGGGCGCCGGATCCTGCTTGCGCCGCTGGTCGTCGCGGTCTGCTGGACGGCGAACTTCTACACCGCCTACATGGCGACGCTGGGTGCGGCGCTGGTGCTGCTGGTACGGGTGGTCCTCACCCGGGAGGGCGCCCGGGCCCGGCTGGCGGTGATCGCCCGGGGCGCCGGGACGACCGTGCTCGGGATCGCGCTCGCGGTGCCCGTGCTCCTGCCGCTCTTCCTCAGCTCCGGGCAGGCCTACCCGGGGTGGGTCAGGGAGTTCCGGCCGGTGACCTGGGCGGACCTGTTCGCCCGGCTGCTGCCGGGGACGTACTCCTTCTCCTCCCCCGCCGTCTTCGTCGGCACCGGGACCCTGCTGCTGGTGGCCGCGCTCCCCTTCCACCGGGCGGTCCCCGCGCGCACCCGGCTGTGGTGGGCGGGGCTGACCGCGGCCGTGGCGCTGTCCCTGCAGTGGGCGCCCACGCACCTGGCCTGGCACCTGTTCGCCACCCCGAACGGAAGCCCGTACCGGCAGACCTTCGTGCTGGCCGGGATCGCCGTGATCGCCGCCTGGACCGGGCTGGCCGCGGGCCTGCCGAGGCCGCCGGCCCTGGCCGCGGGTACGGGCGTACTCGCGGCCGCCGTGCTGTGGGCGCACGACAGCCCCCTGGTGACGGCGGCGGGATACGCGCTCTTCGCCGGCGGGCTGGCGATGGCGGCCGCGGCCTGGTGGGCGCTGCGCCACCGGCGCCTCGCCCGGCCGGCGGCCGCACTGCTCGCGCTGGTCCTGCTGGCACAGGCCGCGGCGACCACCGCCTACGGCCACAAGGGCAAGCTGGGCGGCCTGGACGACTACCCGTCCTGGGGGCCTGCGCACACCGCGCGCGCCGAGGCCCTGGCCGGTGCGGACGGCTGGCCGGCGTACCGTACCGACCCGGGCCGGCCCGCCCTGACGGGCAACGACCCGCTGCTGCTCGGCGGCGAGGGCGGCGCGTACTACAGCAGCCACACCCCGGACGTGTTCACCCGCACGATGGTCGCACTCGGGGCGGGCTGGACCTCGCGCGGCCGCAACGTCCAGAGCATCGACAACCCGGTGACGGACGCCGTCTTCGCGGTCGGCGCACGTCTGCAGCCCGACGGCTCGGTCCGCCGGGCGCAGGTGCCCCCGCTGGTGACGACCCGCCCGCCCGGCCCCGCGCCCGCCTACACCGACGACTCCCCCTTCGCCAACCAGGAAGCGCTGCTCGGCGCCCGGGTGTACGAGGATCCGCTCGCGCCGGGGGTGTGCCGGGCGGGCACGGAGGCCTTCCTGTGGGCCCCCGAGTACAACGCGACGGCCCGCCTCGCGGACGGCCCCGCCTTCCGTCTGAACGGCAACGCGCCCCGCAACCGGGCCGCCCTCCAGCCGATGGGCCCCTCCCGCGGGGCCTCCTCGGCGCTGGTCTTCGACGCGGCCCCGCCCCCGCGGTGGGCCCTGTCCTGCCTGGACCGGGCCCGGCTCGACGCGGCGGTGGCCGGGCTGCGGGCGACGGCCGCGACCTCGGTCCGGGTCGGCTCCTCGGGGGTCCGGGCCGAACTGCCGCAGGGGGCCGCGGGGACGGCGGTCCTCTCGGTCCCCGCGATCGCCGGCTGGACCTGCAACGGCCGGCCGGCCTCCAGCCACCTGGGCCTGGTGGCGGCCCCGCTCTCCCCCGGCACCACCCGGGTGAGCTGCGCGTTCCGCCCGCCGGGGCTGGTCCCGGGGCTGGCGTCCCTGGCGGTCGCGCTGGGGATCTGGGCGGCCGTGGCCCTGCGGGGCCGGACCCGGCGGCGGGTCAGCGGACCTGGCTGAGCCAGTGCAGGGTGCGGCGTATCTCGGCCGGGAAGGGGTGGGCCGGGCCGTGCAGCCGTTCCGCGTCGAACAGCAGCCGGGCCAGGGTGTCGTGGGCCGCCTGCCGGTCGCCGAGGGAGAGCAGCAGGTGGGCGATCCGGCGGCGGACCTCCAGCGGCAGGCCCGGGTCCGGGTTGGCGTAGTGGTTCTCGAAGAACGGGAGCAGCGAGCGGTACTCCGCCAGGGCGGCGGCGGGCTCGCCCAGTTGCTCCAGGCACTGGGCCGAGTCGTAGCGGAAGCGCAGCGACTGGGGGTCCCCGGCCGGGAACTCGTCGGCGAGGCGGCGCAGTTCCGGCAGCGCGCGCCGGTACTGGCCGTCGTCCATGAGGGTGGCGGCGTACTGCTTGCGCAGGGAGCGGACCACCGGGGAGTGCTCCCCGTGCTCGGCGGCGGCCGCCGGGAGGATGCCGCCGAGGATGTCCACGGCCTGGGTGAGCTGCCCCTGGTCCAGGAGCTTGCGGGCCTCGTCCACGGCGCCGGGGACGTCGGCCTTGGGCGGGGCGGGCGGGGTGCTCGGCCGCGGCGGGACGACCGTCGCCCGGTCGGGCCAGGGGGCCTGCGGGCGCAGGAACGGGCGGGTCGGGTCGAGCGGGCCGGACGGGGTGCGGCTGCCGCGGGCGGGCAGCAGCGGGGCCAGGGCCTCGTAGACCTCCTGGGCGGAGGAGGGCCGGTCCTGCGGGTCCTTGGCGAGGAGGTGCAGCAGGAGCTTCTCCAGCTCCGGGGGGATCTCCGGGCGCATCTGGCGGACCGGCAGCGGGGGCTCGTACAGGTGGCGGTGCAGGACCCCGAGGGCGGTGGAGCCGGCGAAGGGGACGTTGCCGCTGAGGAGTTCGTACAGCAGCACGCCGAGGGCGTACAGGTCGGTGTACGGGCCCACGGCGCCGCCCATGGCCTGCTCGGGGGCCATGTAGGCGGGGCTGCCGATGGGTGAGCCGGTGCTGGTGAGGCGGGTGGTGTCGGTGTCCATGACCGAGGCCACGCCGAGGTCCAGGACGAGCACGGTGCCGTCCGGCCGGACCATCACGTTGCGCGGCTTCAGGTCCCGGTGCACGATCGGCACCGCGTGCACGGCCGACAGGACCGAGCACAGCTGCGCGACGACGGCGACCGCCCACTGCCAGGGATAGGGGTCGTGCTCGGCGAGGTGGTCGGCGAGGTCCGCGCCCTCCACGTAGCCCATGACGAGGAAGAGTTCGTCGCCGTCGCTGCCCGCGTCGTGCACGGTGACCAGGCCGGGGTGGTCGACCTGGGCGGTGACCCGGCACTCGCGCACGAAGCGGCGGCGCAGCTCCTCGGCGACGGTGCCGGGGCCGGCGACCTTGTCGGGGCGCAGCAGTTTGACGGCGACGCGGCGGTCGAGGCGCCGGTCGTACGCGGTCCACACCTGGCCCATGCCGCCCTGGCCGAGGATGGTCGCGAGCTGGTAGCGGTCGCCGATGAGCCGGTCGGTCACTGCTGCGGGTCCTGGAACGGGGTCTGGTGGGGATCCTGGCGGGGGGCCCCGGCCGGCGGGGTCTGCTTGCGCAGCAGCTCGCTGAGTTCGTCGAGTTCGGCGCGGACCTGCCCGATGCGCGGGGGCGGGGTCGGCTGCGGCGGCACCTGCGGAGGGGCCGGCGCCGGCGCGGGGGCCGGGGCCGGGGTGGAGGGCCGGGTGGTGGCCGTGGCCGGCGGGTACCCGTAGGCGGGCCCGGACGGCTGCGGGTGGACGTAGGGAGCGGACTGCGCCGGGTACCACTGCGCGGTCAGGGCCGCCCGCCGGGCCTCGTGGTGCTTGATGTCGGCGACGAGGAAGTACACGCAGATCGCGAGACCGCTGAAGATCGAGCCGCCGGCGCCCAGGTTGCCCTGCCAGCCGTTGACCTCGGGCGTCGGGTCGGCCTGGATGAGCGCCATCCACACGACGGCCAGCACACCGCTGACCACCAGCAGCGTCCAGTCACGGGACTTGCGGGTGACCAGGGCGAGCCGCAGCAGGGAACCCCAGGCGAGGAAGCCGCAGCTGAGGACGGGCAGCAGCACGAACACCACGCGCAGTGCCATCACGCCCCCGGAGTCGGACTGGGGGCCGTGCTGCGGCGGAAGGCCGGGGCCGTGCATCGCTGCTCCTGACGGGCCGTGCGGAAGAGGTTTCGGGTCTGAGGGTATACAGCGTTCCCGGCCAGGGGTGAGGGGATGCGCGCAACCGTTGCACGCTCGCTGCACGGCCGTTCACTCCGGCGTGACCGTGCCGTCGGAGAGGCCGTCGTGGAACCCCTGCACGAGTTGTTCGCCGAGCCGCCCCGCGAGCCGCAGCGCGTCCTCGAACTCGGCGAGCGCGCGGAAGCGGAGCCCGTAGCTCTGCTGCTGCGCCAGGGGCAGCCGGGGCAGCTGGAGCCGGCGTACGTCGAGCCGGGTGGCGGTGGAGGCGTGGCTGCTGGCGCGGCGGGTGTTGGCGGTGCCGCGCAGGAATCCGGCCAGGAACCACGGGTCGAGGGCGTCCGGGTCGGGGCGCAGCAGGGCCAGGCCGCGGCCCGGTACGGCGCCCGCGACGGCCTCGTCGACGACCCGGGCGACGGCCGCGCCGCCGACGAGGGGGACGAGCACGTCGCCGGGGGCGGTGAGCACGGGCTCGTCGGTTCCGGGCACGAGGGTGCCGGACGGGCCGCCTCCGGTGCAGACGTCCTGTTCGGTGAGGACGGGGGCGGATCCGGTGCCGCCACCGGTGCCGGTGTGCAGTTCCAGGGCTCCGGCGCGGGCGAGTTCGCCGACGGTGGTCATCGGCGGCCGGGCCGTGCCCCCGGCGGGCGCGGCCGCGGGCGGCGGGGTGAGCCGGGCGGCCCTGCCGAGGGTCTCGCCCAGCCTCTCCCGTACGGCGGTCAGTTCGGCGGGACCGCCGCCGGCGGCCGGCGGGGGCAGGTGGCGGGCGGGGGTGAGGTCCACGTCGTCGTCGAGCAGCTCGATGACGGGGACGACGCGGCGGACGCCCGGCGCCTCGGCCACCGATCCGGTGCGGTCGTACGCGCTCCAGGCGTCCGTCACCGCGCCGTGCACGGCGGGCCAGGCGGAACGCAGTCCCTCGTCGGCGGCGAGGGCCGCGGTGTCGACGAGCAGCAGCCCGGCCGGGGGCGCCGCGTGCGGGGCCGGCCGGCGCAGCACCCACACGTGCAGGGGGATCCCGTACGGGGGCGCGGCGCCGGCCGGGAGCGCGACGACGGCCCGCAGTGCGCCGCGGCGCAGCAGGTCGGCGCGGATGCGGCGGCCGGAGCGGCGGGCGGCGACGGCGGGCGGCATGAGCAGTACGGCGGTGCCGCCCTCGCGCAGGTGGGCCAGGGCGTGCTGGATCCAGGCGAGTTCGGATTCGGTGCGGGCCGGGAAGCCGTATTCCCAGCGCGGGTCGTAGGCCAGTTCCTCGTGGCCCCAGCCGCGTTCGTTGAACGGCGGGTGGCAGAGCACGGCGTCGACGGTGTCCTGGGCGAAGGCGTCGGCCCGCAGGCTGTCGGCGGCGGCCGCGCGGACCTGGGGCGTTCCGTTCAGGGCGAGGCGCAGGGCGGCGAGGGCGGCGAGTTCGGGCGCGGAGTCCTGCGCGTACAGGGCGGTGGCGCCGGGGACGGCGCGCAGCAGGGTGCCGGTTCCGCAGGCGGGGTCGAGGACGGTGCGGGAGGAGGGCCCGGCGAGGGCGGCCATGAGGGCGGCGAGGCCGTCCGGGGTGAGCGTGTACTGGCGGGGGTTGGCGTCGAGGTGGCGCCCGAGGAGGAACTCGAAGGCCTGGCGCGCCCCGAGTTCGGCGGCGAGTTCGGCGGCGGCCCGCAGCAGCGGCATGGCGGCCGGGTGCAGCGGGATCTCGGCGAGCGCGTGGCCGGGCCCGAGGCGCGCGCCGAGCACCTGGTCGAGGACGGGCCGCAGCAGGGTGGCCATGCGCTCGTCGGAGACGGCGGTCAGCTCCAGCCAGTGGGCGGGCCGGTCCCGTACGACGAGCAGGGCGCCGCCGGCCTTGACGAGTGCGGTGACGGCTCCGCCGGGGTGGGCGGTGATCTGCCGCCAGACGCGTTCGCGCAGCGGGACCTCGGCGAGCTTGCCCTGGGCGCGCAGCCAGTGCTCCACCTCGTCCAGGGAGAAGGAGGGGCTGGTCTCGGTGCCGCCGACGGGCTTGGGGAAGTCGGCGTGGCGGCGCCGCCAGTTGCTCACGGCCGCGCGGCCGACTCCGGCCAGGCGGGCGACCTCGGCCGAGGTGACCTCGGCCGCAGTGGCCTCTGCTGCCGCTGCCTCTGCTGCCGCTGCGTCTGCTGCCGTGGCCGGTGCTGCGGCGTTCTCCTCGGACATGCGGGGGAGCATACCCGCTCACACCGAAGAGGCCGATTCACAGCGTGAACTGAAGAACTTCCGTGAATCATGTTGACTCGGTTCACGAACATCTGCTGTGATCGGGGCGTCTTCACCCGCCGGATCCTTGCGTTCCGGGCTGGGCGGAATACAATCTTCCGCTTCTCCTTTAATCTTCCTTTACCGCCGCCTTCCAGATGCCCTAGAGAGTCCCCATGCGCACCGCTCACCGCTTCACCGTCACCGCCGCCCTCGCCTGCGCCGCCGCCGTCGGCCTGACCGGGTGCTTCGCGTCGGGCCCGTTCGCGGACCTGTCCGGCTCGGAGGTGGCGGACAAGTCCGTGGACGCCCTGCGCGGCGCCTCCTCGCTCACCGTCAGCGGCAAGGTCTGGGACGGGGGCAAGCCGCTGGAGCTGAACATGGCGGTCAGCAAGACCGGCGACTGCCGGGGCACGATCGCCGGCCAGGAGGGCGCCTTCGAGCTGATCCGCAACGCCGAGTTCGTGTTCATCAAGGCGGACGAGCCCTTCTACCGCGCCCAGATGAAGGACCTGCCCAAGGACCAGGCGGACGAGGCGGTCAAGATGCTGGCCGGCCACTGGCTGAAGTCGAAGACCACGGACGCCGACGCGAAGGAACTCGCCTCCCTGTGCGACCTCGACGAGCTCCTCAAGGAGTTCGACGACAGCAAGGGCGCGGAGAAGGGCAAGGTCACCTCGGTCGACGGCCGCAAGGCCCTCACCCTGACCACCAAGACCGACGAGGGCACCGAGACCCTGCTGGTGGCCACCGAGGGCAAGCCGTACCTGCTCAAGGCGAGCGTCACCGGCAAGGAGCCGGCCGAGGTCTCCTTCACCGGCATCGACAAGCCGGTGAACGCCGAGGCGCCGACCGGCAAGGACGTCATCGACGCGGACCAGCTCGGCTGAGCCCGCGCACACGCGAGAACGGCCGTGGCCGGGGACCTCACAGGTCCCCGGCCACGGCCGTTCACGCACCGCGCCCGCCGACGGGCGCTACGAACCGAGGATGGTGGTGAGGAACTCCCCCGTCCAGGCCAGCAGTTCCCGTCCGACCACCGGCTTTCCACCGATCTTGCCCGCCTTCGGACGCGGGACCAGCACCTGCGCGGTGGCGGGCTTGAGCACCGTCCCCGGGTAGAGCCGCTTGAGCCGCAGCTCCTGCGACTCACGCAGCTCCACCGGCCCGAAGCGGACGTTGTTGCCCTGGAGGGTGATGTCCCCGACCCCGCAGGCCCGGGCCAGCATCCGCAACCCGGCCACCAGCAGCAGGTTCTCCACCGGCTCCGGCAGCTTGCCGTAGCGGTCGGTGAGCTCCTCCCGTACGGCCTTGATGTCCGCCTCGGAGGTGGCGGAGGCGATCGACCGGTACGCCTGCAGGCGCAGCCGCTCGCCCGGCGCGTAGTCGTGCGGGACGTGCGCGTCGACCGGCAGCTCGATCTTGACCTCCAGCGGCGGCTCCTCCTCCACCCCTCCCTCGACGGCGGCCCGGTAGTCGGCCACGGCCTCGCCGACCATCCGGATGTAGAGGTCGAAGCCGACGCCCGCGATGTGACCGGACTGCTCGCCGCCGAGCAGATTGCCCGCGCCGCGGATCTCCAGGTCCTTCATCGCCACGTACATGCCGGCGCCCATCTCGGTGTGCTGGGCGATCGTCGCGAGCCGCTCGTGCGCGGTCTCCGTCAGCGGCTTCTCCGGCGGGTACAGGAAGTACGCGTACCCGCGCTCGCGGCCGCGCCCGACGCGGCCGCGCAGCTGGTGCAGCTGGCTGAGGCCGAAGTTGTCGCCGCGCTCCACGATCAGGGTGTTGGCGTTGGAGATGTCGATGCCCGACTCGACGATGGTGGTGGAGACGAGCACGTCGAACTTCTTCTCCCAGAAGTCCACGACGACCTGCTCCAGGGCCTGCTCCGACATCTGGCCGTGGGCCGTCGCGATCCGCGCCTCGGGCACGATCTCACGCAGCTTCGCGGCCGCCCGGTCGATGGACTCGACCCGGTTGTGGATGTAGAAGCACTGGCCCTCGCGCAGCAGCTCGCGGCGGACGGCCGCGCCGATCTGCTTCTCCTCGTACGGCCCGACGAAGGTGAGCACCGGGTGCCGCTCCTCCGGCGGGGTGGTGATCGTCGACATCTCGCGGATGCCGGTCACCGCCATCTCCAGGGTGCGCGGGATCGGCGTCGCGGACATCGTGAGCACGTCCACGTTGGCGCGGAGCTTCTTCAGCTGCTCCTTGTGCTCCACGCCGAAGCGCTGCTCCTCGTCGACGATGACCAGGCCCAGGTCCTTGAACCGGGTCTCCTGGGAGAACAGCCGGTGCGTGCCGATGACCACGTCCACCGAGCCCTCCTTCAGCCCCTCCAGGGTGGCCTTGGACTCGGTCTCGCTCTGGAACCGCGAGAGCGCCTTCACCTTGACGGGGAACTGGCTGTAGCGCTCGGAGAAGGTGCCGAAGTGCTGCTGCACGAGCAGGGTGGTCGGGACCAGGACGGCGACCTGCTTGCCGTCCTGCACCGCCTTGAACGCGGCGCGCACGGCGATCTCGGTCTTGCCGTAACCCACGTCGCCGCAGATCAGCCGGTCCATGGGGACGGACTTCTCCATGTCCTCCTTGACCTCGGCGATGGTGGTGAGCTGGTCGGGCGTCTCCGCGTACGGGAAGGCGTCCTCCAGCTCCCGCTGCCAGGGGGTGTCCGGCCCGAACGTGTGGCCGGGGGCCGCCATGCGCGCGCTGTACAGCTTGATGAGGTCGGCGGCGATCTCCTTGACCGCCTTCTTCGCGCGCGCCTTGGTCTTGGTCCAGTCGGCGCCGCCGAGCCGGTGCAGGGTCGGGGCCTCGCCGCCCACGTACTTGGTGACCTGCTCCAGCTGGTCGGTGGGGATGTAGAGCCGGTCGCCGGGCTGCCCGCGCTTGGCCGGCGCGTACTCCACCAGCAGGTACTCACGGGTGGCGCCCTGCACCGTGCGCTGGACCATCTCGACGTAGCGGCCCACGCCGTGCTGCTCGTGGACGATGTAGTCGCCGGCCTCCAGGGTCAGCGGGTCGATGGTCTTGCGGCGCCGGGTCGGCATCCGGCCGAGGTCCTTGGTGGCGGTGCGCTGACCGGTCAGGTCGGTCTCGGTGAGGACGGCCAGGCGCAGCACCGGGTCGACGAAGCCGTTGTCGAGCGAACCGCAGGCGACGTGCACCAGGCTCGGCTCCAGCACCCGCAGTTCCGGCTCCAGCCGGGCCGCGATGCCCTCGCCGCCGAGCACCTCGACGGTACGGGCGGCCGGGCCGTGGCCCTCGGTGAGGTAGACGGTGTGCCAGCCGTCGGCGATCCAGCCCTTGGTGTCGGCCAGTGCCCGGGCGGTGTCGCCGCGGTAGGCCTCCGGGGCGTGCATGCCGAGCTTGAGGGTGTCGCTGCCGCCCGCGCTCTCGTCGGCGGCGAAGGGGGACACGGACCACCACATCATGCCCAGCTCGCGGGCCCGGTCGCGGACGTCCGCGATCCCGCGCAGCGAGGCCGCGCCGACGTCGATGGGGGCCTCGCCGCCGCCCGCGGTGGCCGCCCAGGACGCCATCAGGAACTCCTGGCTCGTCGCCACGAGGTCGGCGGCCCGGGTCCGGACCCGCTCCGGGTCGCAGACCACGGCCATCGACCCGGCCGGCAGCACGTCGATCAGCAGTTCCATCTCGTCGACGAGGACCGGGGCGAGGGACTCCATGCCCTCCACCGCGATCCCCTCGGCGATCTTGTGCAGCAGTTCGCCGAGCTCGGGGTGCGCCTCGGCGAGGGCCGCCGCCCGCTCCCGTACCGCGTCGGTCAGCAGCAGCTCACGGCAGGGCGGGGCCCACAGCCCGTGCTCGGCGATCTCCAGGGAACGCTGGTCGGCGACCTTGAAGTAGCGGATCTCCTCGACCTCGTCGCCCCAGAACTCGATGCGCAGCGGGTGTTCCTCGGTGGGCGGGAACACATCGAGGATGCCGCCGCGGACGGCGAACTCCCCGCGCTTCTCGACGAGCTCGACCCGCGCGTACGCGGCGGCCGCCAGCGCCTCGGTGACCTCGCCGAGGTCGGCGGCGCCACCGTGGCGCAGGCTGACGGGCACCAGGTCCCCGAGCCCCTTGACCTGCGGCTGGAGCACGGACCGGATGGGCGCGACGAGCACGCTCACGGGACCCGCCGCCGGGTCGTCCTTGCTCGGGTGCACCAGGCGGCGCAGGACGGCGAGCCGGCGGCCCATGGTGTCGCTGCGCGGGCTGAGCCGCTCGTGGGGCAGGGTCTCCCAGGACGGGTAGTCCACCACCTCGTCGGGGGGCAGCAGGGAGCGCAGCGCGGCGGCCAGGTCCTCGGCCTCACGCCCGGTGGCGGTGACCGCCAGGACGGTCCGCCCGGTCTGCCGGGCCAGCGCGGCGATCGCGAAGGGACGTGCGGCGGCGGGGCCGACCAGGTCCACGTGCATGCGCTTGCCGTCCCCGGCCGCGCCGACCGCCTCGGCGAGGGCGGCATCACGGGTGACGGCGTCGAGCAGTCCGTGCAGGCTCATGAAGAGGCTTTCCGTCCGGTGAAAGGGCAACGCGAAGGACCCGACACGTCGTACGGGCCGGGGGTTCCCACCCTACGACGGCGGCCCCGGCGACGCGCGAGGGATTCGGGGCACGGCGCCGGCTCCCGGCCCTCCTCGCCCTTGTGACGTTGCTCCCGCTTTACGATGTCGACGTAACCACCGCCTGAGCTCGCCGCGTCCCTTCCGTATGAGTTCACGCCGAACGGCCGAGGAGCACGAGTCCGTGACGAGCGATGCGATAGCCCGCCCGGCGCCGGTGGTACCGGCATCCGCGAAGCCGGACCGGTACGCATGGGCACCGCCCTGGCTCGTCGCGGCCGGGATGTTCCTCGTCTACCTGATCCTTTCCGTCGGGCGGTTCCGGCGGATGGACTGGGCCTCCTGGGACCTGGGGATCTTCGAGCAGGCGATCCGCGCCTACGCGCACCTGCAGGAGCCCGTCGCCGACCTGAAGGGTCCCGGGGCCAACATCCTCGGGGACCACTTCAGCCCGATCATCGCGCTCGTCGCCCCCGTCTACCGGGTCTTCCCCGGGCCCGTCACGCTGCTGGTCGTGCAGTCGGCGCTGTTCGCGCTGTCCGCCGTGCCCGTCACCCGGGCGGCCGTACGCTTCCTCGGCCGGGCCCGGGGGCTCGCCGTCGGCATCGCGTACGGGCTCTCCTGGGGCATCCAGCGGGCCGTCGAGTTCGACTTCCACGAGATCGCCTTCGCCGTGCCCCTGCTGGCCTTCGCCCTGGAGGCGGTCCTCGCCCGGCGCTGGCGGGCCGCCCTGCTGTGGGGGCTGCCCCTGGTCCTCGTCAAGGAGGACCTCGGCTTCACGCTCGCCGCACTGGCCGTGGTGGTGGCCTGGCGGGCCCGGACCACCGACCGGCGGACCGCCCTGACCGCGCTCGGCGTGGCCGGCGCGGCCTGCGTCTTCGCGGTCCTGGTGTTCACCGTCCTGATACCGGCCTTCGCCACCGCGGGATACGGCTACTGGGACAAGATCGACGGGGCGGGCCCGCTCGGCGGGATCGGCACCAAGCTCACCACCCTGGCCTGGGTGCTGATCCCCACCTCCGGGCTGCTCGCGCTGCGCTCGCCGCTGCTCCTGGTGGCCGCACCGACCCTCGGCTGGCGGTTCCTGTCCGGGGACGACCACTACTGGTCCACGGACTGGCACTACAGCGCCGTCCTCATGCCCGTCGTGGCCCTCGCCCTGGTCGACGCCATCGACACCGTCCGGCGCGGCGAGCGGCCCTGGCTGCGCTCGTACGCCCTGCAGCTGCCGGCCGCCGTCCTGGCCGCCGCCCTCGCCCTGAGCGCGACCGCCATGCCGACGGCCAAGCTCGCCGAGGCCCGTACGTACGAAAAACCCGAGCGGGTCACGGCCATCGAACGGCTCCTGGCCCGGATCCCCGACGGGGCGACCGTGGAGGCCGACACCACCCCGCTGACCCGGCTGACCTCCCGCTGCCGCGTGCTGTGGATCGGCGGCAGCAAGGGCGTGGTCCCCGACTGGATCACCATCGACAACTCCTCGAAGTGGGCCGGCGAGGACCCGACCGGCTACGCCCGCCAGCTCCACCCCGACGAGCGGTTCACCCTGGTGGGTGAGGCCGCCGGCATCGTCCTGATGCAGCGGCAGTGACCGGGGGCCGGCCCCGGCCCGGACCGGCCCCGGGAACGACCGGCCCCGGGAACGACGCCGGTCCGGGACCCGAGGTCCCGGACCGGCATTCCCCCGGACGAACGCGGAACGGTTACTCGCTCGCGATCGCGTTCAGTACGTTCATCCGCCCTGCCCGGAAGGCCGGGACCAGTGCGGCGAACAGGCCCACGAAAGCCGACGCGGCGAACACCCCGAGGATCGTCGGCCACGGGATCTCCAGCACCTTGAGGCCTTCGAGCGCGAGCAGCTGCTGCGCGGTCGCGCCCCAGCCCATGCCCAGCCCGAGGCCGAGCAGGGCGCCGAAGAGGGCGATGACCACCGACTCCAGGCGGATCATGCGGCGCAGCTGGCGGCGGGAGAGGCCGATGGCGCGCATCAGGCCGATCTCGCGGGTCCGCTCGACCACCGAGAGGGCCAGGGTGTTCACGACGCCCAGGACCGCGACGACGATCGCGAGGCCGAGCAGCCCGTAGACCATGTTCAGCAGCTGGCCGACCTGGTCCTTCAGGGCCTGCTTGTAGTCGGCCTGGTTGCGCACGGCGTACTGCGGGTACTGCGCCATCGCGGCCTTGACCGAGGCGTAGGCGGTGTCGGCGGCCTGACCGTCCTGCGCGCTGGCGAGCAGCATGAAGGGGAGCGGCATCCGGTCCGCCGGCACGTTCGCCCGTGCGGTCTCGGTGCTGATGTACTTCATGCCCTTGTCGAGGTTGCCCTCGTCACTGGTGATCGCCGCGACCTTCAGCGCGACCGTCTTGCCGCCGGTGAAGGCGACCTTGATCTCGTCACCGGTCTTGATGCCGTGCGCGGTGGCGTAGAGGGAGCCGACCGACATGGAGCCGGCGCCGTAGGCGGCCGCGTGCTCGCCGGCCGTCATCTTGCGCCGGATGTCCTTGGCGTACGTCGGGTCGGTCGCGCCGAGCTCGGTCTTCTCGGTGGTGCCGTCGGGCGCGGTGAGCGTGGCCTCCAGCTGGCGGTAGGCGGTGACGTGGTCGAGGCCGGCGGTGGCGCGCAGGGCCTGCTCGGCCAGCGGCAGGACGGGCTGGCCGGACTCGGAGGCGACGATGTAGTCCGCGCCGACCGACTTGTCGAGCTCGTCGGTGGCGGAGGCCACCATCGAGGAGCCGACCACGGACAGGCAGGCGACCAGCGCCAGGCCGATCATCAGCGCGGCGGCGGTGGCACCGGTGCGGCGCGGGTTGCGCAGGGCGTTGCGTTCGGCGAGCCGGCCCACGGACCCGAAGGGCCGCAGGACCACACCGGAGAGCACCCGCACCACGCCCGCGGCGAGCAGCGGGCCGATCACGATGAAGCCGATGAGGCTGAGGACGACGCCCAGGCCCAGCCACATCGATCCGGGTCCGGCCTTCTCGGCGGCGGTGGCGAGGTAGAGCGCCGCGCCGCCGATGCCGGTGAGGACGAGGCCGAGGACGGCGCGCACGACGCCGGCCTTCTTGTCGCCCGGGGTTCCGGACTCGCGCAGTGCGGCCATCGGGGAGACCTTGCCGGCCCGGCGGGCCGGGACGAAGGCGGAGACGACGGTGACGATGACGCCGAGGACGATGCCGGCGACGGGCGTGGTCCAGGCGACCGTCAGGTCGTCGGTGGACAGGTGCATGCCCATCTGGCCCATGAGGGCCATCAGGCCGACGGCCAGGCCCACGCCCGCGGCGACGCCCAGGACCGAGCCGACCACGCCGAGCAGGAAGGCCTCGACGACCACGGACTTGAGGACCTGCCCGCTGTCGGCGCCGATGGCACGCATCAGGCCGATCTCGCGGGTGCGCTGGGCCACCAGCATGGAGAAGGTGTTGAAGATCAGGAAGATGCCGACGAGGAAGGCGATGCCGGCGAAGCCGAGCATCACGTACTTCATGACGTCGAGGAAGGAGCCGACGTCCTTGCGGTTGGCGTCCGCGGCTTCCTTGGCGGTCTGGAGCTTGTAGGTGTCCGCGCCGGCAGCCTTGAGGGCGCTCGCGACGTTCTGCTTGAGCTGCTCGTCGCTCACCCCGTCCACGGCGGTGACGTTGACGTGCGTGAAGGAGTCGGGGGAGCCGAGCAGCGACTTCTGCGCGGTGGCCGTGTCGAAGTAGACGACGGCCGCGCCCGGGTTGGTCACGGTGAAGGTGGCGATACCGGTGATCCTGGCGCGGATGTCGCCGGTGATGGCGATCGTGCGCAGCTCGTCACCGAGCTTCAGGTGGTGCTTCTCGGCGGTGTCGGCGTCGACCATCACCTCGGTCGGGCCGCGCGGCGCGTTGCCCGAGGTGATCTTCATGGACTTGAGCTCGTTGTCGCTCCAGTTGCCCGCGATGGTCGGGGCGCCGGTGGTCGAGCCCAGGTTCTCGTTCTTGGCGTTGACGATCGTGACGGACATCGACACGACGCCGCCCTCGGCGCTCTTGACGCCCTCGGCCTTCCTGACCTGCTCGACGACCGAGCCCGCCAGCGTCTCGGGACGGCCGCGGTCGGAGGTCTCCTCCCCTTCCTCCGCCTCCTTCGGGGTGACGGTCACATCGGAGTTGGTGACGGCGAACAGCTTGTCGAAGGTGGTGTTCATGGTGTCGGTGAACACGAGGGTGCCGCAGACGAAGGCGACGGAGAGCATGACCGCGACGGCGGAGAGCGCCATCCGTCCCTTGTGGGCGATGAAGTTGCGCCGCGAGGTCTTCAGGACGGTGTTGCTCATGAGGTCCGCCCGCGCGCGTCGAAGTCCTTCATGCGGTCGAGGACCTGGTCGGCGGTGGGTCCGTACATCTCGTCGACGATCCGGCCGTCGGCCAGGAAGATGACGCGGTCGGCGTAGGAGGCGGCCACCGGGTCGTGCGTGACCATGACGATCGTCTGGCCGAGCTCGTCCACCGAGCGGCGCAGGAAGCCGAGGACCTCGGCGCCGGCCCTGGAGTCCAGGTTTCCGGTCGGCTCGTCGCCGAAGATGATCTGCGGGCGGGCGGCGAGGGCGCGGGCGACCGCCACGCGCTGCTGCTGACCGCCGGAGAGCTCGGTCGGTCGGTGCTTGAGCCGGCCCGCGAGGCCCACGGTCTCCACGACCCGGTTCAGCCACTCCGCGTCGGGCTTGCGGCCCGCGATGTCCATGGGGAGCGTGATGTTCTCCAGGGCGTTGAGCGTGGGCAGCAGGTTGAAGGCCTGGAAGATGAAGCCGATCCGGTCGCGGCGCAGCTGCGTGAGCTTCTTGTCCTTCAGTCCGGTGATCTCGGTGTCGTCCAGGTGGATCTGGCCGCTGGTCACCGTGTCGAGACCGGCGAGGCAGTGCATCAGCGTGGACTTGCCGGAGCCGGAGGGGCCCATGATCGCGGTGAACTGGCCGCTCATGATGTCCACGTCGACGTCGTCGAGGGCTACGACGCGCGTCTCCCCGGAGCCGTAGGCCTTGACGACCTTTCGTGCCCGGGCCGCGACGGCTGCATGCCCTCCAGTACCCCCGTGCCTGGTTTCGGTCATAGCCGTTGTCACGGTCTTTCTCCCTCTTCGAATGCGTACGTCTGCGTCGGTGCCTGCGTCGCCGTCATGAGTCTCCGCCGGGCGGAGGCGTGGCGCGCTGGTGCCCATCGCCGTATCCGCCCGGGGGTTACCCCCACCCCCGGCGTCTGGTGCGTAGGTTCCAGTTAAGGAGGCATCGGGGCCGCTCACCTCCTCCGACGGGAGGAACGGCCCCTGGCCCTCTGTGCGGAGGGACCCCTAGGGGAAGTGCGTCCTTCGGCGTACCGGCCCTGGGGGATACCGCCCGCCACGCGGCGGTGAGATGGTGTTCCCCGCAGTTACGTGCAGGGGGAAGGAATCTCGGTGGCATCGGCGGAGAGCACCGGCGCGAACCCGGACGGCATACCCCCGGGCCCCGTGGCCGGCACCCCCGGGGACACGCCTGCGGCCTCGAACGCGGCCGGCGGCGCGCCCGCGGCCCGGCCGGCCGCACGGCCCCCTGCCCCGGTGGTCGCCTCGCTGATGCTCGGCATGGCGCTCGTCGCCCTGGACAGCACCATCGTGGCCACCGCCGTCCCGCAGATCGTGGGCGAACTCGGCGGATTCTCCGTCTTCTCCTGGCTCTTCTCCGGCTACCTGCTCGCGGTGACCGTCACCCTGCCCGTCTACGGGAAGCTGTCCGACACCTTCGGCCGCAAGCCCGTCCTGCTCTTCGGCATCGGCCTCTTCCTCATCGGTTCGCTGCTGTGCGCGTCCGCCTGGAACATGGCCGCCCTCATCGCCTTCCGCATCGTCCAGGGCCTGGGCGGCGGCGCCCTCCAGGGCACGATCCAGACCCTGGCCGCCGACCTCTACCCGCTCAGGGAACGGCCGCGGATCCAGGCCCGGATGTCCAGCGTCTGGGCCACCTCGGCCGTGGCCGGCCCGGCGCTCGGCGGACTGCTGGCCTCGTACGCGCACTGGCGCTGGATCTTCCTCATCAACCTGCCGCTGGCCGGCCTCGCCCTGTGGATGATCGCCCGCCACCTGACCGAGCCCGAACGGTCGCCCGGACGCCGGGGACGGGTCGACTGGGCGGGTGCGCTGGCCGTCTTCGCCTGCGGTGGGCTGCTGCTCTTCGCACTCGTCCAGGGCGGTGTCGCCTGGCCCTGGCTGTCCGCGCCCTCCCTCGGACTGCTGGGCGCGAGCGCGCTGCTGGCCGTCGTCGTGGTCCGGGTGGAACGCCGGGCCGAGGAACCGATCCTGCCGGGCTGGGTGTGGCGCCGGCGCACCATCGCCGCCGTCAATCTGGCCATGGGGGCACTCGGCCTGCTGATGGTCGCCCCGATGGTGTTCATGCCGACCTACGCGCAGTCCGTGCTCGGTCTCGGCCCGGTCGGCGCCGGCCTGGTCATGTCGGTGATGACCCTGAGCTGGCCCGTCACCGCCGCCTGCAGCCAGCACGTCTACCGGCGCATCGGCTTCCGCAACACCGCGGCCCTCGGGATCGCGCTCGCCGCGGTGATCCTGTTCTCCTTCACCCTGCTGCCCTACCCCGCCCGGCCGTGGCAGCCCGCACTGATCATGCTGCTGCTGGGCGGCGCCCTCGGTCTCTTCCAGCTCCCGCTGATCGTCGGCGTCCAGTCCACGGTGGGCTGGGCCGAGCGCGGGACCACGACCGCCTCCGTGCTGTTCTGCCGGCAGGTCGGCCAGAGCGTGGGCGCCGCCCTGCTCGCCGCCGTCGCCAACGCCACCATCGCCGCGCGCCTGGCGCAGGCCCCCGTACCCGGTCTCCCGGAGCACCTGGACGACGTGGCGAAGGCGCTGGACCGGCCGGAGCCGCTGCCCGCCGCCGCGGCCGGCTACCTGCGCGAGGCCGTGGCCGCCGCCGTGGAGCACATCTTCCTCGGCGCGACGGCGGCCGCCGTGGCCGCGCTGCTGGTGCTGCTGCTGGTGGCGCCGCGCCGGTTCCCCGTCCTGCCGGAACTGCGCGAGCAGCAGCAGGACTAGGCGTCTGCGGAATGTCGCCTTGTCATGGCCGGGCCATTGAGTGACCCTCGTGCCAGGACCGTTTCCGGGGGGACGACGACATGGCATCCGCACTCTGCGCACTCGCGTTACTGGCCGCGCTGGCCGGGCCGATCTGCCTGCGGCTGCGCCGCAGCCCCGGCTTCGTCACCGGCCGCGACGGCCGCCTCTCGACCTCGACGGCGCTCGCCCTCGCCTGGACGGTGATCCTGCTCTGGCTGCTGCTGGCGATCCTCAGCTACGGGCTCACCGCGGGCGGCGGCGTCGCCTACTTCCGGGGCGCCGACGGCCCGCTGTCCACCCTGACCACGGTGTACCTGCCCCTGCTCGGCGGCCCGTACGTGGCGCTGATCGCCGCGAAGGCGGTCGTCGGCCTGCGCGTGGAGCACGGCAGCATGGCCAAACCCGCCGCGAAGCCGACGCCGACGGGCCGGCGGCCACTGCGGGAGCTGATCGCGAACGACAGCGGACGCACCGACCTCGTCGACCTCCAGTACGTCGCCCTCAGCGCGGTCACCATGCTCTACGTGGTGCTGTTCTACCTCGCCGACGTGGGCGGCGGACTCCCGCGCCTGCCCTCCGAGATGTGGGCCCTGACGGGCGCCCCGGCGGGCGCGTACCTGGTCAACAAGATGGCCGTCCGCGCCAACCCGGTGATCACGCACGTCACGCTGGAGGACCGGAGCCTGACGGTCGAGGGCGGCGGCTTCACCCCGGACGCGGCGGGCCCGCCGCCCCTGCTCACCGTCGACGACGTCCCCCTGCCGGCCCTGGCCGACCCCCTGACGGGCGCCCTCACGGCCACCCTCCCGGCCCCGGGGACACCCCCGTTCACGGTGGTCGTCACGGCACGCGGCCTGCGCAGCGACCCGTACCGCTACGAGCCCGGGGCGAAGCCCGCCGTCCCGGCCCAGCAGCAGCCGGCCGGCTGACCCGTGCCCGCAACCCCTCCGGCCCCGTCCTGGCGCAGCCGTTGGCGGACAGGGCTCCAGCCCTCGCACGCGCGCGAACGGCACGCCCCGATCCCGACGGCCCTCCTGGCCTAGTCCCCCTTGTGGCGGGCGTAGTAGCGCGCCACCCGGGCCCGGTTGCCGCAGACCGACGCCACGCACCAGCGGCGGCGGGGGTGCGCCGGCAGGAAGAGCAGGACGCAGTCGTGGGCCTCGCACGCGCGGACCTGCGCCACCCGGGGGTCCGTCAGCAGCTCGGCGACCGCGTCGGCCAGCTCCGCCGCGAGCCGCCGGGCCGGGTCCGCCGGCCGGTGCGGGGCGGCGGCGATCGTGCCCGCCTCCGTCCAGGCCAGCACGCGGTGCGCGGGCGCCGCGGCCAGGGCCTCGTTCAGCACGGCGAGGGCGTCGGCCGGGGGCCGTTCACCGCGCCGCACCGCGTCGAGTGCCGGGCGCGCGGCCTCCCGTACGGCCCGTACCGCGGCCACCTCGCCCTCACCCACGGCGTCGACGGGGGTCAGCCGCCCGGCCTGCGCGGCCAGCCAGGCCGTGAGCCCGGCCGGGCCGGCGACGAGATCACCCACCGCGGCCTCGGTGTTGAGCAGGTCCAGCGCGAGGGGCTCACCGGTGAGCGGGAAGGTCACTGTCACCCGACTAATGCTACTGCAATCCCTTGACCCATTAGCGATCACCGGCAAGACTAATGGAAACAAGGACGCAGGAGGCATGTGATGACCGTTCGCCGCACCATTCCGACCATCCGGCACCGCACCGTCGACGTGGACGGAGTCCGCGTCGCCTACCGCGAGAGCGGCCCCGCCGACGGTCCCGTCCTGCTGCTCCTGCACGGCTTCCCCACCGCCTCGCACCAGTTCGCCCGCCTGATGGACGCCCTCGGCGACACCCCGTACCGCCTGATCGCCCCCGACCACCCCGGCTTCGGCCGCACCGAGGCGCCGGCGGGCTTCACGTACACCTTCGACCGGCTCGCCGACATCCTGGAGGGCTTCACCGACGCCCTCGCCCTGGACCGCTTCGCCCTGTACGTCTTCGACTACGGCGCCCCGATCGGACTGCGGCTCGCCGCACGCCGGCCGGAGAGCGTGACCGGCCTGATCGTCCAGAACGGCAACGCCTACGAGGAAGGCCTCTCGGACGCGGCCCGCGCGTTCGCCGGACTCCGGCGCGAGGTCCCCGGCGACGAGGAACGCGTCCGGGGGCTCTTCACCCCGGAGGGCACCCGCTTCCAGTACGAGGCCGGCGTCGCCGACACCGGCCTGCTCTCCCCCGACGACTGGACCCTCGACCTGCACCACCTCGGCCTGCCGGGCCGCGCCGACGCCCAGGCCGACCTCGCCTTCGACTACGCCTCGAACTTCGCCCACTACCCCGCCTGGCAGGCCTGGCTGCGCGCCGCCCGCATCCCGGTGCTGGTGGTCTGGGGTGCGGGAGACCCCTTCTTCACCCCGGCGGGCGCCAAGGCCTACCTCCGCGACGCCCCGGAAGCCGAGGTGCACGTCTTCGAGGGTGCGGGCCACTTCGCCCTGGAGACCCACCTCCCGCAGATCGCCCCGCTGATCGCGGACTTCCTCACCGAACTCCCCTGACGCCGGAGGGGTTTACAGATCGCCGGAATCACGTACTCTTCCCCTGTCAGCAAAACAGTGTCTGGGGGAAACAGTTATGCTCGGCATCATCCTCGCCGCCACCACCGCCGCGCTCGCCGCGCCCGCCGCAGGGCTGCTCGGCCACCGCGCCGTGCGCCGCTCGGCAAACGCCGCGCTGATGCGGATCGACACCCCGGCCGGCATCGACGAACAGGGCCTCGTCCGCATCGGCGGCATCGAGCAGTGGATCTCGATCCGCGGCGAGAACCGCGCCAACCCCGTGCTCCTGGAGGTCCACGGCGGCCCCGGGGCGGCCAACTCCCCCTACGGGGCCCGCACCCGGGAGTGGGAGAAGCACTTCACCCTCGTCCGCTGGGACATGCGCGGCGCCGGCCTGACCTTCGCCCACTCCCCCGGGGACCAGGGCGGACCGGTCACCTTCACCCGGCTCTACGAGGACGCCCTGGAGGTCACCCGGTACGTCCTGGACCGGATGGGCGTGGACCGGGTCGTACTGATGCCGAACTCCTTCGGCACCACCCTCGGCCTCCGGCTGGCCCGCAACCACCCCGAGCTCTACTCCGCGTACGTCGGCACCGACCAGAACGTCCAGGAGGCGGGCCGGGACACCTCCGCCTACGCGGCCACGCTGGAGCGACTGCGGTCCGCGGGCCGGAGCAAGGACGTGGCGGCGGTCGAGGCGATGGGCCCCGACCCCCGGCACGGACCTCCGCGCAGCGGTCCTCGTACGACAAGCTGTGCGCGGGCAGCGACCCGCTGACCCTGGACACGGTCAAGAAGGTGATCATCGGATCCCTGTGGCTGTCACCGCTCTACACCCTCGGCCGGATCAAGGCGTACTTCGGCGGCCAGGGCTTCTCGGAGTCCGTCACCGAAGGGGCGTCGGAATGCGACGACTGGGCCGACGGGACCCGCTTCGAGATGCCGTTCTTCATCTTCCAGGGAGCACTCGACGTGATCACCCCGGCGGCGCGCGCCCAGGCGTACTTCGACGCCGTCGAGGCCCCCGTGAAGGCATTCGAACTGATCGAGGACGCCAGCCACTTCGCGGCACTCCGCCGCCCGGACCGCTTCCTGGACCTCCTCCTGACCCATGTCCGTCCGGTGGTCACGGCCGGCGACCGTCAGAACGAGGGAACCGTCACCTCCACTCGCTGAGTCCGTATCGGACCGTCAGACGCCGGCCCCGACGCCCGTGTCACGTACTGGAACCGCGACCTCGGCACGATCGAGGACCTCCTGTCCAGGTCGGGCACCAGCCAGGTGTTCCGTCCCGGGAGGTCGTGGAGCCGCGATCAGCTCTGCGTCTCCTCGCGGTGTCCGACAGCAGCCGCATCGGGTACGAGGATCAGCTTGCCGGTGGTACGCCGGGCCTCCAGATCGCTGTGGGCCCGGGCGGCCTCGGACAATGCGTAGCGGCCCGTCACGGTGACCTCAAGCGCCTTGGAGCGCACCCACTCGAACACGTCGGCGGCCCGTCGGAGCAGTTCGGACCGATCGGCGATGTAGTCCCCGAGGCTGGGCCGGATCAGGGTCAGCGAACCGCCCTGGGCGAGCCGCATCGGATCGAACGGCGGCACGGCACCACTCGCCGCGCCGAAGAGCACGAGATGGCCGCGGGTCCGCAGGCTGGCGAGGCTCGCGTCGAAGGTGTGCGCGCCGACGCCGTCGAAGACGACCGGCAGTCCCTGACCGCCGCCCAGCCGCCTCACCTCGGCCGCGAGATCGTCGACCGCGGACGAAAGGATCACCTCAGCGGCCCCGGCACGCTTCGCCAGCTCGGCCTTCGCCGTGGTCGACGCCGTGCCGATCACCCTGCCGCCGAGATGGGTGACGAGCTGGGTCAGCAGCAGCCCCATGCCACCGGCAGCCGCATGCACGAGCACCGTGTCGCCCTCCTGAACCGGGTAGGCGTCCTTGACGAGATAGTGCGCGGTCATGCCTTGGAGGAGCACGGCGGCGGCCGTCTCGAAGCCGATGTCGTCGGGCAGCGGCACCAGCCGGGAGGAGTCCACGACCGCCCGCTCGGCATACGAACCGGGAAGCTCCACCCAACCGACCCGGTCCCCGACCGCGACGTCAACGACGCCGGGTCCGACTTCGACGACCGTGCCGGCGCCCTCGGCGCCCGGGGTGAAGGGCAGCGGGAGGGTGTACCGGCCTTCGCGGTGGTAGACGTCGAGGAAGTTGACCCCGGATGCGGCGACCTCCACGACCGCCTCGCCCGGCCCCGGCCGCGGCTGGTCCACCTCGGCCTCCCGCAACACCTCGGGACCGCCCACCTCGTACACCTGAATCGCTCGCATGACCCCTCCTATAACGGTTGTCCCCAGCAACCCCGTTGACGGCGATCCGATTCCCGGCAAGCGGACCAGCCCTCCGCCCACGCCGCATCGTGCCGCATCGTGCCGCATCGTGCCGCCCGAGATCATGCCGCGAGGCAGAAGGCCCGCGTCCCCGACCCGACGAGGCGATACGCCTAACCCTCCGCCGGAGCCCGGCCCGTCAACGCCGCGAGGCTGGCACGGACATGGTTCATGTGCGCCCGCATCTCCTCCGCCGCCTCCCCGTGCTCCCGCACGATCCCCCGCGTCTCGCGCCCGACCCGCTCCTCCGCCACCCGCGCCTGCGCCACCAGCTCGGCCGCCCGCGCCTCCGCGTCCTCCTGCCCGTGCCGCGCCGACTCCTCCGCCTCGGCGAACTCGCGCCGCGCCTCGGCCAGACGCGCCTCGACGAACCGCTCCAGCTCCGCGTGGCGCGCCTCCAGCTCAGCCTCCCGCGCCGCCAGCTCCCGCTCCGCCGCCTCCCGGCGCGCCGCCCGCTCCCGCTCCTGCTCCGCCCGCTCCGCCTCAGCCCGCCGCCGGGTGTCCGCCAGCGCTGCCGCCGCCTGCTCCCGCCACGCCGCCGCGTCCTCCCGCGCCCCCGACCGCACGTCGTCCGCCTCGCGCTGCGCCCGCAACAGCCCCTGCCGGGCCCGGACCTCCGTCTGCTCGCGCACCGCCTCCGCGTCACCCCGCGCGAGCTCCGCCGCCCGGTCGGCACGCGCCTCGGCCGCACCCAGCGTCGCCGAGGCGTCCACCCGCGCGTCCGCCCGTACGGCGTCCGCCTCCTCCTCCGCCAGCAGCAGGATCCGCCGCGCCCGCTCGCTCAGCTCGTCGTACGTCTGCGGAGCCAGCGCGGAAACGGCAGCCCGCAGCCGCGCCGCGTCCGCCTCCATCTGCTTGGCCAGGACCGTCAGCCGCGCCACCCGCTCCCAGGCCTCGTCCCTGCTCCCGGAGAGCCGGGCGAGATACCGGTCGACCTCTTCCATGCGGTAGCCACGACCGCGCACGGTCGCAATGGGTGCACTCATCCTGGATGCGCCTCTCTCGCGGGGATTCCCGTCAAGGATGCGCCATTTGACCGCAGAAGCCTGAATGGCCGGGCCGAGACCCTGTTCGAAGGTCCCGACCCGGCCACCCGGACGATCGCACGATCAGCCAGTCAGCCGATCAGAGCAGCCCGTCCCACATCTGCTCCAGCAGCACCGACCACCAGCTCTCCGGCGAGGACAGCGCGGCACTGTCGAGCCCCGCCAGATTCGCCTGGAAGTCGACCGTCCAGCGCCCCGCCTGTTCCGGCGTCAGATGCTGCCGCAGCCGCCACATGTGCCCCAGCATCGCGACCGACCGCACGAACTGCGGCAGGCTCGAATTCACGAACTGCGGCGGTACGGGAGCACCTCCCGGGCCACCCTCCACCGGCACAGCCACGATGTGCGCGGTCCCGTACTGCACACACAGCGCCTTGCCGAAGTCACTGCCGATCACGAGGTACGAGCCCGCGTCCGAGGCCGGCTGCACCTGGCGCTGCTGCGCCAGCTCGGCCAGCGTCGGAACCGGCTGGCCCGGCACCGCCTGCGCCCAGAAGAACGGCCCGAAATCGACGGGCAGACCCGCCCACATCAGCGTCTGCGCCACGATCTCCGGCACACCCTGACGCGACACGGCCCGCTGGTCGAAACGGAACACGCCCTGCGGACCGAACGCCGCCGCCAGCTCCTGCCCGATGGCCTCCAGCGGGATCGCCGGCTGCAGCGGAACCTGCGGCAACGGCGCCCGTACCGGCGCGGGGCGCGCCGGACCGTCCGCCACCTGGTGCAGCTCGCCCTGGTGGGTGAGCAGGTGCCGCATGCCCTGCTGACGGCCCGCGTGGTCCTTGCCGTACGGAGCCACGCTCGTGATCCGCACCTGCGGCCAGGTCTCCCGGATCATCCGCGCGCAGTAACCGCCGGGCAGCTCGCAGGACTCCAGCTCGGTGTGCAGCTCCAGCACCTGCTGCGGCGGCACGTTCATCGCGCGCAGCTCGTAGAGGATCTGCCACTCCGGGTGCGGGGTACCGGGCGCCGAGCGGCGGATGAGCTGCTGCTCGGAGCCGTCGGGCGCACGGTAGCGGAGCACCGCCTGGTAGCCCGGGCCGACCGTGGGCGCACCGGTGGGAGCCGGAGGCTGCGCCGCGGGACCACCGGGCACGCCGGGCGGCGGGCCGGGGGGCCCGGGCTGCTGCGCCATGGCCGGACCGGCCAGCATCGTGGCGGCATGGTCGATCCCGCCGCCGGGGGTGCCGGGCGCACCGGGGGCCGCAGGCGCACCGGGCGGACCGGGAGGCTGCGGTACGCCGGGACCCGCGAGCATCGTGGCAGCGTGATGGGCGCCACCACCTGGAGCCCCGGGAGCACCCGGAGCGCCGGGCGGACCGGGAGGCGCCGGCGGCTGACCGGTCACAGCCGGACCGGCCAGCATCGTCGCCGCATGATCCAGCCCACGGCCCAACGACCCAGGAGCCCCCGGCGGACCAGGCGGACCAGGAGGCTGCGGAGCACCCGGAGCACCGGGCGGACCGGGAGGCGCCGGCGGCTGACCCGTCACAGCCGGACCGGCCAGCATCGTCGCCGCATGATCCAGCCCACGGCCCAACGACCCAGGAGCCCCCGGCGGACCAGGCGGACCAGGAGGCTGCGGAGCACCCGGAGCACCGGGCGGACCGGGAGGCGCCGGCGGCTGACCCGTCACAGCCGGACCGGCCAGCATCGTCGCCGCATGATCCAGCCCACCGCCCAACGACCCCGGAGCACCCGGAGCCCTCGGCGGACCGGGAGGCGTCGACGGCAGACCCGCACCCGGACCGGAACCGCCCGGCCGGGACACCTGAGCCTTGCCGGTCGGCGCGTCCGCGATGTCACCCGCCGCCGAACCATCCTGCGAACCGCCCGCCGCGTCCCCCGGCGAACCCAGCGCCGGAACGACCGCGGTCCTCGGAAGCTGACTGCCGCCCGGCATCAGCGTCGTCTTCGCCTCCGGAGCCACCCCGGACGACGGCGCGTCCTCCAGGTCCGACCCCGACAACGGCGGCGCGAACACGGTCGCGGGCAGTGGCACGGACGCGTCGTCCGTACCCGAGTTCACATCGGTGCCCGCCCACGGCGTGGCCCCGACCGGCACCGCGGGCGCAGCCGGAGGCGCGGCCGGCACCCCGTCGTTGGCCGTGGGCTCGTACGGAATCTCGCCCCCACGCCGCAGCGGCACCGCCTCGACGGGCGCCGCGACCACCGGAGCCGGCGCCTCAGCAGGCTCGGCCACGGCCTCGACAGGCGCGGCCGGAACCGGCGTGGACGTCGCCCTGGGCGCGATCCCCGCCCGGTCCGCGGCCTCCTGCAGCCACTCCGGCGGACTCAGCATGAACGACGTCTGCTCCGAGTCGATCCGCGGCGTCGGGACCGAAGCCTCCGAAACGGCCGCGGCCACGGCCCCGTACTCCTCCTCGTACCGGCGGATCACCTCACCCACCGGCAGCCCCGGCCACAGCGTCACCTCACCGCTGTCCCGCGCGATGACCAGCCGCTGCCGCCCACCACCGGACACCGGACCCGCCGCACGGTCCTCCGCCCACACCACGAACCCGAGCCCGAACTCCCGTACGCGCACCTCCCGGTGCTGGTACGCGGGCACGTCCCCGTTGATCCACTCCTCGGCGCGCTCCTGCGCCTGCGCAAACGTCACCATCGCGCGCTCACCCCTCCACCGGTGCCGGACCCGACACCGGAACCGAACGTGCGAATCCGCCGTCCACCATCAGACCGGCCACGGTCTCCAGCTCCGGCGGGTTGCCGGCCAGCCTCTCGAGGAAGGCGTCGAAATCAGCACCGCACGGCAGCAACAACCGCTCCACGCGCTCCTGGACCGACCAGCCGTCCCGGTCGCGGGCATCGTCGTACGGGGAGAACCACACCGAACCGATGCCCTCACCCTTGACCTTCAGCGCGAGCAGCCCGCCCTGGGCGAAGGCCACGCACAGGTAGTCCTTCGTCAGGTGGTCCCGCAGGCACTTGTTGACGTACACCAGGTCATTGACCGCCGCCTCCTCACGCACCGTGAAGAACGGCTGGTCCACCAGCAGACCAAGGGCCACGTCCAGGCCAGCGCCCACCGGCGCACAGCCGCCCGCGGCCTTCAGGAACGACCGGTACGCCTCCGGCAGCCGGTAACCGAGGTCCTCCTCGACACCCTGCACCAGCTCCTCGGAGACCGACACCACCGACTTCGGCAGCCCCAGGTGCGCCGGACGCACCTCCTGCAACGGCCGAGTCCCGCGCTTGTCGTGGTCCACCGGAGCCGTCGCCAGACCCGCGTGATGCCGCAGCAGCGCCTTCACCTCGACCGGAACCAGCTCCATGCGCCGCGAACCCGCCACGTGGTGCCACGTCCAGCCGTGCGGCGTCGCCACCGGCCCGACCGTGTCCCACAACTCGTGCCCGGCGGCCTTCATCGCCGCGTTCGCGGACACGTAGTCCGTGAGCCGCAGCTCGTCCACGCCGAAGCCCTCCGGCGGTTCGGCGATCTCCACCGCCGCACGCGCGTACGCGGAGAAGTCCGGATGCCCATTGCCGTCCATCCGCACCCCGAGAGGATGCCGAGCGGCCCGGACCGGGTCCGGGAAATGCACGACCTGCCCCGAGTAAGCGGCGTTGGGTGGCGCGGCCTGCTGCCCGAGCCGACCTGTCGTCATGGCGGTAGCCCCCTGCTGGATCTGGCTGGTTCACCACAGCCTATGCGCTGGGGCAAGAGCCTTACCCGCGCCCGACCGGCACACCCGCCCAAGGGCCAGGAACATCCGAATTGATACGAATATTCGACCCCGCTACCGCATGACAGGTGACATTTGGCAGGCTGTCCCCGCAGCACGGGGGCGTGCGCGACAGCGGTCACCACCGCCGCCACGGGAGGGAAAGCGCGACCATGCACAACACGGCAACACGCACAGAACCCGGCGACAGCACGCCGGACACACCAGGCGCACCCGGCGCCACAGGACCCGCCGGCGAGACCGCCGGCCCCACCGGCGACCCCCGCCTGCGCTGGAGCAGCACCGACGGCCGCCCCGCCGCACCCGTCCTGCGCTTCCGCCGCGACGGCATCCTCCCCACCGTCGCCGCCGCCCTCTCCGTACGCGGCGAAACCCTCACCGGCACCGCCGGCAAAGCCGACCAGCCACCCGGGCTCCACCCCCTCGTCCAGGACTTCCTCGACACCCTCACCAGCGGCCAGCGCGAACGCTTCACCGGCCGCTGCCCCGAAGCGATCCTGCTCTCCCGCCACCTCGCCGCCGTCGAAGGCGCCCGCTCCCGACGCGCCTCCCGCAAACCCCTCTCCCCCAGCGAGGCCCGCCGCTCCCTCAAACACGCGAAGATCACCGCCCGGCACATCCGCGAGGACGGCGACCCCCTCCACGGCAGCTACGCACCACCCTGCCGCTCCTGCGACGCACTCCTCGCCCACTTCGGCGTACGCCCCGTCGACCTCACCCCAGCCGAGTAGCCATGACCACCGCTTCCGCCTCCTACGACCGCTCCTCGGCCACCCGCTTCCCGGTCGCCGTGGACTCCGCCCTGCGCACCGCCGGCTGGGAACCCGGCCGGTGGGACATCAAACAGGCCGAGTACTGGGCCGACGCCCTGCGCGACCACACCACACCCGCCGGCCACCGGCACACCGTCTTCCCCGCCGCCGTCGAGGCATGGGCCGAGTTCGGCGGCCTCACGATCGCCGCCCACGGCCCCGGCCGCCAGATCGCCCCGACCCCGGTCCGGATCGACCCGCTCCCCGGACTCCACCTCGCGCGCACCTTCGCCGACCTCGGCCGGGCCCTCTCCACCCAGCTCTGCCCCCTGGGCGTCGAGGCCGACGGCGGCTCCCACCTCGCACTCGACCGCGAGGGCCGCGTCTACGGCATCGACCACACCGGCGACTGGTACCTCGGCCCCACCATCGACGAGGCCCTCACCCTCCTCCTGACAGGCCTCCAACCCACCCGCCTGACCACCTAGTCCGCTCCCGCGGCCGTCGCCCTGGCGGGGCGGAGAACAGCGGCGTACGAGCCGGGTCGCGGGGCCGGGCGGACCCCCGAAGCCCTGCCGTGGGGCGGGGACACGGCGGAGTGTCCCCGCAGGACGAGGCGCGACCACCGGCCCACAACCGAGACACGCCCGCACGCGCCGAGCCGAGGAGACACTCCGGCGGGGCACCGCCCCACACCACCGGCCACACGGCCGAAGCCCTGCCGTGGGGCGGGGACACGGCGGAGTGTCCCCGCAGGACGAGCGCGCAACCCAGGCCGCGCAGCACACCACGGCCGCCTCGCGCGAGCCGAGGAGACACTCCGGCGGGGCACCGCCCCACACCACGCAGCCCCGCCGACGATTGAGGCGCGGGGCCCGGGGCAGAGCCCCGCCACCACCGGCGGCAGCCACGGCCACGGCGCCAGCCGGGCAACAGCTAGCCGACGACCGGAAGCACCGCCGACACCCGGAAACCCCCCGCATCCGTCGGCCCCGACACGAACACCCCGCCCAGCCCCAGCACCCGCTCCCGCATGCCGACCAGCCCGTTCCCCCCGCTGGGAAGCCCCGGCTCGGCCGCCTTCCCGTCACACGGCCCGTTCTCCACCTGCATGGCCACCTCCCCCGACCGGTGCGCCAGCCGCACCACGACCCGCGCCCCCGGCGCGTGCTTGTGGCAGTTGGTGAGAGCCTCCTGCACCACGCGGAACGCCGTCTGCTCGACCTCCGCCGCGTACTGCGCCCCCTCGCCGTGGACCAGCATCTCCACGGCCATGCCCGCCGCCCGCGACTGCCCCACCAGCGCCTCCAGCTCGCCGAGCGAAGGCCCGTCCTCCACACCCCCCGCGAACGCCACCGCCGCGACGGCCGGCGCGAGCACCGGAGCCGGGACCGGCTTCGGCGGCGCCCGCAGCACCCCGAGCATCTCGCGCAGCTCCGTCAGCGCCTGCCGCCCCATGTCCCCCACCAGAGCCGCGTTCTTCGCCGCCCGCACCGGATCCTTGACCGCCACCGCCTCCAGCGCGGCCGCGTGCACCACCATCAGCGACACCCGGTGGGCCACCACGTCGTGCATCTCCCGGGCGATCCGGGTGCGCTCCTCCGTACGGGCCCACTCGGCCCGCTCCTCCGCGCGGTCCGCCAGCAGCGACAGCTCCCGCTCCAGCGAGTCGGCCCGCTCCTGCAGGCTCTCCATCAACCGCCGCCGGGCCCCGATGTAGAGCCCGAACAGCACCGGCGGCACGGTCAGCGCCACCGCGACGAACACGGACAGCACGACCACCAGCGTCGGGTCGGCCTCCACGTCCCCGCGGGTGCGCATGTACATCACGACGAAGGTCGCGGCCAGCGACATCGAGGCCAGCGTCGCCGTGATCCGCCGGGGCACCTCCGAGGAAGCCAGCGTGTACATCCCGACCACCGCGAGCAGGAACCCCATCGCGGCCGGCGACACGGCGATCCCGACGAGCACCACCGCGATCGGCCACCGGCGCCGCAGTACGAGCGTGGCCCCCACCACGAACCCGAACAGCACCCCGACCACCGTCGGCAGCCCCGCCTCCGCGGCGAAGGGCACACCCTCCCAGGCGCACTCCAGGGCGGACGCCCCGCCGAGCGCCGCGTCCCACACGGCATCCCGCCGCCGCGCCCACCACAAAGGCGGACCGGCCCGGCCTTCCACATCCCCCGTTTTGGTCATGCCGTCCAGCGTACGGGCGGCCCGCGCGGCGGCCCGGGGAAATACCACGCCACCGGAAGGACGGGGACGGGTACCGTCGCGGTGAGGGCAGGTGGTACGGCATAGTAGGGACGGCCAGCTTGATCGGTACGCCGAAATGTCCGATTGGGCCACATCCGCTATCCCCTGTGGTGTAATTGGCAGCACTGAGGCTTTTGGTGCCTTATGTCCGGGTTCGAGTCCTGGCGGGGGAGCTGATCGACTCCGGGTCCGGACCTTCACGGTCGGGACCCGTGTTCATTCGGGGGCACCGGCACCCCGGTATCCTTCACGGGTCCACCCCCGAAGCCGAAGGGCATCCCCGTGAGCGCCAACCGCCCGGCAGCCGTCGTCGTACTCGCAGCGGGTGAAGGCACCCGCATGAAGTCGGCGACTCCCAAGGTTCTCCACGAGATCTGCGGGCGCTCGCTCGTCGGTCACGTCGTCGCCGCCTCCCGTGAGCTGGACCCCGAGCACCTCGTCGTGGTCGTCGGGCACGCCCGGGAGCAGGTCACCGCGCACCTGGCCGGCATCGACGCCGACGTCCGCACCGCCGTCCAGTACGAGCAGAACGGCACCGGGCACGCCGTCCGCATGGCCCTCGAAGAGCTCGGCGGCGGCATCACGGGCACCGTGATCGTCGTCTGCGGCGACACCCCGCTGCTGACCGGGGAGACCCTGGCCGGGCTCGCGCGGACGCACGAGGCCGACGGCAACGCCGTCACCGTGCTGACCGCCGAGGTGCCGGACTCCACGGGCTACGGGCGCATCGTCCGCGACGCCGGCGGCGCCGTGACGGCCATCGTCGAGCACAAGGACGCCTCCGACGCCCAGCGTGCGATCCGCGAGATCAACTCGGGCGTCTTCGCCTTCGACGGCGCCCTGCTCGCCGACGCCCTCGGCAAGGTCCGTACCGACAACAGCCAGGGCGAGGAGTACCTCACCGACGTCCTCGGCATCCTGCGCGAGGCCGGGCACCGCGTCGGCGCGGCCGTCGGCAGCGACCACCGGCAGATCCTCGGGATCAACAACCGCGTCCAGCTCGCCGAGGCCCGCGCGCTGCTGAACGCGCGCCTGCTGGAGCAGGCCATGCTCGCGGGCGTCACGGTCGTGGACCCGGCCGGCACGTTCGTGGACGTGACCGTGACCTTCGGGCAGGACGCGATCGTGCACCCCGGTACGCAGCTGCTGGGTGCGACGCACATCGCCGAGGGCGCGGAGGTCGGTCCGAACACCCGGCTGAAGGACACCCACGTGGGCGCGGGTGCCCGGGTGGACAACACCGTCGCCGAGAGCGCGGTCGTGGGCCCGCAGGCGAGTGTGGGTCCGTTCGCGTACCTGCGGCCCGGTACGAACCTCGGCGCCAAGGCCAAGGCGGGTACGTACGTCGAGATGAAGAACGCGACGATCGGTGAGGGCACCAAGGTCCCCCACCTGTCGTACGTGGGTGACGCGACGATCGGCGAGTACACGAACATCGGCGCCGCGAGCGTCTTCGTGAACTACGACGGCGAGCACAAGCACCACACCACCGTCGGCTCACATTGCAAGACGGGCTCGGACAACATGTTTGTGGCTCCCGTCACCATCGGGGACGGCGCCTACACGGCGGCCGGCTCCGTGATCACCAAGGATGTGCCGCCCGGCGCCCTGGCCGTGGCCCGTGGCCAGCAGCGGAATATCGAGGGCTGGGTGGCCCGTAAGCGTCCGGGCAGTGCCGCTGCCACGGCGGCGCAGTCGGCGGCCCCGGAGGACGCCGAGCGCCCCTGAGGTGAACTGACCGGAAACACGTACGCCCGCGACGGCGTACCGTGATAGGTGCACGCAATTCGGCTGGCTCACCGTGTGCGGGACGGACGCACATGGGGGCGAGCAGCTTCAACACGTCTGAGGAGACTGTGCTGTGACCGGGATCAAGACGACCGGCGAGAAGAAGCTGATGCTCTTCTCCGGCCGCGCCCACCCCGAGCTGGCCGAGGAGGTTGCGCACCAGCTGGGCGTCGCCCTCGTGCCGACCAAGGCTTTCGACTTCGCGAACGGTGAGATCTACGTCCGCTTCCAGGAGTCGGCTCGTGGCGCGGACTGCTTCCTGATCCAGAGCCACACGGCTCCGATCAACAAGTGGATCATGGAGCAGTTGATCATGATCGACGCGCTGAAGCGTGCGTCGGCCCGCTCGATCACCGTGATCATCCCGTCCTACGGGTACGCCCGTCAGGACAAGAAGCACAAGGGCCGTGAGCCGATCTCGGCGCGTCTGGTCGCGGACCTGCTGAAGACCGCGGGTGCTGACCGGATCCTGACGGTCGACCTGCACACGGACCAGATTCAGGGCTTCTTCGACGGCCCGGTGGACCACCTCTCGGCCCTGAACGTCCTCGCGGACTACGTGGGCGCCAAGGTGGACCGCACCAAGCTGACGATCGTCTCCCCGGACGCCGGCCGCGTGCGCGTGGCCGACCGCTGGTGCGACCGGCTGGACGCGCCGCTGGCGATCGTGCACAAGCGCCGTGACAAGGACGTCGCGAACCAGGTGACCGTCCACGAGGTCGTCGGTGAGGTCAAGGGCCGCGTCTGCGTCCTGGTCGACGACATGATCGACACCGGTGGCACGATCTGCGCCGCGGCCGACGCGCTGTTCGCGCACGGCGCGGAGGACGTCATCGTGACGGCCACGCACGGCATCCTGTCGGGCCCGGCGGCCGACCGTCTGAAGAACTCCAAGGTCAGCGAGTTCGTGTTCACGAACACGCTGCCGGACCCGTCCGACCTGGAGCTCGACAAGATCACGGTGCTGTCGATCGCCCCGATGATCGCGCGTGCGGTGCGCGAGGTGTTCGAGGACGGCTCGGTCACCAGCCTCTTCGAGGAGCAGCAGTAGAGCCTGAGGTGACCGCTCCGCGGTAGATCCTTTTGGTGCGGCCTTCCCCGCCGGGTACACTCCTTGAGTTGCTCGGCGAGGGAGGCCGTACCTGTTTTCCGGTACGGATGCTCCGTTATCGACGCGCTCTTCGTAGCAGGCCGTTTCGGCCGGGTGACTTCCGTTCTGTTCCGTCACCCCACGAGGAGTGAGCATGTCCGAGGTCAAGCTTTCCGCCCAGCTCCGTGACACCTTCGGCAAGGGCTCTGCCCGCCAGGCCCGTCGCGACGCCCTGGTTCCGGCCGTCATCTACGGTCACGGCAACGACCCGAAGCACGTCAACGTCGAGGGCCACGGCCTGCTGCTGGCGCTGCGTACCCCGAACGTCCTGATCTCCCTGGACATCGCGGGCGACGGCACCGAGCTGGTCATCCCGAAGGCCGTGCAGAAGCACCCGCTGAAGCGCACGATCTCCCACGTCGACTTCCTGATCGTCAAGAAGGGCGAGAAGGTCACCGTCGACGTTCCCGTCGTGACCGAGGGCGAGCTGGCTGCCGGCGGCAACCTGCTGGAGACCCTGCTGGCGAGCGTTTCCGTCGAGGCCGAGGCCACCCACATCCCGACCGAGATCACCGTCTCGATCGCGGGCCTGGAGGCCGGTGCGACCGTGCACGCCTCCGACCTGGTCCTGCCGGCCGGCACCTCCCTCGCCGTCGACGGTGAGACCCCGGTCCTGCAGGTCGTGGCCCCGCAGGCCGAGGAGCCGGCCGCCGAGGCCGCCGAGGGCGAAGAGGCCTGAGCCTCACCCCGTCCCCTCAGCAGTTGCTGACCGACCGCCGTCCGGCTCCACTGGAGCGGGACGGCGGTCGTCTTCGTAGAGGAACCGAGGAGCTTTAGATGTCTGACGACGCGGCGCCCTGGCTGATCGTGGGCCTGGGGAACCCGGGGCCCGAGTACGCGGGCAACCGCCACAACATCGGGTTCATGGTGGCTGATCTGCTGGCGGAGCGGATCGGCGGGAAGTTCAAGGCGCACAAGGCGCGGGCGCAGGTGGTGGAGGGCCGGATGGGTCCGCCGGGGCCGGCGAACCGCCGGGTGGTGCTGGCCAAGCCGATGACGTTCATGAACCTGTCCGGCGGGCCGGTGACGGCGTTGCGCGACTTCTACAAGGTGCCGCTGGAGCGGATCGTCGCGGTGCACGACGAGCTGGACATCGACTACCCGACGCTGCGGCTGAAGCTGGGCGGCGGGGACAACGGGCACAACGGTCTGAAGTCGATGACGAAGTCGATGGGCGCCGACTACCACCGGGTGCGGTGCGGGATCGGGCGCCCGCCGGGCCGGATGCAGGTCGCGGATTTCGTGCTGAAGGATTTTTCGTCCACGGAGCGCAAGGAGCTGGACTGGTTCGTGGACCGGGCGGCGGACTCGGTGGAGTGCCTGGTCCAGGAGGGCCTGGAGCGGGCCCAGTCGACGTACAACTCCTGACGGGCTACATCTCGTCGAGGCGCGACAGGTCGATGCTGATGTCGAAGGGTTCGTCGGCCTTCACCTCCGTGCGGAACATGCCCGCGTGCACGTATGAACTGGTCTGCTGGTCCAGGAGGTATACGTGCACTACCGGGCGGTCCTCCGCACCGGCCATCTCCACACGCCAGAAGTTTGGGATGCCAGCCGCGGCATACTTGATCGGCTTGGTGCTCCGGTCACGCGCCTCGGAGTCCGGTGACACGACCTCGACAGCCAGGACCACGTCCTTTGCAAGGTACGAGGTCTGCCGGGGGCCGGTCACCGACGCGGCCAGAACTACGGATACATCGGGCTCGGGTCCGTTGCGCCTGTCCAGGATGACGGTCATTTCGCGCCTGACCCTGAGGTGCGGTGGAACGCTCTCACGCAGACCGGCGACCAGCAGATCGATCATGTCTGCGTGAAAGTTCCGCTGCGGACTCACGAAAACCAGGCTCCCGTCGATCAGCTCGGTGTGCGGCGGGAGGTCCGGCAGCGTGAAGAGGTCGTCCACGGTGTACCCGTCCGCCGGAGGACGGGGCCAGGTGTACTCGGCGGTCATGGCTGCTCCCATGGACGGCATTTTGCTCCTGGGAACCCACGGTAGCGCCCGGTATCCGTGTCCGTCATCACAAAGGGTGACGGGCACGGATACCGGGGCTCGGTGTCAGCCGGTGTTGCGCAGGCCCGCGGCGACGCCGTTGACGGTGAGGAGCAGGGCGCGGGAGAGCAGCGGGTCGGCTTCCTCGCCGCGGGCGGCCGCCGCGCGCTGGCGGGCCAGCAGGGAGACCTGGAGGTAGGAGATGGGGTCCAGGTAGGCGTCGCGTACGGCGAAGGTCTGCTGGAGCACCGGGTTCGAGCCGAGGAGCTCTTCGGCGCCGGTGATGCGCAGGACCTCGCGGACGGTGAGCTCGTGTTCGGCCTCGATGCGGGCGAAGACGTGCTTGAGGTGGTCGGGCACGAGGGTGTCGACGTAGTGGCGGGCGATCCGCAGGTCGGTCTTGGCCAGGGTCATCTCGACGTTGGACAGGAAGTTGCGGAAGAAGTGCCAGCGTCCGCCCATCTCGGTGAGGACGTCCTCCTGGCCGGCTTCGCGCAGGGCCTTGAGACCTGATCCGACGCCGTACCAGCCGGGCACGATCTGGCGGGACTGGGTCCAGCCGAAGACCCAGGGGATGGCGCGCAGACCGTCGAGGCCGGCGCCGGAGTCGGGGCGGCGGGAGGGACGGGAGCCGAGGTGGAGGTCGGCGAGCTGGTCGACGGGGGTCGCGGCGAAGAAGTACGAGGGCAGGTCGGGGTCTTCGACGAGTGCGCGGTAGGCGGCGTGGGCGGCGTCGGAGACGACGTCCATGGCGGCGTCCCAGCGGGTGAGGGCCTCGTCGGACTGGCGGGGGGCGGTGTGCAGGGCGGAGGCCTGCAGGGTGGCCGCGACGGTCAGTTCGAGGTTCTCGCGGGCCAGCGACGGGACGAGGTACTTGTCGGAGATGACCTCGCCCTGTTCGGTGACCTTGATCTCGCCTTCGAGGGTGCCCCAGGGCTGGGCGAGGATGGCGTCGTGCGAGGGGCCGCCGCCGCGGCCGACGGTGCCGCCGCGGCCGTGGAAGAGGCGCAGGCGTACGCCGTAGCGGTGGGCGACGTCGCGCAGTCGGCGCTGGGCGCGGTGGATCTCCCACTGGGAGGTGGTGATGCCGCCGAACTTGGAGGAGTCGGAGTAGCCGAGCATGACCTCCTGGACGTCGCCGCGCAGGGAGACGAGGCGGCGGTAGGAGGGGTCGGCGAGCATCTCGTCGAGGATGACGTCGGCGGCGCGCAGCTCGTCGGTGGTCTCCAGGAGGGGGACGATGCCGATCTTGGCCCAGCCGCCGTGGAGGTCGAGGAGGCCGGCTTCGCGGGCGAGGACGGCGGCGGCGAAGACGTCGTCGGCGCCCTGGCACATCGAGATGATGTAGGACTCGATGACTTCGGGGCCGAACTTCTCGAAGGCGTCCTTGATGGCGCCGAAGACGCCGAGGGTCTTGGCTCCGGCGGCGTCGAGGGGGGCCGGGGTGGGTGCGAGGGGGCGGCGGGAGCGCAGTTCCTTGGCGAGGAGCTTCTGCCGGTATTCGCGGGGCATGTCGGCGTAGCGCCAGGACTCCTCGCCGAGCCGGTCGAAGAGCTGGCCGAGGGCGTGGTGGTGGGCGTCGGCGTGTTCGCGTACGTCCATGGTGGCGAGCTGGAGGCCGAAGGCGGCGAGGGTGCGGATGGTGCGGTCCATGCGGCCGTCGGCGAAGAGTGCGCCGCGGTGTTCGCGCAGGGAGGTCTGGATGAGGGTGAGGTCGGTGAGGAGCTCGGCGGTGCCGAGGTAGTCGCGGCCTTCCTCGTGGGGGGTGCCCTTGGCGAGGCGTTCGCGGGTGCCCAGGAGCTTCTGCCGGATGCAGGTGGCCTTCAGGCGGTACGGCTCTTCGGCGTTGAGCCGCTTGTAGCGCGGGCTGATCTCGGGGAGGCGTTCGAGGTCGGCCTGGAGGGAGGCGAGGAGTTCTTCGGTGGCTCCGGTGTAGCGGATGGAGTTGGAGAGGAGTCCGCGCAGGTAGTCGATGAGTTCGAGGGCGTCGGTGATGCCGTGTTCGTGCTGGAGGATCAGCACGTCGCGGGTGACCTCGGGGGTGACGTTGGGGTTGCCGTCGCGGTCGCCGCCGATCCAGGTGCCGAAGGTGAGCGGGCGGGTGCCGGCGGGGATCTCGACGCCGACGCGCTGGAGTTCCGCGGCGAGGTCTTCGAGGACGTCGCCGACGGCGCCGGCGTGCAGTTCGTCGAGGTAGTAGATGGCGTTGCGGGCCTCGTCGGCGGGCTCGGGGCGCACGACGCGCAGTTCGTCGGTCTGCCAGACGAGGTCGATGTTCTCGGCGAGGCGCAGGTCGTGGCGGCGGCGGTCGCCGGCGCCGGTGACGGGCTCCTCCAGCAGGGTGGCGATGCGGCGCAGCTTGTTGAGGACGCTGCGGCGGGCCGCCTCGGTGGGGTGCGCCGTGAAGACGGGTCGGACGTTGAGGTTCTTGACCGTCTCGCGCAGGTGTTCGGGGTCGGCGTCCTTCAGCATGTCGGCGGTGCGGGCGAGGAGCCCGCCTTCGGCGGCACGGTGGGCGCGCAGTTCCTTGCCGCGGTGTACCTGTTCGGTGACGTTGGCGAGGTGGAAGTAGGTGGAGAAGGCGCGTACGAGCTTGGCGGCGGTCTCCAGGTCGGTGTCGCCGAGCAGGGCGGCGGCGGCCTCGCCGTCGGTGCGGGTGAGGGCGCGGACGCGCTCGACGAGGTCGAGGAGGTCCTGGCCCTCCTGGCGTACGAGGGTCTCCCCGAGGAGGTCGCCGAGGCGGCGGATGTCCGCGCGCAGTTCCGCGTTGGCGGTCTCGGCCTGGGTGACGGGGGCCTGGCCCTGGGGGGCCTGGTCAGCACTGCTCACAGGTGCGGCTCCTTGCAGTGTTCGAGCGCTACTGGGCGGTGGGCTCCCGGCGGCGTGCGGTGATGCCGTGCCCGGACTCGGTCCGGGTGCGGGATCTCCGCTCCTGATGCGCAGCTCGGGCTGCCCGTGCGGACCGCGCTGTCCGACGGGACCCAGGATAGGTGGCCGGGGCGTGTGCCTGGGCAAACGTCTCACCAGGCGGCGCGTGAACGCTTCGCGCGCGCTCCTCCTCCCGGCGCTGCCCCTCTTGTCTGGGTACCGGGCTGCGCCATACTTACGATGCCGTAGGTTACGGGTCCGTAGGGTTCGTGGCCCGGGAGCCCGCCGACTTCTCTCACCCCCCAGGGGACACCCATGACCACCAGTCCCGATCTGATCGAGGGTGCGTCAGCGCCCTCCGACACGTCAGTGCCGTCCGCGACCCTCGGCGGCGAGAACAAGCGCTCCATCGAGCAGATCGCTCTGCTGCTGTTCATCACCGTGCCCTTCGTGGCCCTGCTGGCGGCGGTCCCGCTGGCGTGGGGGTGGGGGGTGACCTGGCTGGATCTCGGCCTGATGGTGTTCATGTACTTCCTGGCCTGCCACGGGATCACGATCGGTTTCCACCGCTACTTCACGCACGGTTCCTTCAAGGCGAAGCGGCCGCTGCGGATCGTGCTCGCCGTGATGGGGTCGATGGCGGTGGAGGGGCCGCTGGTGCGCTGGGTGGCGGATCACCGCAAGCACCACAAGTTCTCGGACCACGAGGGTGACCCGCATTCGCCGTGGCGGTTCGGGGAGACGCTGCCGGCTCTGATGAAGGGGCTGTGGTGGGCGCACATCGGGTGGCTGTTCGACGAGGAGCAGACCGATCAGCAGAAGTACGCGCCCGACCTGGTCAAGGACCCGGCGATCCGGCGGATCTCGCGGGACTTCATCTTCTGGACGATGTTCTCGCTGGCGATCCCGCCGCTGGTGGGCGGTCTGGTGACGATGTCCTGGTGGGGCGCGTTCACGGCGTTCTTCTGGGGCTCCCTGGTCCGGGTCGCGCTGCTGCACCACGTGACGTGGTCGATCAACTCGATCTGCCACGCGGTGGGCAAGCGGCCGTTCAGGTCCCGGGACCGCAGTGGCAACGTGTGGTGGCTGGCGGTGCTCTCGTGCGGCGAGTCCTGGCACAACCTGCACCACGCCGACCCGACCTCGGCGCGCCACGGTGTGCTGCGCGGCCAGGTGGACTCCAGCGCGCGGCTGATCCGCTGGTTCGAGCAGCTGGGCTGGGCGACGGACGTCCGCTGGCCGTCGGCGGCCCGCATCGACGCCCGACGCAGGGAAAACGAGTCGAACGCGGCATGATGGGGGGCGTGGCGATCGACGGCGGTAATTCCAGCAGCGACAAGCCCAGGCGCGGCCGCCGGGTACGGATGACGGGCGCGGAGCGGCGCCAGCAACTGCTGGACATCGGCCGGACGCTGTTCGCGGAGAAGGGCTTCGAAGGCACCTCGGTGGAGGAGATCGCGGCGAAGGCCGGGGTGTCGAAGCCGGTGGTGTACGAGCACTTCGGTGGCAAGGAGGGCCTGTACGCGGTCGTCGTGGACCGGGAGATGCGGCAGCTGCTGGACGGGGTGACGGGTGCGCTGACGGCCGGGCATCCGCGGGAGCTGCTGGAGCAGGCGGCGTTCGCGCTGCTGGACTACATCGAGTCGTACACGGACGGTTTCCGGATCCTCGTGCGGGATTCCCCGGTGGCGCAGTCGACCGGTACGTTCGCGTCGCTGATCAGTGACATCGCCACGCAGGTCGAGGACATCCTGGGTCTGGAGTTCAAGGCGCGGGGGTTCGATCCCAAGCTGGCCCCGCTGTACGCGCAGGCGCTGGTCGGGATGGTGGCGCTGACCGGGCAGTGGTGGCTGGACGTGCGCCGGCCCAAGAAGGCCGAGGTGGCGGCGCACCTGGTGAATCTGGCCTGGCACGGGCTGGACGGGCTGGAGTCGAAGCCGCAGCTGGTGGGCCGCCGCAAGAACTGAGCCCTGTGGGCGGAACACGACGGCGCCCCGTCACCGGAGATCCGGTGGCGGGGCGCCGTCGTGTGGGACGTCCTACGCGCAGGGTTCCAGCGCCGCGGGTTCGGGGCTGTGCCGCTCCAGGAATTCGAGCCGGTTGCCGACGGGGTCCTCCGAGTAGAAGCGGCGGTGGCCCGGCAGGTCGTCGTCCCAGACCACCTTGGCTCCCCGCTCCTGCAGTCTGTTCGCGTACGCCTCGATGTCGGTCACCCGCAGCCCCGGGTGGGCCTTGCGGGCGGGCCGGAAGTCCTCTTCGACGCCGAGGTGCAGCTGGACGGGCCCGGCGGCGAACCAGCAGCCCCCGCGGGCGGCGAGGACGGGCGGCTTGGGGATCTCCGTCATGCCGAGGACGTCGGTGTAGTACGCGCGGAGCCGGTCCTCCGAGTCCGGCGGCGCGGCGAGTTGTACGTGGTCGACTGCGGTCAGCACGGTCATGCCTCCTTGCGGGCTACGGCGAAGATGCGGCGGAACGGGAAGACGGTGCCGCGCGGGCCCGTCGGGTAGGCGGCGCGCAGCCGGTCGCGGTATTCGGTCAGGAAGGTGTCGATGGCGTCGTGGTCGTCGCCGAGGGCGGTGAGCACGGGGCGCAGGGCGGTGCCCTTGACCCAGTCGAGTACGGGGTCGGGGCCCTGGAGCAGTTGGTGGTAGGTGGTCTCCCAGATGTCGGCGGCGCAGCCGAGCTCGGTGAACCGGGCAAGGTATTCGGCGGGTTCGAGGAGATGGATGTAGCGGGCGCCGTGGCCGGCCAGCCGGGCCCGCCAGCGCGGGGTGTCGCACTGCTGCGCGAGCAGGGCGTGGCTGGGGGCCGTGAAGTTGCCGGGGATCTGGAAGGCGAAGGTGCCGCCGGGGCGCAGGCCGTTGATCCAGGGGCCGAAGGAGCCGGGGTGGCCGGGGACCCATTGCAGGGCGGCGTTGGAGACGATCAGGTCGTAGGGCTCCTCGGGGAGCCAGGTGGCGAGGTCCCCGTGGCGGAAGTCGAGGCTGCCGCCGCCGGGGGTGGGTCCGGCGTACTCCTCGGTGGCGCGGTGGAGCATCTCCGGGGAGAGGTCGAAGCCGGTGATGCGGGCTTCGGGCCAGCGCTCGGCGAGGAGGGTGGTGACGTTGCCGGGGCCGCAGCCGAGGTCGGCGATGCGGGCGGGGCGGTGGGGGAGCTCGGGTATGCGGGTGAGCAGGTCGAGGAAGGGCCGTGTGCGGTGGCCCGAGTGCCTGAGGTACTGCTGGGGATCCCAGGTGGGGGCGGATGGCGCGGTGGACGTGGGGGTCCCGGCGCGCGCGGTATCGGAATACATGTTCGAGCCTCCCTGCTGGCGGGGCGATCGGAAGCGGAATCCGTTCCGGCCCCCTCCATGCCCCATGCTCGCTCCATTTATATCTCGATGTCAAGAAACTTGTGATCAAGATACTCGGGATGAAGAGACTTCACGTCGACAGACCCCTTACACTGATCGGCATGGAGGACGAGGTCGACCGACTGGTAGCGGCATGGCGGCGGGAGCGCCCTGACCTCGACGTGGAACCGCTCGAGGTACTGAGCCGCGTCAGCAGGCTCGCGCGCCATCTCGACCGCGCCCGCAGGCTGGCCTTCTCCGAGCACGGCCTGGAGCCGTGGGAGTTCGACGTCCTGACGTCGCTGCGCCGCGCAGGGGCGCCCTACCAGCTCTCCCCCGGCCAGTTGCTGACCCAGACCCTGGTCACCTCCGGCACCATGACCAACCGCATCGACCGGCTCGCCAAGAAGGGCCTCGTCGAACGGCTCCCGGACCCCAGCGACCGCCGGGGGGTCCTGGTGCGGCTCACCCCCGAGGGCCGGGACCGCGCCGACCAGGCCCTCGCCGGGCTGCTGGCCCAGGAACGGGCGATCCTGGCCCAGCTCTCGCAGAGCCAGCGCGGCGATCTCGCAGGGCTGCTACGCCAGTTGACCGCTCCGTTCGACAACATCCCCGGCTAGGTCCGCCGGCCGTACGCCGGCCCGCCGGGCCAGTGCCACCGCGGCCAGCGTCGAGTGCACCCCGAGCTTGCCCAGCACGTTCTGCATGTGGGTCCGGACCGTGTGCGGGGACAGGAACAGCCGGGCCGCCACGTCCTTGCGGCCCAGCCCCGCCACCATGCAGCGCAGCACCTCGTGCTCGCGCGGGGTCAGCGACTCCACCAGCCGTTCGCTGTCGGTGCGGTGCTTGCGCGCCGCGGTCAGCTCCCGGAGCACCCCGGTGAGCAGGGCGGGCGGCAGATGGGTCTCCTCGCGCAGGACCCCGCGGATCACGGCCAGCAGCCGGGACAGGGAGCAGTCCTTCGCCACCCAGCCCGAGGCGCCCGCCTGGAGCGCGAGAGCCGCCCGGCGGGGGTCGTCGCGCTCGGCGAGCACGACGGTGCGGACCCCGGGGTGGGACACCCGCACCCCTGCGACCAGCGCGATCCCGTCCGAGCCGGTCGGCGGCGGGCCGGAGCCGGACTCCCGCTGGGCGGGCACGGCCCCCGGAACCGCGCCGAGATCGGCGTCGACCAGCAGGACGTCGAAGCGGCGGCCCTCGGCGGCCGCGCGTTCGAGGCAGCGCAGCGCGGCGGGGCCGCTGCCGGCCGCGGACACGTCCACGTCCGGCTCGGCCGCGAGCGCGGCTGCGAGCGATTCGGCGAAGATGCGGTGATCGTCGACGACGAGAACCCGGATACGAACCACAAAACCCCCAAGGGTAGGGGAACGGACGACGGCGGGTACGGCGCCCGGACCGGGTGATCCGCAGCGGCCCCGGCCGCCGCCGAGACATATCTGCATTACCCCGGACCGGACGTCGTACCCGACTTGTCTCGACCCCTGAATCAACACCGGCCCCCACCGGTGTCACGCATCAGCGTAGGGCCGGGGGCGTCCGGCGGTTGGCCGAATAGCAGAAGTTTTCCTGGGGATTTTCCGGCACGGGCGTCCCGGGCCCGCGCGGTGATGGCTTGAAATCGTCTGCACCGAAGGTCCTGATGACGGCACGGGTACCGGCGTGTGCCGTGGGCAGTTGCACGGGGGGCATTTCACCCGGCGTGTGCACGCCGGGCGCCCGCGCATGGCGCCCGTCCGCAGCGCATGCCGGATACGCACACGCCCCCCGCACCGGTCGGGGGTGCGGGGGGCGCGCAGGTCCGGAAGATCCGGTAGGTCCGGTAGGTCCGGTAGGTTCAGGAGGTCCGGAAGGTTCAGGAGGCGTGCGTGCGCGCGAAGTTCCACGCGTCCGTGATGATCCCGGTGAGGTCCGAGCGGCTCGGGGTCCAGCCGAGGCGCTCGTGGGCCGTGCGCGCGGAGGCGACGAGCATCGCCGGGTCGCCGGCCCGGCGCGGGGCGACCACCTCGGGGATCTCCCGGCCGGTGACCTTGCGGACGGTCTCGACGACCTCGCGGACCGAGAAGCCGTTGCCGTTGCCCAGGTTGCAGATCAGGTGCTCCCCGGCGGTGGCGGACCGCAGGGCGGCCAGGTGGGCCTCCGCGAGGTCGGCGACGTGGATGTAGTCGCGTACGCAGGTGCCGTCGGGGGTCGGGTAGTCCTCGCCGAACACCGAGATCGACTCCCGCTCGCCCAGCGCGACCTGGAGGACCAGCGGGATCAGGTGCGTCTCGGGGGTGTGGCGCTCCCCGAACTCCCCGTAGGCGCCGGCCACGTTGAAGTAGCGCAGGGACACCGCGGCCAGGCCGTGCGCCACGCACTCCCCCGCGATCATGTGGTCGACGGCCAGCTTCGAGGCGCCGTACGGGTTGGTCGGCGCGGTCACCGAGGCCTCCGTCAGCAGGCCCTCCGTCGGCTCCCCGTAGGTGGCGGCGGTGGAGGAGAACACCAGCTTGCGCACACCCGCCCCGCGCATCGCGGCCAGCAGGGCCAGCGTCCCGCCGACGTTGTTCTCCCAGTACTTGCCCGGGTTCACCACGGACTCGCCGACCTGCGAGGAGGCCGCGAAGTGCAGCACCGCCTCGTAGGAGCCGTCCACGTACCGGGCGGCGTCCTGGATCCGGCCCTCGATGAAGGTCGCGCCCTCCGGGACCCCGACGCGAAAGCCCGTGCTCAGGTCGTCGAGGACGGTGACCTCGTGGCCGGCCTCCAGAAGGTGGGCCGCGACCACGCTGCCGACGTATCCGGCGCCACCGGTTACCAGGTACTTGCTCACTCGCCTACTGCCTCTCGCGGGGGAGCACGCGCGGGTGCGTGCGCGTGCTGGACACTGGCTTACCCGATTCGGCGCCCACGGGGAAATCGGGGCCCGGGCCCGGGGCCCGGCTCCCCGCCCCGGACGTCAGCCGCGCGCGGTGGCGGACGGCGGCGTCGGCAGCGCCCGGTCCAGCAGACCGGTGCGGGCCGCCAGCGCGGCCGCCTCCAGCCTCGACCCCACGCCCAGCTTCATCAGCACCCGCTGCACGTGCGTACGGGCGGTGCTCGGGGCGATCTCCATGCCCGCGGCGATCAGCCGGGTGTCCTCGCCCTCGGCGACCCGGACGAGCACCTCCACCTCGCGCGGGGTGAGCAGCCGCAGCAGCCGGCTCCCCTCGTCGTCGGGCTGGGCGGCGGGGTTCAGCAGGTCCGCGAATGCCCCCTGCAGCAGCTGCGGGGCGATGGCCACCTCCCCCGCCCTGGCCTTGGCCAGGGCCCGCTCCACTCCCTCGATGCGCTCGTCCTGACGGACGTACCCCGAGGCGCCGGCGGCGAAGGCGGCGGCGATCCCGCGCGGGCTGGGCACCGGGCCGAGGACGACCACGGCGATCTGCGGGCGTTCCCGCTTGATACGGACGACGGGCTCGAAGACCCCGGGTTCGGCGGGGGTGGCGGTGCCGAGCAGGCAGACCTCCGGGGCGCGGCTGATGACGAGGTCGGCCGCCCCTGCCGCCGGGGCGGCGGCGGCCAGTACCCGGTGGCCGCGCAGCTTGAGGGCAGAGGCGAGTGCCTCGGCCAGCAGCCGGTGCTCGTCGACCACCACGACCCGTACGCCCATCGAGGAAACACCCCCCACCCTTCTGCCCCGGCAAGCTACACGCTTGTTCGACGGTGCGAGGGGGATACCGCGCAGAAGCCCCCGATCGGTACGGACCGTTCGGGGGCTTTCGGCGGTGCTGTGCGACATCGGCGCGGCCGTGTCGGCCCGTGGTGTCAGCTCGCGGTGAAGGACACGAAGAGGTAAGCCGGATCGGACTTGTCCGACAGCGGCTTGCTGACCGTCGTACGCGAGATGAAGAACTTGCCGTTGTGGTAGCGGTACTCGGAGTACTCGGGCGAGAAGCCGGTCTCGGCGCGCTGGGTCTCCTTGTCCGCCGGGTTCTCCATCAGCAGGGTTTCCTTCATCGTCCTGCTGTCGATGCTGACGATCTGGCCGCCCTTGTCGTACGGGGGCTCCTTGTAGGCGATGATGTTCGACCCGTCCATGCGCAGGGGGAACATCGTGTACCGCTCGCCCGCGTCGGCGCGGTCGGTGGTCTGCTTGCCGGTCTCCAGGTCGAAGGAGAGCAGCTCGTTGGTGCGGCTGCTGGAGCTCTGGCCCTGGTGCTCGTAGGACGGCAGGTAGAGCTTGCCGTTGCCGACCACCATGTTGACGCACTTCTCGACGTCCAGGCTGCACCGGCCGTTGAAGTCGCCGGAGGCGAGCGGGATGCGGGCCTTCAGCTCGCCCTTGGGGTCGATGACGAACAGGTCGCTGATGCCCGTGGCGTTCTTGGCCGTCTTGCCGACGTCGGCGGCCACGATCAGGGGCTTGGTGGAGACGATGGAGGCGTCCTCGATGCCCTGCGAGAGCTTGTACGAGAAGGTGGGGGCGCCGGTGGACGGGTCGAGGAGCTGCCCGTACAGGGTGTAGTTGGGGCTCTGGCCGCACTTGCGGATGGCGGCGAGGGCCTCTCCGCCGCCGTAGCCCACGTCCCGGCAGCCTTCGCCGTCGATCTTGGGCAGCCACAGGGACTTGCCGTCGGTGAGGTTCCAGGCGGCGCCGCCCGCGGAGATGCCGGACGCGGCGACGGTCTTGCCGCTGAGGGTGACCGTGTTCAGGGAGACCGGCTTGTCTCCGCCGGTGGTGCTCTTGGCGTTGCCGGACCAGAGGAGCTTGCCGCTCTCCAGGTCGACGACGCCGACCTCGGTGCACTGGACGTACTTGTTCTCGGGCGTCGGCTGGGCGGCCTTGAAGAGGATGGCCGTCTTGTTCTCGCTGACGTGCTTGGTCGCGCCGCAGATCTCGCCGGGGAGGGGCAGCTCCCACTTCTTGCCGCCGTCGACGAGGTTGTAGCCGACGACCTTCGACAGGTCGGACTTGACGTAGGTGGAGTCGGTCAGCCAGGAGCCGGCGACGGTGGCGACGTCGGCGGGGACCGGGCTCGGCAGGTTGAGGAGCGTCTTCGACTTCGGGTTGCCGGGCACCTTCTCGGTGCCGGGTACCAGGTCCTGGGGCTTGTCGCCGCCCGGTGAGGCGGTCGGGTTGCCGTCGGCCTCGCTTCCGCCGCCGCTGTCGCCGGAGGTGTACCAGAGGCCGCCGCCGACGATGAGGACGATGGCCAGGAGGGCGGCGCCGACGATCATCAGCTGGTTGCGCTTGTCGTTGCCGGTGCCGGTGGCCGTGGCCGCGGGCTGGACCGGGGCCGGGGACACCGGCGGCGGGCCGTACGGCGGGGTGCCGGGCTGCTGCGGGTAGCCGTAGCCGGGGCCCGTCTGCGGGTAGCCGTACGCGGGCTGCGCGCTCGGCTGCTGCTGGGGACCGGGCTGCGGTGCGGCCGGTCCGGGCGGCGGCACGGGGGCACCGAACCCGCCCGGCGGCGGGTCCTGCGGCGCGCCGAAGCCGCCGGACGGCGGCTGGCTGGGGGGCGGCGGGATACTCATCGGTTGCTGTTGCCTCTCGGTGGGCGGCTGCTCGGACGCGTGCTCACTTGCCGAAGACCATCAGGAGCTTCTCCTCGCGGTCCGGGATGCGCAGGTGGCGGACGGAGATGAAGAACCGTCCGTCCGCGTAGTCCAGTTTCGGGTTGTAGAAGGTGCTCTCGATCGGGGCGGCGGGGCCCGAGGGGTGGCGCAGGATCGCGGTCGGGGTGCCGCCGGCGGCGGGGATGGAGAGGACCTCGCCGCCCTGTTCCTCCTCGGCCTTGCGGTAGGCGATCAGCTGCCCGTTCTCGGCCTTGAGCGGGATCAGGGTGCGCTTGTCCCCGGCCGGCACGCGCCACTTCTCCTTGCCGGTGCCCAGGTCGAAGGCGACGATGTCGTTGGCCTTGCCCTTGTCCGCCGCGGTGGGCAGGTAGAGGGTGTTGTTGTCGACGACCGATGAGGGGCACAGGGACAGGGTCCGGATGATGCCCGCGTCGCCGCAGCCGATGGCGAAGCTGCTTTCGCTGAGGACGGTGGCGGTCCGCTGCCCGTCCGGTCCCAGGACGATGATGCCGCGCTTCTTCTCCTGCTCGTTGCCGACGTCGATGACGGTCGGGTTCACCGAGTAGATGCTGGTGACCTTGGCCTTGTCGGGGAGCCGGAAGGCCCAGGTCTTCGCGCCGGTGACGGGGTCGATGCCGTGGACCTCGGCGCCGGCCTGGGCGTCCGAGCAGGTGGCGAGGGCGATCATCTTGCCGTTGCCGGCCTCGTAGGAGTCCGGGTTGCAGCCCTTGCCCCGGGGGCTCGCGAAGAGCTTGTCACCGTTGCTGATCCTGAAGGCGCTGGCGGCGCCGTCGCGGCTGACGGCGACGGTGTCGCCGGTGATGGCCAGGGTGGGGCCGACGAAGATGTCGAAGAGCCCTTCCTCCGGTACTTCCTTCGACCAGACTTCCTTGCCCGTCTTGAGGTCGGCCACGCGCAGCTGGTTGCAGGTGGTGTTCTCCCCCTCGCCGTTGCGGTACATCACGGCCGTGCGGCCCTCGGCGGTGGTCTGCGCGGCGACGGCGCAGATCTCAGCGGGGAAGGGGAGCGTCCATTTCTCCTTGCCGTCGGTGACGGAGTAGCCGGTGAGGTTCTTCCAGACGCTCTTGACGACGGTGTCGCCGACGACCCACTGGCCGACGGCGTCGACGCCCTTGCCGGGGCCGTCCACCTTGGTGGTCTTGAGCCACAGGACCTTGTCCTCGCCCTGCTTGCGGCCGGAGTTGAGGTCCTGCTGCTGGGGGCCCGCGTCGCCGTTGCCGTCGCCCTTGTCCACGGACGGGTATGCGGAGGGCTTGGCGTCGGCGGGCTGCTGTGCGGTCGGCTTCGCGTCCTCGTCGTCGCCGGAGAACGCGACGTAGCCGATGCCGCCCAGGACGAGGGCGGCGGCCAGCGCGGCGGCGGTCAGGACGGCGCGCTTCTTGCGGGGCGGTGTGCCGGGGCCGCCGCCGGGCGGCGGCGGGTGGCCGGGGCCCGCGGCCTGCTGCTCGACGGTGGGCGGCTGCGGCGGGTGGCCGGGCGACTGGGCGTACGGGTTCTCGCCCTGGGGCGGGAACCCGTACCCCTGCTGCGGCGGGCCGGGCAGGTGACCGTAACCGGAAGGTGTCGGCGGCTGGTTCGGCGGCTGGGGCAGCTCGGTCATCAGCGCACGCTTTCGGCATCGGGAAGGTCGGGGAGGATGACCTTTCTATCACTGACGGCGCACGTACACCGGGCCGGTCCGTCCCCTGTTCCCAAGGGAGGACCGGCCCGTGACGCCGCCGTTATCCGGCCAGTTGCTCCCCGGTGACCGGCGCGATCCGTGCCTTCCCGGCCGTCCCGTCTCCGCGCGCCGCCAAATCCGCGCGGTCCGGGTGGAGTTCGCCGGGGGCTGCTCCGGCCCGGACGGGTGCTCACTTCCCGAAGACCATGAGGACCTTCTCGTCCTGGCCCTGGGCCCGCAGGCGGGTGGAGGAGATGAAGAACCGTCCGTCCGCGTAGTCCAGCTTCGGGAGGGTGAAGGTCCGCTCGATCGGGGCGGCGGGGCCCGAGGGGTGGCGCAGGATCGCGGTCGGGGTGCCGCCGGCGGCGGGGATCGAGAGGACCTCGCCGCCCTGTTCCGCCTCGGCCTTGCGGTAGGCGATCAGCTGCCCGTTCTCGGCCTTGAGCGGGATCAGGGTGCGCTTGTCCCCGGCCGGCACGCGCCACTTCTCCTTGCCGGTGCCCAGGTCGAAGGCGACGATCTCGTTGGCCTTGCCGGTGCCCACCGTGGTGGGCAGGTAGAGGGTGTTGCCGTCGACGACCGCCGTGGGGCAGGTCACCAGGGACCGGAAGAGGCCCGTGTCGCCGCAGCCGACGGCGAAGTCGCCCTCGCCGGCGAGGGTGGCGGCCGGCTTCCCGTCGGGTCCCAGGACCACGACGGAGTGCTTCTTCTCCTTCTCGTTGCCGATGTCGACGACGGTCGGGTTCACCGAGTAGATGCTGGTGACCTTGAACTTCGGGGGGAGCCGGTAGGCCCAGGCCCTGGCGCCGGTGACGGGGTCGATGCCGTGGACCTCTGCGGTGGCGTCCTCGTCCGAGCAGGTGGCGAGGCCGATCATCTTGCCGTTGCCGGCCTCGTAGGAGTCCGGGTTGCAGCCGTCGCCGATGGCGGCCGCGAAGAGCTTGTCACCGTTGCTGATCCTGAAGGCGCTGGCGTTGCCGCCGCGGCTGACGGTGACGGTGTCGCCGGTCATGGACAGGGTGGGGCTCGTGAAGATGTCGAAGAGCCCCTCCTTGGGCACCTCCTTCGACCAGACCTCCTTGCCCGTCTTGAGGTCGACCACGCGCATCTGGGTGCAGGAGGTGTTCTCGCCTTCGCCGTCGCGGTACATGACGACGGTCCTGCCCTCGGCCGTGGTCTGCGGGGAGACGGAGCAGATCTGCGCGGGGAAGGGGAGTGTCCACTTCTCCTTGCCGTCGGTGACCGCGTAGCCGGTGAGGTTCTTCCAGACGCTCTTGACGACGGTGTCGCCGACGACCCACTGGCCGGCGGATTCGACGCCCATGCCGGGGCCGTCGATCTTGGTGGTCTTGAGCCACAGGACCTTGTCCTCGCCCTGCTTGCGGCCGGAGTTCAGGTCCGTGGGCGGACCGCCGCCGGCGCCGTTGCCGTCGCCCTTGTCCACGGACGGGGATCCGGAGGGCTTGGCGTCGGCGGGTGGCTGCTGCGCGGTCGGCTTCGCGTCCTCGTCGTCGCCGGAGAACGCGACGTAGCCGACGCCGCCCAGGACGAGGGCGGCGGCCACCGAAGCCGCCACCAGCAGGATCGACTTCTTCTTCGCTGCCGGTCCCCGGCCTGGACCGGGGCCGCCGGAGCCCGCGGCCTGCCAGTGCGGCTGCTGCTGCACGGTGGGCGGCTGCGGCGGGTGGAGGGGCTGGGCGTACGGGTTCCCACCCTGCGGCGGGAACCCGTACCCCTGCTGCGGCGGACCGGGCAGGTGACCGTAACCGGAAGGTGTCGGCGGCTGGTTCGGCGGCTGGGGCAGCTCGGTCATCAGCGCACACCTTCGGCATCAGGAGGTCGGGGAGGACGACCTTTCTATCACCGATGCGGCCCGGTCCCGCTCAGGCCTCCTCGGCCAGCTCCAGCCAGCGCATCTCCAGATCGTCGCGGTCCGAGAGGAGTTCGCGCAGCTCGGCGTCGAGCTTGGCCACCTTGTCGTAGTCGGTGGAGTTCTCGGCGATCTGGGCGTGCAGGTTGCCCTCGCGGTCGGACAGCTTGTTCAGCTGCCGCTCGATCTTCTGGAGCTCCTTCTTCGCGGCGCGCGAGTCCCCCGAGGCGGTGGACTTCGCGGCGCCCGCGGACGGGGCGGGCGCCGGGGCGGCCGCCTCGATCATCCGCTGCCGGCGCTCCAGGTACTCGTCCAGGCCGCGCGGCAGCATGCGCAGGCTCGCGTCGCCGAGCAGCGCCATCACCGTGTCGGTGGTGCGCTCGATGAAGAAGCGGTCGTGGGAGATCACGATCATCGAGCCGGGCCAGCCGTCGAGGAGGTCCTCCAGCTGGGTCAGGGTCTCGATGTCGAGGTCGTTGGTGGGCTCGTCGAGGAAGAGGACGTTGGGCTCGTCCATCAGCAGGCGCAGGATCTGCAGCCGGCGGCGCTCGCCGCCGGAGAGGTCGCCGACCGGCGTCCACTGCTTCTCCTTGGTGAAGCCGAACTGCTCGCAGAGCTGGCCCGCCGTCATCTCGCGGCCCTTGCCGAGGTCGACGCGGTCCCGCACGCGCTGGACGGCCTCCAGGACGCGCAGGGACGGGTCGAGCTCGCCGACCTCCTGCGAGAGGTACGCCAGCTTGACGGTCTTGCCGACGATGATCTTTCCGGCGGCGGGCTGGACGTCGCCCTGGGTGCGGGCGGCCTCGGCGAGGGCGCGCAGCAGGGAGGTCTTGCCGGCGCCGTTGACGCCGACGAGGCCGACGCGGTCTCCGGGGCCCAGGTGCCAGGTGAGGTGCTTGAGGAGTTCCTTCGGGCCGGCGTGGACGCTGACGTCTTCGAGGTCGAAGACCGTCTTGCCGAGGCGGGCGTTGGCGAAGCGCATCAGTTCGGAGGTGTCGCGCGGCGGCGGCACGTCGGCGATGAGCTCGTTGGCGGCCTCGATGCGGTAGCGCGGCTTGGAGGTCCGGGCGGGGGCGCCGCGGCGCAGCCAGGCCAGCTCCTTGCGCATCAGGTTCTGCCGCTTGGACTCCTCGGTCGCGGCGATGCGGTCGCGCTCGGCGCGGGCGAAGACGTAGTCGCTGTAGCCGCCCTCGTACTCGTGCACGTCACCGCGCTGCACGTCCCACATGCGGGTGCAGACCTGGTCGAGGAACCAGCGGTCGTGGGTGACGCACACGAGCGCGGAGCGGCGGTCCTGGAGGTGCTTGGCCAGCCAGGAGATGCCCTCGACGTCGAGGTGGTTGGTGGGCTCGTCGAGGACCAGGAGGTCCTGGTCGGCGATGAGCAGCTTGGCGAGGGCGATCCGGCGGCGCTCGCCACCGGAGAGCGGACCGATGACGGTGTCGAGGCCCTGGCCGAAGCCGGGCAGGTCCAGGCCGCCGAAGAGGCCGGTGAGGACGTCACGGATCTTGGCGTTGCCGGCCCACTCGTGGTCGGCCATGTCCCCGATGATCTCGTGGCGGATGGTCGCCCGGGGGTCGAGGGAGTCGTGCTGGGTGAGGACGCCCATCCGCAGGCCGCCGGACTGGGTGACCCGGCCGGTGTCGGGCTCCTCCAGCTTGGCGAGCATCCGGATGAGGGTGGTCTTGCCGTCGCCGTTGCGGCCGACCACACCGATCCGGTCTCCCTCGGACACGCCGAGGGAGATGCCGTCCAGCAGGGTACGTGTGCCGTACACCTTGCTGACTGCCTCGACATTGACCAGATTGACGGCCATCAGACGCGCTCCAGGGAAAGGGTGTGGATCAGCCCCTCAGCCTAACCCTCCGCGCCGGGGCAGACCGTTCTACGAGGTACCAGCCGCCCAGTGCCATCGCGATCGCGGCCGGCGCGGTGACGGGCAGGGCGATCAACGTGGCGCTGTGCCCGTCGAGCAGGCCGCCGAGGCCGGTCATGGACAGCCCGAGGATGCCGAGCAGGCACAGGGTGATCCCGAGGGCGGCGACGGGGCCGCCGGAGCTGCGTGCGGGGGCGGGCGCCGCGGTCCGGGGCGCCTCGAAGCGGCGGAACAGCGCGACGAGGACACCGGTCAGCGCGGCCGCGGCGAGCATCCGCACCGGGACCTGCGCCCACCAGGCGGCCGTGGCGGGGGCCGGCAGGCCGAAACCGAGGGCGAGCTGGGCCGCGTACACACCGAGCATGGCGGTCAGGTGCCACAGGAAGGCGGTCATCGCGAGTCCGTTGGCCGCGACCACCGCGCGCCAGACGCGCGGGCGGCGCAGCCAGGCGGTGGCGGGCCGGGCCGCCAGCTGGACGGCGCCGACGAGCCACAGGCCGTGGCAGAGCAGGGCGAGGGTGGGCGGGGCCATGTTGGAGACCTTCTCGCCGGGCATGCCGACCATGGACAGCGGGTACGGGCCGAAGGCGACGAGCAGGGCGGCGCCGGCGAGTCCGGCGGCGGCGAGGACGGCGGGCCTGCGGATGCGGCCGTCGGCACGCAGGAAGCCGAGCTGGTGGACGGCGAGCCAGACGAGGGCGAAGTTCAGGAACTCCACGTAGGGCACGCCGAAGGCGAAGCGCAGTACGTCGACCAGTGCGGCCGCCCCGGCCAGGGCGGCGAAGGCGGCCCAGCCGTGGCGCTCGTGCAGCTTCAGCAGCGGCGGGGTGAAGGCGACCATGGCGAGGTAGATCCCGATGAACCACAGCGGCTGGGTGACCAGGCGCAGCGCGGCCCCGGTCAGTGTTCCGCCGCCGTGGCCGGCGAGCTGCACGGCCAGCGCGGCCGCGGCCCACACCAGGACGAAGACGAGGGTGGGGCGCAGCAGCCGCTGGAGCCGGGCGCGCAGGAAGGCGGCGTAGACGGGACCGTCGGTGCGGCGGGCCAGGGAGCGGTAGGACAGGGCGTGCGAGAACCCGCCGACGAAGAAGAAGACGGGCATGATCTGCAACCCCCAGGTGAGCGCCTGGAGGGCGGGCACGAGGGCGAGCAGATTCCCTATGCCGTCGCCGCTGACGGCGGCCATCAGCCAGTGTCCGGCGACGACGGTGCCGAGCGAGGCGACGCGCAGCAGGTCGACGTACCGGTCACGGTCGGCGGGGGTGGCCTCGGCGATTGCGCTGGCGCTGGCTGTCATGGGGCCACGGTGTCCCCCGCCGGGTGTCTCCCGACAGGGCGCGGATACTCAACTCCGGCCTAGGTACTGCTACCGGGGCTCCGCCCCGACCCCCGCGCCTCAAACGCCGGCGGGGCTGAAGGGCAGGACCGTGGCTCCCGGGGCCGGGCTCGACGCCACGCGCGTGGCCCGGCAGGTGCCCGAGGCTTCGAGCGCCGCCGCGACCTTGGCGGCCGCCTCCTCGTCCGCGACGAGGAACGCCGTCGTCGGGCCCGAGCCCGAGACCAGCGCGGCGAGCGCACCGCCCTCCACACCCGCGTCCAGCGTTGCGGCCAGGGACGGGCGCAGGGAGAGCGCCGCCGGCTGGAGGTCGTTGGCCAGCGCCGCGGCCAGCGCGTCCGGATCGCCCGAGGCCAGGGCCGCCAGCAGCGCCGGGGAGGCCTCCGGTTCGGGGATCTCCGTACCCGCGGCCACGGCGAGGCGGTCGAACTCGCGGAAGACCGCCGGGGTGGACAGCCCGCCGTCGGCCACCGCGAAGACCCAGTGGAACGCCCCCGCCCCGACCGGCGTGAGCAGCTCACCGCGGCCCGTGCCGAGCGCGGCCCCGCCGACGAGGCTGAAGGGGACGTCGCTGCCGAGCTCCGCGCAGATGTCGAGGAGCTCGGCGCGCGGGGTGTTCAGGCCCCACAGGGCGTCGCAGGCCAGCAGGGCCGCCGCGCCGTCCGCGCTGCCGCCCGCCATGCCGCCGGCGACCGGGATGTTCTTCGCGATGTGCAGGTGGACGGCGGGTTCGATCCCGGCCCGGGCCGCGAGCAGCTCGGCGGCGCGGGCCGCGAGGTTGGTGCGGTCCAGGGGGACCTGGTCGGCGTCGGGGCCGGCGCAGGTGATGCTCAGGGCCTCGGCCGGGGCCGCCGTCACCTCGTCGTACAGCGACACCGCGAGGAAGACGTTGGCCAGGTCGTGGAAGCCGTCGGGGCGGGCCGCGCCCACCGCCAGCTGGACGTTGACCTTCGCGGGGACCCGTACGGTCACGGGCGCCTGGTGCGCGCTCACAGTGCGGGCCTCTCCGCCTCGGGCTTGTTCTCGGCGATCGCCGCGAACTCCTCGACCGTCAGGGACTCCCCGCGGGCCTGCGGCGAGACACCGGCGGCGACCAGCGCGGCTTCCGCGCCCGCCGCCGAGCCGGCCCAGCCGGCCAGTGCGGCGCGCAGCGTCTTGCGGCGCTGGGCGAAGGCGGCGTCGACGACCGCGAAGACCTCGGCCTTGGTGGCGGTGGTCTTGATCGGTTCGGTGCGGCGGACCAGCGAGACGAGACCGGAGTCGACGTTCGGGGCGGGCCAGAACACCTTGCGGCCGATGGCACCGGCCCGCTTGACGTGCGCGTACCAGTTGGCCTTGACGGAGGGCACCCCGTAGACCTTGTTGCCCGGTTCGGCGGCCAGCCGGTCGGCGACCTCGGACTGCACCATCACCAGCGTGCGCTCGATGGTCGGGAACCGGTCGAGCATGGTGAGCAGGACGGGCACGGCCACGTTGTAGGGCAGGTTCGCGACGAGCGCGGTCGGCGCCGGGCCGGGCAGTTCGGTCACCAGCATCGCGTCGGAGTGGACCAGCGCGAAGCGGTCCTTCTTCGCGGGCATCCGGGCCTCGATGGTGGCGGGCAGGGCGGCGGCGAGGATGTCGTCGATCTCGACGGCGACGACCCGGTCCGCGGCCTCCAGCAGCGCGAGCGTCAGCGAGCCGAGCCCCGGGCCGACCTCGACGACCACGTCGTCCGGGCGGACCTCGGCGGTGCGCACGATCCGGCGGACCGTGTTGGCGTCGATGACGAAGTTCTGCCCCTTCTGCTTCGTCGGGCGTACGCCGAGGGCGGCGGCCAGCTCCCTGATGTCGGCCGGGCCGAGGAGGGCGTCGGGCGCGGCGGGGGAGGTGTTCTCGGTGTTCTCGGGCTGCTGCTCTGCGGTGCTCACCGGTAAAGCGTACGGCCGCAGTGCGGCCACGGACTCGCCCCCCGCTGCACGTAGAGCTTCTTCGCCCGGTACGTCTGTTCCGCGCCCGGGGCGTCCTGCGGGCGTCCGCTGCCGCCGAGGCCCTGCCAGGTCCGGACGTCGAACTGGTACAGCCCGCCGTAGGTCCCCGAGGCGTCGGTGGCGGCGGGACGTCCACCGGACTCGCACTGGGCGAGGGCCGCCCAGTTGAGGCCGTCCGCGCCGGCGACGGAGCTCGGCAGTGCCCTGGTGCCGACCTTGACGAGCTGGGTGACGGGTTCGCGGACGACCTCGTCGGCGATGGGCCGTGGCTTCTGCCGGACCCCGTTGACGGTGCGCAGGCTGTACGTGACCCTGCGCGCCCCGGGGCGGCCGACGCGCTCGACGACCTCGGTGCCGGCGAACAGCGCGGGGTCCTTGACCTTCTCCGTCTCGTACGGGATCCGCTCCTCGCGGACCTCGCGGGTGCCGGTGATGCGGAGCACGGTGACGGTCTGGCCGTCGCGCGGGAAGTCGGTGGGCGGTACGGAGGTGGTGTCCTGGCCCTGGAGGGTGATGCCGGCCTGGTCGAGGGCTTCCCGGACGGTGGCGGCGTTGGTGCGGATGGTGCGTTCGCGGCCGTCCGCCATGAAGGTGACGCTGCGTTCGGTGCGGACGCTGAGGGCCAGCCCGGCGCGCGGGACGGGTGCGGTGCGGGGGGCGGAGAGGTAGGCGCCCTCGGCGCGGACGCCGAACTGGTGCAGGGCGCCCTCGACGGTGCGGGCGGTGGTCCACACCTGGCGCTGCTGTCCGTCGAGGGTCAGGTGCAGGGGGCGGCCGTAGCGGACGACGATCTCCTCGCCGTCTTCGAGGGGTTCGCCGGGGGCGGGGGCGACGAGGTCGTGGGGGCCGACGCCGAGGCCTTCGGCGGCGAGCAGTTCGCCGATGTCGTCGGCGAAGGTGTGGAGGTTGCGCGGGACGCCGTCCACGGTGAGCCGTACGGCCTTGTCGGCGGCGACGAACGCCGTGGTGCCGCCCGCGAGGAAGGCGACGACGAGGGCCTGCGGCACGATCCGCCGCCAGTTCCCGCCGAGGGTCTCGGCGGGGGCGCCCCGGCCCCGGGCGCGGCGGCGGCCCGGCACGGCGGGGGCGGGGGCGGCCGGGGCCGGGGCGGGGGGTGCGGCCGGGGCCGCGGCGGCGGCCACCGGAGCCGCGGCCCTGCGTCGGCCCGGGCCGGGCGCGGCGGGGGCCCCGGCCAGTGTGTCGGCCTCCGACAGCTCGGCCGGTGACAGGCCGGCCCGGCGGCGGCGCCCGCCGCGCGGGGCCGGGACCGCACCCGGGACCGGCACCGGGGCCGTGTCGGGGTGCTCCGGGTCCCACGCGGCGGGCCCGGGATCACCCGTACCGGGCGGCCAGCCCACGGGCGGGGCCGAGGGCTGGGCCAAGGGCTGGGCCTCGTACGCCTCGGGGACGGGACCGCCACGGCGGTGACTGCCCTGCGTATCGCTCACGACGCTCGCTCCACTGTGATCCGGCACCCTCCGGTGCGGGCACGGCACCCTAGCGGAGGAGTCGTCACTCTCCAAAGCGAGTCGGCTACGCAGTGTGGCCGGACGGGCGTGGGATCAGTATCCGAAGGCCCGGGCCGTGTTGGCCGCCAGCGCGCTGGCCATCGCGTCCTCGTCGATGCCCCGGACCGCGGCCATCGCGCGGACCGTCAGCGGAATGAGGTACGGCGCGTTGGGCCGTCCGCGGTACGGCGCCGGGGTGAGGTAGGGCGCGTCCGTCTCGACCAGCACCAGCTCCAGCGGGGCCACGGCGAGGGCCTCGCGCAGCGGTGCGGCGTTCTTGAAGGTGACGGTGCCGGCGAAGGACATGTAGTACCCGGCGGCGGCGCACTCGCGGGCCATGTCGGCGTCTCCGGAGTAGCAGTGGAAGACGGTCCGCTCCGGGGCGCCCTCCTCGCGCAGGATGCGCAGCACGTCCGCGTGGGCGTCCCGGTCGTGGATGACGAGCGCCTTGCCCTGCCGCTTGGCGATCTCGATGTGCGCGCGGAAGGAACGCTCCTGCGCGGCCATGCCCTCCGGGCCGGTGCGGAAGTAGTCCAGGCCGGTCTCGCCGACCGCCTTGACGTGGTCCAGGGCGGCCAGTGCCTCGATCTCGGCGAGCGCCCCGTCCAGCGCGGCCTCGCCGCCGCCGGCCCGTGCGCCCTGGCGCGACCATCCGTCGGGGTCCCCCAGCACGATCCGCGGCGCCTCGTTCGGGTGGAGGGCGACGGCCGCGTGGACGTTGTCGTACGCGGCCGCGGTCTCGGCGGCCCACCGGGAGCCCTTCACGTCGCAGCCCACCTGGACGACGGTGGTCACGCCCACCGAGGCGGCCTTCGCGAGGCCCTCCTCGACGGTTCCCGCCTGCATGTCGAGGTGGGTGTGCGAGTCCGCCACCGCCACCCGGAGGGGCTCGGGCAGCGGCGGCGGTGCGTCCTTGTGCTGCGTCTTGTCCACGCGTGTGCTCATACGGCCGATCTTATGACCGGCGGAAGAGCCCCTTCAGGCGCGAGAGCAGGCCCGGGCGCTCCGCGGCCGGGTCCGTGGCCACCGGCCCCGGGGAGGCGTGCGACCGGGCGGGCTTGCTCTGCTTCGGCGGCTTCGGTGTCCGCGGGACGTTCGCACCGGCCGGCACCGGTCCGGCGATCCCGGGGGCGATCTGGTGGTGGTAGATGTGGTCGATCATGCCCATCACCGAGGAGACCTGCCCGGCCCGCATGATCCGTACGACGTGTCCGCCGCAGTTCAGGCAGGTCGGGTTGGACAGGGGGGAGGGCACCCGCTCGCCGTCGACCTTGTACATGATGAACGGCTCGCCCTTGCCGTCGACGTGGTGCTCGATCGCGTACGCCTGCTCCCAGCCGTAGCCGCACCTCATGCACGCGAAGGAGTAGGCCTCGTGCACGGTGTGCACGTCGGTAGCGGTCACAGCGACGGGGACTGCGGTGGGGACGGGTACCGGGGTGTCTGCGATCTCACTCATGCCAGCTCCTCTTGTTCCACTGGTGCCATTGCCAGTGGACGCCTCAACGGGCGGGAGCGCATCAGGCCCTGTCTACTGTTGGACGGTCTTTGGGCGACTCATTCCGAAAGCGCCCGGTGCGCGGTCTGAGCTTTGCTTTTCAGGCTAGCTCTTTACCTGTCTGCGGCACCTTTCGTGCCGCGTTCTTTGCCGCGACCACAGCGTCGAACACCTCGCGCTTGGGTACGCCCGCTTCGGCCGCGATCGCCGCGATGGCCTCCTTGCGCCGCTCGCCGGCCTCCTCGCGGACCCACACCCGGCGCACCAGCTCCTCGTCGTCCACGTCCGCGGGCCCTGCGGCCGGGGCGCCCTCGACCACGACGGTGATCTCCCCGCGCACGCCTTCGGCGGCCCAGGCCGCGAGCTCGCCGAGCCCGCCGCGCTTGACCTCCTCGTAGGTCTTCGTCAGCTCGCGGCAGACGGCGGCCCGCCGGTCGGCGCCGAAGACCTCGGCCATCGCGGCCAGGGTGTCGTCGAGCCGGTGCGGGGCCTCGAAGTAGACGAGCGTGCGCCGCTCGCCCTCGACCTCGCGCAGCCGGCCCAGGCGCTCCCCCGCCTTGCGCGGCAGGAACCCCTCGAAGCAGAACCGGTCCACCGGCAGCCCGGACATGGCGAGCGCGGTGAGCACCGCGGACGGTCCGGGGACGGCGGTGACCTTGATGTCCTTCTCCACGGCGGCAGCGACGAGCCGGTAGCCGGGGTCGGAGACCGACGGCATGCCGGCGTCCGTCACCAGCAGGACGCGCGCGCCGCCGACCAGCGCCTCGACGAGCTCCGGGGTGCGCGCCGACTCGTTGCCCTCGAAGTACGACAGGACGCGCCCGGTGGTGTGCACGCCGAGCCCCTGGGTCAGCCGGCGCAGCCGCCGGGTGTCCTCGGCGGCGATCACATCGGCCCGTTCCAGCTCGGTCGCCAGCCGCGGCGGGGCGTCCGCGAGGTCGCCGATGGGGGTGCCGGCGAGCACGAGGGTGCCCGTCAGGCCGTCGGCCGTGGCTGCAGTGGTCGTGGGCTCGCTACCGCGGGGCTGGTCAGTCGTCACCCGCCCATCCTCTCAGCCCCGTGGCCCGCCGCCCCCCGCCACTGGTGGCGCACACAGATCTCTTCCCTACGATGTGCCGGTGACCAGTACCGCGACGCCGCCGCCCAGCCCCGCGGGGGCCCCGCCCGCCTCACCGGTGGGACGCGAGGACGAGCCGCCCACCTGGCTGCGCCGGCTGCGCGGCTTCGGCTACGTGCCACCCGCCGCCGCTTCCGCCCGCCCGGACGTGCGCACGCGCCTGGTGCCCCCGTACGCCAGGCCGTCCAAGCAGCTGTGGATGACCTTCGGGCTGCCGCCCGAGGTGTGGGGGACCTGGCGGCTGATCGTCTCGTGGGCGGGGCCGCTGCTGGTGGCGCTGGTCGCCGGGGTGCTGCGGTTCGTGCACCTGGGCAGCCCCAAGGCGGTGATATTCGACGAGACGTACTACGCCAAGGACGCCTGGGCCACGATCCGGCAGGGCTACGAGGCGAGCTGGCCCAAGGACATCGACGCGTCGATCCTCGCCAACCCGGACGCGGTCGCGCTGCCGGCCGACCCGGGCTACGTCGTGCACCCGCCCGTCGGCAAATGGGTGATCGGGCTCGGCGAGTGGATGTTCGGCTTCACGCCCTTCGGCTGGCGGTTCATGACCGCCGTGCTCGGCACCCTGTCGGTGCTGATGCTGTGCCGGATCGGGCGCCGCCTCTTCCGCTCGACGTTCCTCGGCTGCCTGGCGGGGGCGCTGCTGGCGGTGGACGGCCTGCACCTGGTGATGAGCCGCACGGCGCTGCTGGACCTGGTGCTGATGTTCTTCGTACTGGCCGCTTTCGGGGCCCTGCTCATCGACCGCGACCGGGCCAGAGCCCGGCTCGCGGACGCGCTGCCGGTGGACGAGGAGGGCCGGACCCGGCCGGACGCGAAGATCGCCGAGACGCTGCGGCTGGGCTGGCGGCCGTACCGGATCCTGGCCGGTGTCTGCCTGGGTCTGGCCGCGGGCACGAAGTGGAACGGCTTCGTCGTCCTCGCCTTCTTCGGTGTCCTCACCGTGCTGTGGGACGCGGCCGCGCGCCGCACCGCGGGCGCGGGTGCCCCGTACGCCTCGATGCTGCGGCGCGACGCGCTGCCCGCCTTCGTCTCCACGGTGCCGGTGGCGGTCGTGACGTACCTGGCCTCGTGGTCGGGCTGGATCCTCAGTCCGGACAACGGCAAAGGCGGTTATCTGCGCGACTGGGCGGCCAAGTACGACCAGGGCAGTCCGCTCGGGTTCCTGCCGGAGTGGCTGCGCAGCCTGTGGCACTACGAGACCGAGGTCTACAAGTTCCACGTCGGCCTCACCTCGGGGCACACCTACGAGTCCAACCCGTGGAGCTGGCTGGTCCTCGGCCGGCCCGTCTCCTACTTCTACGAGTCCCCCGAACCCGGCACCGACGGCTGCCCGGCGACCGCGGCGGGCAAGTGCGCCCGCGAGGTCCTGGCCCTGGGCACCCCGCTGCTGTGGTGGGCGGGCTGCTTCGCGCTGCTGTACGTGCTGTGGCGGTGGTTCTTCCGCCGCGACTGGCGGGCGGGCGCGATCGCGTGCGCGCTGGCGGCGGGTCTGCTGCCCTGGTTCAACTACCAGGAGCGGACGATCTTCTACTTCTACGCGGTGGTCTTCGTCCCGTACCTGTGCCTGGCGGTGGCGATGATGATCGGCGCCCTGCTGGGCCCGGCGGGATCGAGCGAGCGCCGTCGGGCGCTGGGTGCGATCGGCGCGGGCGTGCTGGTCCTGCTGATCGCGTGGAACTTCATCTACTTCTGGCCGATCTACACGGGCCAGACCCTCCCCATGGACTCCTGGCGCGGCCGCATGTGGCTGGACACCTGGGTCTAGCGGCGCACACGACGGGCCGGCACCTGAGGGTGCCGGCCCGTCGTGGTTTCGGCGGTCGCCGTCGGCGGCGTTGCGCGTGCGCCGCCCTACCGGGAGGCTTCGCAGGCCGACTGGGCGACGTCCTTGCTCGCGCCGGCCGCGACGAGGCTCGCGTCGCAGCTGGTCTGGTTGCCGATCGCGCCCTGGTAGCACGCCTCCACGGCGCCGTCCGTGGCCTTCGGGGCGTGCTTGGCGACGTACTGCTCGCAGGCCGGCACGTCCGCGTGGGCGGACGGGGCCACGACGACGGCGCCGCCTACGGCGAGGGCCAGGCCTGCCAGGATGCTGGGGATACGAGCCGACGGACGCATGCGGATGCACCTGCTCTCTGGGCGGGGCGCGCGGTCCGCCGACGCGCCGGACCGCGGGCGGGGGCGGCGGCGCGGAGCGGGTGCTCCGGGGGGCGGCCGGCTCGCGCATCGGTCACCCTCGCTCTTCCGACGCTAGAACACGGCACCGGAGCACGCACGTTCGGGTGACACGGCGGCTACGGCTTGAGCGGCCGGCCGAGCGTGACCGGCCCGAAGCCGGTCGGCAGGTGGCGCACGGCCAGCGCCGCGGCCTCGGCGGCCGACGGGAACACGCCGAGGTTCGGGGTGATGAAGCCGGTGCCCACCCCGTAGGTCCCGTCGCCGCGCGCGCTCAGGCACGGGCTGCCGAGCGTCAGGCTCGGCCGGGTGGTGGAGGAGAAGCGCAGCGTCCAGTGGCTCGTGAACGGGTAGAGGGCGCGCAGGGCCGGCTCGGCGTACGCCGCCTCGACCAGGGCCTGGTACTGCTCCTGCCAGGAGTACTCCAGCTCGCGCGCCTCCTGGAGCATGCCCTGCCACTCCGATTCCACCAGACGGACGGGATCGAGGTCGGGCACCTCGAAGCGGCCGGTCAGGTGCGTGAACGGGGCCGCCCGCCGGATGTCGTCGAGGGAGTCGCCGTCGCGCCAGGCCCGGGCGGCCCTGGCGACCTGCGCCAGGTCGTCCGTCTCGCCCTCGACGAGGCACGATTCCTGGTACGGCTCCTCTCCGCGGACCGACCAGCGCCGCCCGTGTGCCGATGCGCGGATCCGCAGGGGCTCGCGGTGCGGCAGCGTGCTCGGGACGCTCGCGTACAGCAGGGGATCGGAGTCGGGTGAGGCCGCGGGAGCGGTGTCGAGGCGGCCTGCCGCCGCGGCTCGGAGCGCCTCGGCGAGGCTGCCGAGGGCTGCGACGTCGGGGTAGAGGACGGCGGGGGCGGGAGGTGTGGTCACGGCTTCTGATTGTGCCCGGCCCCCGGGCCGGGGTTCCCGCCGGATGTCCCGGTCCGGTAACAACGGCGTACCGGACCGCTGCTCAGAGTAAAGTCCGCACCAAGGGTTCTTTGAACATGTTCAGAGAGCCGTATTCATGGGGGAAGGACTCAAGTGAACGGGGCAGCGAAGGGTGCCGTCATCGGCGGGGTGTTCCTCGCCCTGGTCGGCGGCGCCGGGTACGGGGTGTACACGCTGGTGGGAGACGCCGGCGGAGACGGGGACGGCAAGGACGGCGAGACCTCCGTCCAGGCCGAGAAGGGCAGCGGGCCGGTCAGCGAGAAGGACGCGGCGAAGACCGCCAAGGCCTTCCTGGCCGCATGGGCGGCCGGGGACGATCGGGTGGCCGCCGACCTGACGAACAACGCCGCGGCCGCGCAGGCCGCGGTCGGGGACTTCAAGACCAAGGCGTACGTGTCCAAGGCCGTGATTACACCCGGCACGCCCAACGGCACCGTCGTGCCGTTCAAGGTCGAGGCGGAGATCACGTACGAGGGCACGACCAAGCCCCTGGCCTACGACTCCCAGCTGACCGTGGTGCGCGGGGTGACCAGCGGAAAGCCGCTGGTCGACTGGCAGCCCTCGGTGATCCACCCCCAGCTGCAGAAGGACGAGAAGCTGCGCGCGGGCGCACCGCCGAACCCGCCGGTCAAGGCGGTGGACCGCAACGGCGAGGAGCTGACAGCCGAGAAGTACCCCTCGCTGCGCCAGGTCCTCGACGAGCTGCGCCAGAACTACGGCGCCAAGGCGGGCGGCAAGCCCGGGGCCGAGGTGTGGATCGAGCCGGTCGCCAAGGAGGCTCCCAAGCGGACCCTGCTGACCCTGGTCGAGGGCGAGCCGAGCACCCTCAAGACGTACCTGGACGCGAAGGTGCAGGCGGCGGCCGAGCAGGCGGTCGCCAAGTTCCCGGAGGCCTCGGTGGTCGCCGTCCAGCCGAGCAACGGGCACATCCTGGCCGTCGCGAACAACCGCAAGGACGGCTTCAACGCGGCGATGCGGGGCAACCGGGCGCCCGGATCCACGATGAAGATCGTGACGGCGGCGATGCTGATCGACCGCGGCCTGGTGGCCGCGGACAAGCCGGCACCGTGCGAGAAGACGGTGACCTGGGGCCGCGAGTTCCACAACCTGGACCACTTCGACCTGCCGCCCGGCACCAGCTTCGCGACCTCGTTCGCCCGCTCCTGCAACACCGCCTTCATCAAGCAGATCAAGCCCGTCGACGACGACTCCGCGCTGCCGAAGGAGGCCACGGAGGTCTTCGGCATCGGCCTGGACTGGAAGACGGGCATCCAGTCCACCGACGGCAAGGTCCCGCCGGCCACGGGCGCGGCGGCGGCCGCCGAGTACATCGGCCAGGGCCAGATCACCATGAACCCGCTGAACGTCGCGTCCATCACCGCGACGGCCCGCACCGGCGTCTTCCGCCAGCCGGTCCTGGTCTCGCCGGAGCTCGACGGCCGGACGATCGCGACGGCCCAGCGCCGGATGAAGTCCTCGGTGCAGCAGCAGCTGGTCTCCATGATGAAGCTGACGGCGACCAGCGGCACCGCCAAGAAGGCGATGGCTCCGGTCGGCGGCTCCGACAAGGGCGCGAAGACCGGCTCGGCGGAGGTCGGCGGCGCCGGGGAGAGCCCGGACAGCTGGTTCACCGGTTTCAGCGGTGACGTGGCCGCGGCGGCCATGGTCGAGGGCGGCGGCCACGGCGGCGAGGCGGCCGGCCCGATCGTCGCCCAGGTGCTGAACGCGGGCTGAGGACGGGCCGGCGGCGGGTCCCGGGGGCGGGCAGGAGTCGGACCCGACCGGACCCGACCGGGGCCGGCCGGCGACCGACGGCCGGCGACTCGACCGACCCGGGCCGAAATCGGTCGTCATGCCGCGCCGCGCGGCGTTAGCGTCGCGGCATGACGACCTCCACGCACCCCCTGTTCGCCGAAGCCCTGGCCGGGCTGGGCCTCGACCTCACCGTCCGGAGCTTTCCCGAAGGGACCCGTACGGCCGCCGACGCGGCCGCCGCGATCGGCTGCGAGCTGAGCCAGATCGTCAAGTCGCTGGTCTTCGCGGCGGACGGGGTCCCCGTGCTGGTCCTCATGGACGGGGCCTCACGGGTCGACGTGGAGGCCGTACGCCGCGAGCTCGGCGCCGGGAAGGTGACGCGGGCCGATGCCGCCCTGGTCCGGGAGACCACGGGCTACGCGATCGGCGGGGTCCCGCCCTTCGGGCACCGCACGCGTACGCGGGTGCTGGCCGACCGGTCGCTGCTGGCCCACGAGGAGGTCTGGGCGGCGGCCGGCACCCCGACCACGGTGTTCCCGATGGCACCCGGGGAACTCGTCTCGTACGCGGGGGCGGTGCTGGCCGACGTGCGCGAACGGCCCTCAGAGGGCTGACAGGGCCGACTTCAGCGCCCGGACCAGGGCCTGCGCCCGGGGGTCCGCGGTGACCGACTTGGCCAGGGCGTTGGTCACGTAGCCGAAGCCGATGCCCGACTCCGGGTCCGCGAAGGCCAGGGAGCCGCCGCGGCCGGGGTGCCCGAAGGACGCCGGCGAGAGCAGCGGGGAGGCCGGGCCGTGCAGCATGTAGCCGGCGCCGAAGCGGGTGTTCACGACCAGCACCCGGTCCGGTCCGGCGGAGTGCTCCCGGGCGGCCAGGGCGGTGGTGGCCGGAGTGAAGATCCGCGCCCCGTCCTCGACCACCCCGATGGCGGCCCCGTAGAAGCGGGCCAGGGCGCGCGCCGTCCCGATGCCGTTCGAGGCGGGGAGCTCGGCGGCCCGGTAGGCGGGGTCGTTCTCGTCGGGCAGCGGCTCGATCGCGGCGAAGGCGCGGCGGGTGAGGGATTCCGGGTCGGCGTAGGCCTCGGACACGTTGCGCCGCGGCCGGGTCCGGAGCGTGCCCGCGCTCTCGGGCGGCTCGACCGGCGCCACCCGGCCCACCCGGTGCTCCTCGGTCTCCGGCAGGCCGATCCAGAACTCCAGCCCCAGCGGTTCGGCGATCTCCTCCGCGAGGACCGATCCGACCGTGCGGCCGGTCGCCCGCAGCACCAGCTCGGACACCAGCCAGCTGTAGGTCTGCGCGTGGTAGCCGTGCGCGGTGCCCGGCTCCCAGAAGGGCTGCTGCGCGGCGACCGCGCGCGCCCCGGACACGCCGTCGGCGGCCTCGGCGGCGGTCAGTCCCCGGTCCAGCGCCGGTATGCCCGCGCGGTGCGCGAGCAGGTCGCGGACCAGGATCCGCTCCTTGCCGCCGGACTTGAACTCCGGCCAGTACGAGCCCACCGGCGCGTCCAGGTCCAGCAGCCCGCGCTGGTGCAGCAGCAGCGGTACGGCGGCGGCCACGCCCTTGGTGGCGGAGCGGACGATCTGCGCGGTGTCCGCGGTCCAGGGCTCGGTGCCGTCGGCGTCCTTCGTGCCGCCCCACAGGTCGACGACCTTGCGGCCGTCGCGGTACACGGCCACGGCCGCGCCCCGGTCCCCGAGCACCTCGAAGTTGCGTACGAACGCGTCCCTGACGGGCTCGAAGCCCTCCGCCACCGACCCGTGGACATCCACGTCTACTCCCCGCACCTGCCTCGGCGCCCCGACGGCGCCCACGCCACTGTGCAACGCCTGCGGGAGGGCCCTGCTTCCCGGGTCCCCCGGAACGGCTCACCGGGCCCGGCCCCCGGCCGGCGGACGGAGTCCGACGCAGCGGCTCGAAGCCCGGGGGGCGCCCCGGCGCCGATCAGCGCGAGGGGCCCGTCAGAAGGGGCGTGCGCGGGTCGAAGCCGAACGGGAGCTCCAGCCGGTGGGAGCGCATCAGCGCGTCGTCGCACAGGAGGTCCTGCGTACGGCCGTCCGCCGCGATGACCCCTTCGCTGAGGATCACCGAGCGCGGGCACAGTTCCAGCGCGTAGGGCAGGTCGTGCGTGACCATCAGCACGGTGACGTCCAGGGAGCGCAGGATGTCGGCGAGCTCACGGCGCGAGGCGGGGTCCAGATTGGAGGAGGGCTCGTCCAGGACCAGGATGTCGGGGCGCATGGCCAGGACGGTCGCCACCGCGACGCGGCGGCGCTGGCCGAAGGACAGGTGGTGCGGCGGCCGGTCGGCGAAGTCCGCCATGCCGACCTGGTCCAGGGCCGCGCGGACCCGCTCCTCCAGTTCCGCGCCCCGCATTCCGGCGGCGGCCGGGCCGAAGGCGACGTCCTCGCGGACGGTCGGCATGAACAGCTGGTCGTCGGGGTCCTGGAAGACGATCCCGACGCGGCGGCGGATCTCGGCGAGGTTGCGCTTCTCCACGGGCAGTCCGGCCACGGTGACCGAGCCGACGCCGCCGGCGAGGATGCCGTTGAGGTGCAGCACCAGTGTGGTCTTGCCCGCGCCGTTGGGTCCGAGCAGGGCGACCCGTTCGCCCTGCCCGACGGTGAGGTCCACCCCGAAGAGGGCCTGGTGGCCGTCCGGGTAGGCGTAGGCGAGGCCGGCGACTTCGAGGGAAGGAGTACGGGTTGGAGTCTGGGTCACAGGGTCCATCCCATCAGACAGACGGCGAGCGCCGTCACCGGGAGTGCGGCCGCGTAGGCCCACTGGGCGCGCGTGGCCGCGACCTCGTCGATCACCGGCATCGAGCCGGTGTAGCCGCGGCTGACCATCGCGAGGTAGACCCGCTCGCCGCGCTCGTAGGAACGGATGAACAGCGCGCCGGCGGTCTTGGCCAGCACCCCCCAGTGCCGGATCCCGCTGGCCTCGAAGCCGCGGGAGCGGCGGGCGATGGACATCCGGCGCAGCTCGTCGCCGATCACGTCGCCGTAGCGGATCATGAAGGAGGCGATCTGGACGAGCAGGGGCGGCAGCTTCAGCCGTTGCAGGCCCAGCAGCAGCGCCCGCAGCTCCGTCGTCGAGGCGAGCAGGACGGATGCGGCCACGCCGAGGGTTCCCTTGGCGAGGACGTTCCAGGCGCCCCAGAGGCCCGAGACGCTGAGCGACATGCCGAGCACCTCCACCCGCTCGCCCTCGGCGACGAAGGGCATGAGCACGGCGAAGGCGACGAAGGGCACCTCGATCAGCAGCCGCCGGAGCAGGAAGCCGGCCGGGATCCGGGCAGCGGCCGCCGCGGCCGCGACGAGGACGGCGTACAGGCCGAAGGCCCACACCGCCTCGCGCGGTGTGGACACGACGACCACGACGAAGGCCAGGGTCGCGGCGAGCTTGCAGTGCGGAGGCAGGTCGTGGACCGGCGAGGCGCCCTCGCGGTAGAGCTTGTGGGCGTGGCCGGCCCCCATGTCAGCCTGCCGAGACGGAGGTGGAGGCGGCGGTGAGGTCGTCCGTGCGACGGCGGCGCACGGACCAGAAGATCGCGGTGCCGGCGGCGACGGTCACGCCGACGCCGATGATCCCGGCGAGGCCGCCGGACAGGCGGGCGTCGTCGACGTCCTTGACGCTGTAGTCGGCGAGCGGGGAGTTCGCCGCGGCGTGCTCCTCGACCTTCTCGTCGATGCCCTTGTCCGCGGCGACCTTCTCCAGGCCGTCGGGGCTGGCGGAGGCGTAGAAGGAGACGAACCCGGCGAGCACGAGGGCGGTGACCAGGCCGGTCACCCAGACCTTCTTCGTCGAGCCGGCGCCGGCGGCAGCGCCGGCGGGGGCCGCGGCCGCGGCCGGGGCGTCGACGAGCACACCGCCGACCCGCAGCTTCAGGGGCGAGGTGAGCCCGCGGGCCCCGTGCACCAGGTCGGGACGTACGGCGATCACGGCGCCCACGGTGGCCGCGGTGATGGCGGCCTCGCCGATGCCGATGAGCACGTGCACGCCGACCATGGCGGTGAACACCTTGCCGATGGGCACGTCGGTGGTGCCGCCGACGGCGTAGACGGCGGTGAAGGCGGCGGCCGCGGCGGGCACCGAGAGCAGCGCGCCGGTGAAGGCGGCCGCGGTGACGGAGCGGCGGGTGGGCGGCAGGACCTTGAGCAGGCCGCGGAAGATCGCGTAGGCCACGATGACGGTGACGACGCCCATGACGGTGACGTTCACGCCGAGGGCGGTGAGGCCGCCGTCGGCGAAGAGGATGCCCTGCATCAGCAGGACGACGGACACGCAGAGCACGCCGGTGTAGGGGCCGACGAGTATCGCGGCGAGCGCCCCGCCCAGCAGGTGGCCGCTGGTGCCGGCCGCGACCGGGAAGTTCAGCATCTGGACGGCGAAGATGAAGGCGGCGACGAGACCGGCGAGCGGCGCGGTGCGCTCGTCGAGTTCGCGCCGGGCGCCGCGGAGGCTGACGGCCACCGCTGCGGCCGCCACCACTCCGGCGGCCACCGAGACGGGTGCGTTGATGAATCCGTCGGGCACATGCATGGAGTGGCTCCGCTTCTTACGCAGTCTTTAGCTGTTCAACCATAGTGCCCAATTGCAAATCGTTGGCAAGAGCGGGGGCATCACAAAGAGAACCGCGCGGTTTCGTGGGAATGTGCGAGGCTGGACGGGACAAACGGACACAAATGTTCCGATTTCGAGGAGTCTTGTCGATGTCAGCCACCGCCGAGAATCCACCAGCGACTGCCACCGCAAGCGCCGTCGAGGAGCGGGTGCGCGCCCGCGTCATCACGGACGATCCCCTCTACCGGACGATCCCCGTGGCCCTGCGCTTCGCCGCCGACGAGCCGCTGGCCGTACGGATCGTCTTCCCGGCGGGCCTGTCCCCCGAGGGCACCGACAACGAGTGGGTCTTCCCCCGGGCCCTCCTGGAGGCCGGCCTCCAGGCCCCGACCGGGACCGGGGACGTACGCGTCTGGCCCTGCGGCCGCGTCCAGGCGGTCGTCGAGTTCCACTCCCCCGAGGGCGTCGCCGTCGTCCAGTTCGACATCGCCGCGCTGCGCCGGTTCCTGCGGCGTACGTACGCCCCCGCGGCGGCCGCCGTCACCCGTCGGGCGTAACCGGGCCCGGCCCCGTACCGCCTGGGGGTCAGGCGGTACGGGGCCGGGTCGTCCTGTCGGCAGGTGCGGGGCCGACGGGGTCGGGCGGGGTCAGGCGTTGACCAGTTCGCGGTCCTTGTCCAGGCCCTCCGGGGAGTCCGCGGACTCCTCCAGGTGCTTGCGCAGGCTCTCACCCTCCACGTCCACGTTCGGCAGCAGCCGGTCCAGCCACTTCGGCAGCCACCAGGCCTTGTGCCCGAGCAGGGCGAGGACCGCGGGGACGATCGCCATGCGGACCACGAACGCGTCGAAGAAGACGGCGACGGCCAGACCGAAGCCGATCATCTTGACCATCTGGTCGCTGGCTCCCATGAAGCCCGCGAACACCGCGATCATGATGACGGCGGCGGCCACGACGACCCGCGCGCTGTACTGGAAGCCGGTGACCACGGCCTGGCCCGGGCGCTCGCCGTGGACGTACGCCTCACGCATCCGGGTGACGAGGAAGACCTCGTAGTCCATGGCGAGACCGAAGACGACGCCCACCATGAAGATCGGCATCAGCGACATGATCGGGCCGGTCTGCTCCACCCCGAAGACCGAGCCGAGCCATCCCCACTGGAAGACCGCGACGACGGCGCCGAGGGCGGCGACGACCGAGAGCAGGAAGCCGAGGGCCGCCTTGAGCGGGACCAGGACCGAGCGGAAGACGAGCATCAGCAGCAGGAAGGCGAGGCCGACGACGAGCGCCAGGTAGGGCAGCAGCGCGTCGTTCATCTTCTGCGAGAAGTCGATGTTCATCGCGGTGGCGCCGGTGACGAGGACGTCGTCCCCGCTGCCGTCGCGGATCTCGTGGACCAGTTCCTCGGTGTGCGTCGAGGAAGGACGGTCCTTCGGGATCACGGTGATCACCGCGGCGTCGCCGGCCTTGTTGAGGGTCGGCGGGGTGACCGCGACGACCCCGTCCAGGCCCTTGATCCGGTCGACGGTGGAGTCGGCCAGCGCCTTGTCGCCGTCCACGACCACCATCAGCGGGCCGTTGAAGCCCGGGCCGAAGCCGTCGGACAGCAGTTCGTACGCCTGGCGCTGGGTGGTGGAGACCGGCTGGGCACCGTCGTCGGGCAGGCCCATCTCCAGCTTGCTCACCGGGAACGCGATGACGCCGAGGCCGATCACACCGGCCAGCAGCACCATGACGGGGCGGCGCAGGACGAAGCGGGCCCAGCGGGTGCCGCCGTTGGCCTTCTGCTCGGCGCCCGCCGGCTTGCCCTTGCCGAACAGCCGGCTCTTCTTGCCCGCGGGCAGCACCATCTTGCCCGCGAAGCCGAGGACGGCCGGGACCAGGGTCAGTGCGACGAGCACGGCGATGACCACGGTGCCCGCGGCCGCGAAGCCCATCTTGGTCAGCATGGGGAGGTTGACGACGGCCAGGCCCACCAGGGCGATGACCACGGTCAGACCGGCGAAGACGACGGCGGAGCCGGCGGTTCCGACGGCGCGGCCGGCGGCCTCGTCCCGCTCGCGGCCCTCGGCGAGTTCCGCGCGGTAGCGGGAGACGATGAAGAGGGCGTAGTCGATGCCGACCGCGAGGCCGATCATCGTCGCGAGGGTGGCGGTGGTGTTGCCGAGGTCCAGTACGTTGGCGAGCGCGGTGATGGAGGAGACGCCGATGCCCACGCCGATGATCGCGGTCAGCAGCGGCAGACCGGCGGCGACGAGCGAGCCGAAGGTGATGACGAGGACGATCGCGGCGACCGCGACGCCGATGATCTCGCCGGAGCCCGTCTCGGGGACAGGCGTCAGCGCGTCGCCGCCGATCTGGACGTTCAGCCCGGTGGCCTTGGCGGCCTCGCCCGAACTCTTGAGCGCCTCGCGGGTGTCCTTCTTCAGCTCCATGCCGCTGACGGTGTACTTGGCGCTGATGTAGGCGGTGGAGCCGTCCTGGCTCACGGCCTGGACCTCGTACGGGTCGGCGACGGAGGCGATCTCGGCCGCGCCCGGTCCGGTCTTCAGAGCCGAGACGATCTTCTGGACCTCGGCCTTGGGGCCGGGGTCGGTGACCTTGGCTCCCTCGGGGGCCTTGATGACGATGCGGGCGTTGGCGCCGTCGGCGGCCATGCCCGGGAAGCGCTCGTCCAGCAGGTCGAAGGCCTTCTGGGCCTCCGAACCGGGTATCGAGAAGGAGCCGGAGGTGGGCGCGGCCGCCGAGGCGGCGCCGAGTCCGGCGGCGAGCAGCAGCGCCACCCAGAGGAGGGCGACGAGGCCGCGGCGCCGGAAGGCGCCTCTGCCGAGTCGGTAGAGGAAGGTAGCCACGTCGGTGGTTCTCCCGTTCGGGTCGTGGGATGGATCCGGATCGGATCGGGGCATGAGGAGCCGGCCCGACGACGAGAGCGGCGTGTCAGGAGCAGCGGAGAGGCCGTGCGGGGACGGGGAGGATCGAGGATCAGACGCCGAGGGCGGGGAAGACCACGGCGTCGATGAAGTCACCGAGGAAGGCCCGGTCCACCGGGCGGTCCTCGATCAGCGGGAGCGCGATGAACGCCCCGATGAGCATGTGCGGTACGAAGTCGAGCGCCGGACAGTCCGGGCGGATCTCACCCCGGTCCACCGCACGCCGCAGCATCGCCTGGAGACCGTTGATCTCCGGGTCGACCAGCAGGTCGCGCAGGGCCTTGTGCAGCTCCGGGCTCTCGTGGACGGCATGGGCCAGTCCCCGCATCAGCGCGGTGTCCTTGGCCATCTGCGCGTCGTCGGAGTGCTCCACCATGAGGGCGAAGTCCCCGCGCAGACTGCCCGTGTCGATTTCCCTCAGCGAGACGGGCTGGGTGCATCGCAGGGCCTTGGCGACCAGCTCCGGCTTGCTCCCCCACTGGCGGTAGAGGGTGGCCTTGCTGGACTTCGTACGGGCGGCGACCGCGTCCATGGTCAGCGCCTCGTAGCCGACGTCACGCAGGAGGTCGAGGACCGCCTCGTGCAGTTCGGCCTGCCGCTCAGGGGTGATCCGGCTACGCCGGGCCGCCATCGCCTCGGTCATGTCCGTGCCTCCCGTCGGAGCGAAACTGTTCCGTACGCTTAAGACGATACCCCGCACCCAAGCGAAACGAAACCGTTCCGTTTCGCTTGGGGGAGTGTCATGGATCACCTGTACGAGTTGCCACGGCCCCCTGACGCGGAAAGCATTGGGGGGTGAGTCACGACGTCGCGTACCTCCGGTTCCCGCACCTGCACGACGACCTCCTCTGCTTCGCCACCGAGGACGACCTCTGGGTCGCCCCGCTGGTCCCCGACGGCCAGACACCCGGACGGGCCTGGCGCATCACCGTCGACCGGACCCGCGTCGGCCACCCGCGCTTCTCCCCCGACGGCAGGCACATCGCCTTCACCACCTGGCGCAGCCTCGATCCCGAGATCCACCTCGCCCCCGTCGACGGCGGTCCCGCCCGCCGGCTGACGCACTGGGGCGCCACCGACACCCGCGTCTGCGGCTGGGACCCCGACGGCAACGTCCTGGCCGTCTCCTCGCACGAACAGCCCTTCTCCTACTTCTCCTGGGCCTACAAACTGCCCACCGACGGCAGCCCCGGCGGGCGCCTGCCCTGGGGGCCGGTGTCCGACATCCAGGTCGCCGACATCGGCGGCGAGCACAAGAGCCTGCTGCTCACGGGCAAGCCGCCGCACGAGCCGGCCGCCTGGAAGCGCTACCGGGGCGGCGCCATGGGCCGGCTCTGGCTCCACGGACGCCAGCTCCTGGAAGACCTCGAAGGGCACCTGGACGCCGCGATGTTCGTGGGGGGCCGGATCGCCTTCCTCTCCGACCACGAGGGCATCGGCAACCTCTACTCCTGCCTGCCCGACGGCACCGGCCTGCGCCGCCACACCGACCACGACGAGTTCTACGCCCGGCACGCCTCCAGCGACGGCTCCCGGGTCGTCTACCAGTGCGCCGGGGACCTCTGGCTCGTCGACTCCCTGGACCCGGGCGCCGCCCCGCGCAAGCTCCAGGTCCGCCTCGGCGGCCCGCGCGCCGGCCGGCGCACCTACCAGGTGCCCGCCGCCAGCCACGTCGACTCGCTCTCCGTGGACGCCACCGGGCGGGCCAGCGCCGTCGTGGTGCGCGGCAGCCTGTACTGGCTGACCCACCGCGACGGACCGGCCCGGACCATCGCCGACACCCCCGGCGTGCGGGTACGGCTCCCGGAGATGCTCGGCAGCGGCGGACAGGTCGCCTACGTCACCGACGCCGAGGGCGAGGACGCGATCGAGATCGCCTACCTGCCCCGGGCCTCCGGGGACCGGGAGCCGCGCCGGCTGGCCTCGGGCGGGCTCGGCCGCGTCACCGAGCTGCTCTCTGACCCGGACGGGGAGCGCCTCGCCGTCGCCTCGAACGACGGGCGGCTGCTGCTCGTCGACGCGACCGAGGACTCCGACGGCGAGGTCACCGAGCTGATCCGCTCCATCAACGGCCCCGTCACCGACCTGGCGTTCTCCCCGGACGGGGCCTGGCTGACCTGGTCGCACCCGGGCATCGGGCGCTCGCTGCGGCAGATCAAGATGGCCCGCATCTCCGGGCCCGGCGCGCGCGCCGTCGTCGACGTCACCAACGGCCGCTTCGCCGACGAGAACCCGGTCTTCACCCGGGACGGGCGCTATCTGGCGTTCCTTTCCTGGCGCGGTTTCGACCCGGTCTACGACGTGCACACCGGCGACCTGTCCTTCCCGCTGGGCTGCCGCCCGTACCTGGTGCCGCTGTCGTCGGCGACCCCCTCGCCCTTCGCGCTGTCGGCCGAGGGGCGGCCCGCGGCCGGCGGGCTGGACCCGGCCGAGGGCGACTCGGAGGGCTCGGGCGAAGGCGGCACCGTGACCGTGGAGGTGGAGGGGCTGGAGAGCCGGGTCACCCCCTTCCCGGTGAGCGCCTCCAAGTACTCGGCCCTGTACCCGGTGAACGGAGGCGGTCTGGTCTGGCTGCGCTGGCCGATCTCCGGCGCGCTCGGCGAGACCTTCGCCAACCCCAACGACATCAGCGGCAAGCCCACGCTGGAGCACTTCGACCTGACCAAGGCCCGCAAGAGCGAACTGGCTTCGGGACTGGACTGGTTCGCGGTCAGCGGCGACGGCACCCGGCTCGTGATCAACGACGACGGGGACCTGCGCGCGGTCCCCGCCACCGAGTCGGGCGACGGCGACTCGACGGTGTACCTGGACCTGCGGCGCATCCTGCACGAGGTGGACCCGGCGGCCGAGTGGCGCCAGGCCTTCGAGGAGGCCGGGCGGATCATCCGCGCGTACTTCTGGGAGCCGAACATGTGCGGCATCGACTGGGACGGCGTACTGCGCCAGTACCGCCCGCTGGTCGAACGGGTCGCGTCCCCCGACGAGTTCGCCGACCTGCTGCGGGAGGTCCTCGGTGAGCTGGGCACCTCGCACGCCTACGTCTCCCCCGCCCGCCGCAACGAGGGCCCCCCGCACTACCAGCGGGCCATCGGCTTGCTCGGCGCCAACCTGGTCTCCCGGGACGGGACATGGGTGGTGGCCCGGATCCTGCCCGGCGAGTCCTCCGACTCCAAGGCCCGCTCCCCGCTGGCCGGAACGGGCATCCGGGAGGGCGCGGTGCTCACCCACGTGGACGGCCGGCCCGTGGACCCGGTCGCCGGCCCCTACCCGCTGCTGGCGGCGGCCGGCGGCACCACGGTCGAGCTGACCTTCCAGCCGGCGGAGGGCGCGGACCGCTCCCGCCGGGTCGCCGTCGTGCCCCTCATCGACGAGCGGCCGCTGCGCTACCAGGACTGGGTGTCCAAGCGGCGCCAGGTGGTCCGGGAGCTCAGCGGCGGCCGCTGCGGCTACCTCCACATCCCCGACATGGGCGGCTCGGGCTGGGCGCAGTTCAACCGCGACCTGCGCATGGAGATGTCCCGCCCCGCGCTGATCGTGGACGTACGCGGCAACGCCGGCGGCCACATCAGCGAGCTGGTGGTGGAGAAGCTCACCCGCTCCATCCTCGGCTGGGACCTGACGCGCGACGCCCAGCCCGTCAGCTACGCCTCCAACGCACCGCGCGGCCCGATCGTGGCGCTGGCCGACGAGGCGACCTCCTCGGACGGCGACATGATCACCGCGGCCTTCAAACTGCTGGGCCTGGGACCGGTGGTGGGCCAGCGCACCTGGGGCGGAGTGGTCGGCATGACGGGCCGGCACACCCTGGGCGACGGCACGGTGATCACGGTGCCGATGAACGCCGCCTGGTTCCCGGAGTACGGGTGGTCGGTCGAGAACCACGGCGTGGAACCGGACTTCGAGATCCTGCGCACCCCGCTCGACTGGGCGGAGGGGCGGCACGCCCAGATGGACGACGCCGTGCACCTGGCGCTGGAACTGCTCGAACAGGACCCGGCCGCGATGCCGCCCGGCTACACGGACGTACCGGACCGGCGTCGTCCGAAGCTGCCGCCGAGGGAGTGATCAGGCACGCAAGCGGGAGGGGCGCGATCCCCGGAACATCGGGGATCGCGCCCCTCGGCGCTGCGTGCGGGCCCGCCGGCGGCGGGGCCGAAGCCTAGGTCCGGTCGTCGAGCTCGTCCTGGAGGTCGTCGAACGACCGCTGCGGCGAGCCCTTCGGCTGCGGCGGCTGCGGCTGCGGGGTCCGCTCGGGCTTGCCGTCCTGCGGGTTCCCGCCGGACTTCTGCGCCTTCTGCGCCTTGTCCTTGAGCTCCTGCGCCTTGTCCTGGAACTGGTCCTTGATGCCCATGCTGTTCACTCCACGAGGGGTGTAGGTGGTGGGGCCTCGACCAGACTTTCATGGGCAGACAAAGGCCGCATTTCGATCAGTGACGCTGCGTGCGCTCCCTCTCGTCCGCCTCCCCGCCGGCCCCGACGAGCCCCTTGGACACACCCCGCAGACGCGGCTCGAAGCGCTTCATCTCGCGCTGCCCGACCGCCGCGATGATCCCCGGCAGGTAGCCGCGCGTCCCCTGCATGCCGCGCAGCCACCACTGCGCGTACACGTGCGCCGAGCGCCGCTCGATGCCCGCGACGATCCGGTCGACGGCCGGCCCCAGCGGGTACGTGCGGTTCGACGGCCACGGCAGCCGCTGCCTCAACTCCCGCATGACCTCGTCCTGGTCGGCGCCGCGCACCATGTCCGTGTCGGTCCAGGAGAGGTAGCCGACACCGACCCTGACGCCCTTGTACCCGACCTCCGCGCGCAGGCAGTGCGCGAAGGCCTCGACCCCCGACTTGGAGGCGCAGTAGGCGGTCATCATCGGCGCCGGGGTGATCGCGGCGAGCGAGGCGATCTGGAGGAAGTAACCGCGGCTCTCCGTCAGTACGGGCAGGAAGGCGCGAGCGGTGACGGCCCCGCCGATCAGGTTGACCTCGATCACCCGGCGCCAGGCGTCCGGGTCCGAGTCGGCGAACGGCCCGCCGGCGGCCACGCCCGCGTTGGCGACGACGACGTCCACCTTGCCGAAGCGCTGCTTGACCTCCTCCGCCACCCGGGCCATGGCCTCGTGGTCGGTGACGTCGGCGTACCAGTGGTCGCTGTCGGTGTGCAGCCGCTCGGAGACCTCCTTGAGGGCCTCCGGCTCCAGGCCGACGAGGGCGATCTTCGCACCACGGGCCGACAGCTTGCGCGCGAGCAGCTCACCGACCCCCCGGGCGGCGCCGGTGACGACGGCGACCTGGCCTTCCATACTCCTGCGAGCGCTCACGGCGTCTTCTCCTTCGCGATGGTGTCGAGGTCGTCGAGGTCGCCGAGATAGCGCGCGGTCAGCTCGCGCACGGCGCGTGTGACGGCTTCGGGGGCCTCGACCGGGGTCATGTGCCCCATGCCGGTGAGCTCGGTGAGGCCCACGCAGTTCGGCAGCGCCGCGGCGAGCCCGCGGGCGTGCTCGATCGGAGTGAGCCGGTCGGCGCTGCCGCCGATCACGGCGGTGGGGACGGTCAGCCGTGCCACGTCGGCGTCCAGGTCCAGCCCGGCCAGCACCCGGGACCATGCGTGCCGCACCCCGGTGGGGCAGGCGTGGACGATCGCGGCGCACGCCTCGACCCGGTCGGGCGCGGAGCCGGGGCCCATGGTGGCGTACTTGAGGACCGAGCGGGCGACGGGCGTGACCGGTCCGAGCGGGGCGCGCGATCCGAGGACCGCGCCGGTGACACGGGTCCGCACCCGCCCGGCGCGCCCCGGCAGCACCGTGGCCCGCTCGACCAGCCGGGAGCTGCCGGTGCTGCACAGCAGCGCGGCCGCGGCGTGCTCGGCGAACTCCGGCCGGGCCGCGGCCGCCATGATCGTCATGCCGCCCATGGAGTGCCCGGCGACGACCGCGCGCTCCCCCGGGGCGAGGGTGGCGCCGAGCACCGCCACGAGGTCGTCGGCGAGTGCGGTGGTGCTGTGCTCGCGGGCGGCGGGGCTGCGCCCGTGTCCGCGCTGGTCGTAGGCGACGACCCGGTGGGTGGCGGCCAGGGCCCGTACCTGCGCGGCCCAGAACGCCGTGGAGCAGGTCCAGCCGTGGGCCAGCACCACCGCGGGCGCCCCCTCGTCCCCGTGCACCTCGACGTGCAGCCGTGCCCCGTCGGCGGAGACGGCGACGAGTTCGCGGCGGGCGGCGGGCGGGGCGTAGGGGCCGGAGGTGACGTGCGCCGGCCGCCTCACGCGGCGCCCTCGGCAGCCGTACCCACCTCGGCCTCACCGGTCGTGGGCTCGCCCACCCCGACCGGCGCCGCAGCCGTGACGGCCGCGGCGGCCACCGGCACCCGCTCCCGCACCCGTACGACCTCGTACTCCGCCAGGTCGACGCTGCGCGTCTCGCGGCGGAACTCGCCTGTCGTGCCGGGCCAGACCGTGGTGTTGCGGCCGTTCGCGTCCAGGTACCAGCTGGTGCAGCCGCCGGTGTTCCAGACCGTCCGCTCCATGCGGGCCTGCACGTGCCGGTTCCACTGGTGCACGGCGGAGGGGCGGGCGCCGAGCGCGACCTTCCCGCCCAGCATGCCGAGCTGCCGCAGGTAGTCGGCCATGTAGTTGAGCTGCGACTCGATCATCAGGATCATCGAGCTGTTCCCGAGCCCGGTGTTCGGCCCGATGATCGTCATCCAGTTGGGGAAGCCCGCGGCGGTGGCCCCGCGCAGCGCCTGCATCCCGTCCTTCCAGGAATCCGCGAGGGTGCGGCCTTCGGTGCCCACCACCCGGTCCGCGATCGGCATGTCCGTGACGTGGAACCCGGTGCCGAAGATGATCGCGTCGACCTCGGTCTCGGTCCCGTCGGCGGCGACCAGCACCGAGCCGCGGATCTCCTTCAGCCCGGAGGCGACCAGGTCCACATCGGGCCGGGCCAGGGCCGGGTAGTACTCGCTGGAGAGCAGGATCCGCTTGCAGCCGATCCGGTAGGAGGGCGTCAGCTTCGCGCGCAGCGCCGGGTCCTTGATCGAGCGCGCCATGTTGGCCTTGGCCAGGGACTCGATGAGGCCGAGCTGGTTCGGACGCTTGGTGAAGGCGCTGACCTGGAGCTCCCGGATCCCCCACAGCAGCCCGCGCCGCGCCGCCCGGGTGAAGGGCAGCTGACGGTGCAGCCAGCGCTCCACCGCCGTGATGGACCGGTCGGTGCGGGGCATGACCCACGGCGGGGTCCGCTGGAAGAGGGTGAGGCGCTCCACCTCGGGGGCGATGGCGGGGACGATCTGGATGGCGGAGGCGCCCGTACCGATCATGGCGACGCGCTTGCCGCGCAGGTCGTAGTCGTGGTCCCAGCGGGCGGAGTGGAAGACCTTGCCGGGGAACTCGGCGAGCCCGGGGATCTCCGGCATCTTCGGGTCGGACAGCGGTCCGGTCGCCGAGACGACGACGTCGGCGGTCAGCTCACCGGCCGAGGTCTCGATCTCCCAGCGCAGCTCGTCCGCGTCCCAGCGCATCATCCGGACCTCGGTGTCGAGCCGGATGTGCCGGCGCAGTCCGAAGGTGTCGGCGACGTGCTCCAGGTAGGCGCGGATGGCCGGCTGCCCCGAGAAGGTCCGCGGCCAGTCGGGATTGGGCGCGAACGAGAACGAGTACAGATGGGAGGGAACGTCGCACGCACACCCGGGGTAGCTGTTGTCGCGCCAGGTGCCGCCGACCGAGTCGGCCCGTTCCAGTACGACGAAGTCCGTGATCCCTTCGCGGCGCAGCCGTACGGCCGCGCCGAGCCCGCCGAATCCGGACCCGATCACCGCCACCCGTACGTGCTCGCGCCCGCCGCCCATGCCACTCGTGCCCCTCGTGCCACCCATGCCCGCCGCCTTCCGCTCATCCGCAGTAGTCCCAGCCACGCACCGCTACGCCGCACCGCACCATCGAAACACTGCCAGCAATCACTGGCACAATCGGGAGGGTAGAGCAGCCCCGTACTCATGGGTAGGGGTCCGACCCGGAAAGTTACTGCCGGTACGCCATAAGGTGCGTCTGTGGCGAAGGAAGAGACGCAAGCGAAGACGGTGCGCGAGTACCGCACGGAGGAACTGGCCGAAGCGGCCGGGATCCCGGTCCGCACCCTGCGCTTCTACCGCGAGCGCAAACTGCTCCCGCCACCGCGCCGCGAGGGGCGGATCGCCTGGTACGACGACCACCACCTGGCCCGGCTGCGCACCATCGCCGCCCTGCTGGAACGCGGCCACACCCTCGGCGGCATCGCCGAGCTGACCGCCGCCTTCGAGAACGGCCGCGACGTCGGCCAGCTCGGAGAGCTGCTCGGCATGGGCTCGTCGGAGGAGACCCGGGTCCGGCTCACCCCGGAGGCACTGGCCGACTACTTCGAGGGCGAGGTCACCCCGGAGAACCTGGCGGCCTCCCTGGATCTCGGCTACCTCGCCGTCGACGGCGACGAGATCGTGCACGTCAGCCGCCGCCTGCTGGACGTCTCCTCGGCCCTGGTCCGCGAGGGCGTCCCGCTCGCGGCCGTCCTGGAGACCGGCCGCCGCGTCCGCGAGCACGCGGACGCGATGGCCCTGCTCTTCACCGGGCTGATATCCGACCACCTCTCACCGGACGCGCTCACCCGGCTGCGCCCGCTGGCGAAGAGCGTGGTCGAGGCGGAGCTGACGATGGCGATGGACCGCCTCCTGGCGTCCACCGCCCCGCCCTCCGGTCAGACGCCGAGCTCGTAGACGACGGTCACGGGCGCGTGGTCGGACCAGCGCTCGGGGTGCGTCTCGGCCCGCTCCACGAAGGCCTTCACGGCCTTCGCCGCCAGCCCGGGAGTGGCCACCTGGAGGTCGATGCGCCAGCCGGCGTCGTTGTCGAAGGCCCGCCCGCGGTAGGACCACCAGGAGTACGGCCCCTCGGTGTCGGGGTGCAGCTCGCGCACCACGTCGACGTAGCCGGCCTCCGAGTAGACCTTCCCCAGCCACTCGCGCTCCTCGGGGAGGAAGCCGGCGTTCTTGCGGTTCGTCTTCCAGTTCTTGAGGTCGGCCTCCTGGTGACAGATGTTCCAGTCACCGCACACCACGACCTCGCGCCCGTCGGCGGCGGCCCGCACCTTCAGCTCGGCGAGGTAGGCCAGGAACTCCCCCATGAACCGGTACTTCTCGTCCTGCTTCTCCGTCCCGGCCTGGCCCGAGGGCAGGTAGAGGCTGGCCACGGTCACGCCGGGCAGATCGATCTCCAGATACCGGCCCGCGGTGTCGAATTCCTCACTGCCGAACCCCACCCGCACCCGCTCCGGCGCACGCCGCGTGTAGAGCGCGACCCCGGCCCGCCCCTTCGCGGCGGCCGGTGCGAAGACGGTGTGCCAGCCCTCGGGAGTGCGCACCTCTTCCGGGATCTGCCCCTCCTCGGCCCGTACCTCCTGCAGGCAGACCACATCGGCGTCGGATCCCGCGAGCCACGCCCCGAAGCCCTTCTTGGCGGCGGCCCGAATCCCATTCACATTCACGGAGGTCACAGTGAGCATCCCAGCACCATAGCGGGATGGTTCCGTACGATGTTCGGATGTCTCATGGGATCGACCTCCGCACCGTGCCGTACGACCACCCGGACGCGGTCAAACTCGACGACCAGGTGCAGCTCGAATACCAGGAGCGGTACCAGGGCGAGGGCGACGCCACCTTCCTGGACCCGGCGATGTTCGCCCCGCCGTACGGCCTGTACCTGCTGGCGTACGACGCCACGGGCACCCCGGTGGCGAGCGGCGGCTGGCGCACCCAGGACGAGAACGACGAGGGCTACTCGGACGGCGACGCGGAACTCAAGCGCATGTACGTCGTCCCGCAGGCCCGCGGCCTGGGCCTCGCCCGCCGCATCCTGGCCGTCCTGGAGGACGACGCCCGCGCGGCGGGCCGCCACCGCATGGTCCTCGAAACGGGCGACCAGCAGCCGGAGGCGATAGCCCTGTACCTCTCCTCGGGCTACTCCCCGTCCGCGAAGTTCGGCCACTACCGCTTCCACGAGTCCAGCCGCTGCATGACGAAGCCCCTGCTCCCCACCCCGTCCAGCCCCGCCACCCCCTCCAGCCCCGCCGGCGTTTGAGGCGCCCCTCCAGCCCCGCCGGCGTTTGAGGCGCGGGGGTCCGGGGGCAGCGCCCCCGGCAACGGCGCCGCACCCGCACCCGCACCCGCACCACCCCTACCGCGGGAGCCAGACGGCCCGGTCCGTCCCCCACCGGGACGGCCCCACCCGCCACTCCCCGAAGGGACTGGCGGCGTGCCGCAGCACCCCGTACCCCGACACCGACTCACGCAGCCACGGCTCCGCCGAGTACGAGCCCCCCGCGCCGCGGGAGACACCCCCCGCCGCCAGCCCCCGCACCAGCCACGACCCCGTCCCGGCGAGGGAGAACCGCAGCCCCCTCCCACCCCCTTCCGCCAGCGCCCGCAGCACACCCGCCGCCACCAGATAGCCCGTCCCGTGGTCCAGCGCCTGCGCCGGCAGCACCCCCGGCCTCCCGTCGGCCCCGGCACACGCGGCGGCGATCCCGTACCCCGCCTGCACCAGCGAGTCGAAGCCCCGCCGGCCCGCCCACGGCTCCGCCGCCCGCCACCCCCACGCGCACAGCTCGGCCACCACCAGCCCCGGCCACCGGTCCAGCAGCTGCCGCGCCCCGAGCCCGTACGGCTCCAGCGCGCCCGGCCGGTAGCCCGTCACCACCACGTCGGCCTCCGCGAGCAGCCCCTCGAAGACGGCCCGGTCCGCCGCCTCCGCCAGGTCCAGCAGCGCCGACCGCTTCCCGAAGCCGGTGTCCGCGTACGCGTCGTCCGCCTCCGGCAGGCCCGGCGGGTCGATCCGCAGGACGTCCGCCCCCAGCAGCCCGAGCGTGCGGGTCGCGACCGGCCCGGCGATGACCCGGGTCAGATCCAGCACCCGTACCCCCGCGGCGGGCCGGCCGGCCGGGGCGTCGCCGAGGGTCCGTCCCCGCGCCCCTGTCACCCGTACGGGCTCCACCAGCGGCTGCGGCGCCCCGTACTCCGCCGCCACGGCCACGGCGAGTCCGCCCGCCCCGTACACGAGCTCCTGCACCTCGACGGCGGTGCGTCCGGCGACCGCGGCGCGGACCGCCTCCGGCGTCGCCGACGGCAGCCGCAGGGCCCGTACCAAAGCGGCTTCGTGGTGCGGATAGTTGGCGTGCGTCCGGACCCAGCCGTCCGCCGTCCGCCAGAAGCCGGACAACGGCGCGAAGGTCACCGGTGCGCGCCCCTCGACCCGCAGGTGCCGTTCGCTGACGAACGCCGTGGCCACCGCGCCCTCGTCCACCACCAGCGCAGCCACGTCCCGCGCCCCGCCCCCGGCCCGCACCGCGGCGAGCTCTCCGGCGGCCAGTCCGCAGGCCGCGACGGTGGCGCGCGCCAACTCGGCCACCGGCAGCGGCCCTTGCCCGAGATCGCCGGTCCCGGCGAACCGGACCCGTTCCACGAGCTCTGGTGCGCCGCCGAGGGCCTCCCAGGCCTGCGCCGTCCCGGTGTCGCGTTCCCGTCTGATCGCCATGGGGGCATCCTCGCCCAGCCGACGCCTCCCCGTCCTGTCAGTGGGCGCCTCTACGGTTCTGCCGTGCCGAACTCCTACACGACCCTGTGGACCAACGACCTGTGCCGCGAGCTCGACCGCACCGGCCGTGCCGGCCAGCGCCTCACGATGCTGTTCGGCGGCCCGCACCAGTCCCTGCCGAGCTTCGTACGGGCGGGCGTCCGGCCCGGCGACACGGTCTTCCCCGTCCGCGCCTTCCGCAAGCGGCTCCACCTGCTGGGGGCCATGGAGGTGTCGCGGATCATCCCCTACAAGGACGCCGGGGCCGAACTCCACGACGACGACTACGCGAAGCTGCTGGACTGGCGGACGCTGAAGGCGGGCTGCGTCACCGAGGTGCTGCTCGGACCGCCCGGCTCCGCGCTCGGATTCGGCACGGTCGTCCCGGCCGATCTGCTGTCACGTCTCACGTACACCTCCCGCCGCGGCGAACGCACCCTCAAGCACGTCGTGGACGGGGAACTGGCCCGCTCCATCAGCGTCCAGGGCATCTACCGACTAGCTCCCGACTCGGCCACCGCCCTCCGTCAACTCGTCCTGGAGCACAGCGGCTGAGGCGAGCCGTGCGCGTACGGCCCGGAAGCGGCGGCGGCCGCCGCCACGGCCACCACTGTTCCGTTGTGCCGTTCCTCAGTCGACGCCGCTCAGATACACGCGGCTCTTGTGCTCATCGACCCGCGCCACGGCGACCTCCAGCGTGTTCAGATCGCCCTTGCAGGGTGCGCACACCGTTCCTTCCCGGACGCCGGCGAGCGAGTCCGGCTCCGGAAGACCCAGGTGTGCGAACGGCGTGGTCGCTTCTCCTTCTCCCACGAACGGCTGCTCCCGTAGACGCAGAGGCCGCTCGGGCTGCAGCTGCGCAAGGAACCCGTCCACCGCGTCAGCGGGCAGGACGAAGGACAGAAGCAGCCCGTCGTCCTGAAAGCCCTTCTGGTGCGCCGCCTTTGTCTCCGTCGCCGTCGGGGGTATCCGTACCTGCAACGTCGCGGCGACCGACTCCACGGTGGCCGCGTCAATCCAGTACGGCACCTGCGGTCCCGGCGAGCGGCCCACGTTTTGAGCGCTCCGTTCGGCCGACGACCCCATGCAGCCGGCCATGAGACCAGCCAGCAGTCCCACCGCGGCAACGATCAGCGGGCGCCGTGCCCGTACCTGTGCCGAACTCACCGGGCGTCCCCGTTGCGGCCGATATCCGTACGTGTCCCGTCACGGCCCGGTTCCTGCGGGGCGGGCCAGCTTTCGCCCGAGCCCAGATCATGCTGCTGCACGGAACTGCTGCCCCGCATGTCGAACTCCTTCGCCAGTCCCGTGGTGTGCATCCGGGCCATGTCGGCGTCGGTCACCGTGGTCGGGCCGATGGGGGTGGCCTTGCCCGGGTCCCAGTTGTACCGGTCCCATACGTTCACCTGGTAGTCGATGTTCACCTGGGGCTTGCCGTCCGGGCCGGGCACGGCTGTCACCACACCCGTCGTGTTCGACATCGCGCTGCCCACTGCCAGGTACCAGTTGCGATCCTGATGGGTGTAGGACCGGCCAAGGGACTCCACCGGTATGGAAACGGGCTTGCCGCCCGATTCCGCAAAGGCCTCCAGCGCTTGGCGGCGCCACTCGTCCTGCTCATCGGCACGCGCCTTGGCGACCACGTTTCGCAGCGCTGCGTCGTCGGTCAGCATCCGGTCGACGTCGAGGTCGAGGGTGGTTCCGATGCCGCGCAGATAGTGGTCCATGTGCCTGGCAGCATCGGTCTTGCCTATGAAGTCACCGCTGTTCGAGATGCCGTTGGCCTGGAGTTCCTTCCAGTAGTCCCCGAGGTCCGGTGATTCGACGTCGTACCGTCCTGCCCCGTCGTCAGCAGCCACTCTCTTCACCGTAGGGGTCAACAGACCAGCGGCCAGGAGATCGTCTCTGTTCTGGGACCACAGCTGTGCCCGCGCCTCCGGGCTCAGGGACTGCCACAGTCGCTGCAGCTGCCCGCGCTGCTTGTCGTTCGCCTCTTCCCCCAGACCGGCGAGCTTCACGGCCCTGGGCAGCATGTCCTGGTCAAGCGACGTGTACGCAGCGTGGCCTGCGTTGGTCGCATCACCCCCGTGGCTCGCGCGTAGCGCCCGTACAGCCGCCGTGTCCACTTCGGAAGCGTGGCTCACGAAGCCGGTCAGCGTGTCGGCGTACCACTGCATCATGTCGCGTTTCCTCTGCCCAGGCCCGTCCACCTCGCAGATGACAGCATCCGCAATGACCACGGTTCCGTCCTTGCGTCCGGTGACGCTGAAGCCCTCTTCCTTGGCGTTGGCAGTCACGCTCTTGGCCTGCTGCTGGATCGTCTTCAGCTCCGAGTACGCGTCATCAAGGACACTGGCAATACTCTTTGCTTCACGGTGCAGGTCCTCGAACTCCTTCACCGTTTTGTCAACGAAGTCCCGGGTCACGCCCGCGTTGACCCCTTCCCAACGGGCTTTGTCAGTCTTCGCTTTCATGCCGTCGCGGGCCTCGCCGCCCAGCCGCTGCATCTCCCCGACCACGCGCTTCCAGTCGGCGACCGCTGTCCCCAGCTTGCCGAGGTCGACTTCCATGAGCTCGGTGTAGTTCATGGTTAACCCCCTACTTGAAGTACTCGGCGAGACGGGAAGCGGGCACGGCCGACCCATCCCGGTTCTGGAGGGACGCGGCGATCGCGGCGTCGTCCTCCGCGTGTGCCTTCTTCGAGTAGTCCAGGTGGTTCGATATGTGAGCGCAGGCCTGCAGGATGCTCTTGACCTGAGAAGTCCATACGGACACCGTCGCCTCAAGCTCACCCCCCAGGGCGAAGTTGCTGCCCTTCAAGGCTGCTGCGGCCTGCATCGTGGAGCCGGCCCCCTCTTTGTCGGCACCAGCGCCGGCGATGTCCGCTTCCTTCTGCAACTGGCTGTGGAGCACGAACGCCTCATGTCCGACAGCACCGAGGTCGTCCTGATGCACGACAAGGTCGCTCTGCCCGCTCCCGGAGCCTCCCGGCACCTGATTGAGCCTCATCGACACCCGCTGGTCGGCGGCCACCGTTGTCTTCGCGGTCTCCCACTCATCCCATGCCATCGCGCCATTCCACCACGCACCTGCGACAACTTGATCGACAGGAGCAAGAGTGCAGTCGACTCTCAGCCAGCACTACGAGGTGTCGGCCTCCGCGCAGCGGAGACACAGCCGGACCGCTGATCACCAGCCCCGGGCAGCCAGGGCCGCTTCGCATGCCCCCGGAACAGCCAGATGTCCGCCGGAGGGGATGCTAGCCGGTGCGCACAGCCATCCATCACCCCTCACACGCAGCGAACCAGCTGTCGTCTGTGGGGTGTTCACGAGTGTGCCTGAACAGGCACTCCAGAGGCTGCCGTAGCTCGCTTCCCATCTGACTGGAGATCATTTCCCAGCGCTGCACCGATGCCGCTGGTAAGAAGTTGGTGTTCGAACGGCTGCGCACGGCACAGTGGCGTGGCCAGTGAGCTATGGGCAAGCGCCCTGGCTGGGGCGGATATCGGTCCGCGCCGACACAGCGGCCGAGTGCCGCCTGATCTCGTGGGGCAGTGGTGAACGAACGGGACGTCCTGGATAAACCCGAATGGTACGAATTCGGGCGCAACTACGGTTCCGACATCAACGCGGCGCTGATGATGTGGGGCGTGAAGGTGGCTCCCGGACAGGACTGGGACCACAAGCCGCAGCTCCAGGAGCGGTACGACCTCCAGACCCTCGACGACTACTACTTCAAGCAGCCCGGAACGAACCGCGAAGTCTTCTACGACATCTACTCCAACGTCCACTACGGATACGTCGGCCGCGCGGCCGGCTTCGACGCGGACACCTTGATCAAGGGCGCCTCCCTCGGAGAGACGCTGCTCACCGGGGACGACGACCAAGGCGATCAGATCACCATGCGCGTCGGTATGGATCTCTACGACAAGTACGGCGACAGCCTGACCGAGGAACAGCTCCGGCAAGGGATCGGCGAAGCGATGGACCGGATGGAACAAGCTCAGCGCAACGGCGAGAACGTCCCGCAGATCAGGAATCGGAAGTGACGCGGGGACAGTGGGGGTGTGCGCTCGCCCCTGTGGCCGGTCTGGCCACCGGCGTGCTCGGGTCGGTGCTGCTGGCAGCCGCCTGGCGGGCATGCGACGTCGGGGTGAACGGCGCAGCCAACGGGCTCGCGCTGGCCTTCTACGGAGCCCTGCTCGCGATCACGGCGGCGGTGTGGTGGGCGGTGCTCATCGGGTACGTGGGGCGTTGGAACCTCACGGCCGCCCTCCTGGGCGGCACGGTCGGCGCCGCGGCCATGGTGTGGATCTTCGTGGCTCTCCTCCAGGTCCCCGACGGCTACCGCTGCTGACGAGGTCGCCCGGACACGGTGACACGCCGAGCCGGGTGCTCACCGGCCCCGTACAGCAGCCGAGTCGGCGGGCCTACGGCAACAAGCCCCGCAAACGCCGAGATCCCGCCCGGTCTTTCGACCGGGCGGGATCTCGTGACGTTCCCGAGAGCTACTCGCGAACTGTCGTCTGTGGACCTGTGGGGATTTGAACCCCAGACCCCCTCGATGCGAACGAGGTGCGCTACCAGACTGCGCCACAGGCCCTTGCGACGTGTGAAACATTAGCATCCCCGCGCGGGTGCTCCAAAACCGATATCCCGGAGCGTCCGCGCAGGTCACCGATCACTCGTTCGCGGCGCGCGGGCGGTCGTCGCCCTCGTACTGGTCGAACAGCGGGGTGCGGCCCTTGCCCTGGGCGCGGGGGCGCGGGGTGGCCTGGGGCTTCGGGTCCGGCTTGGGGGGGCCGGGCTGGGCGCGCAGGCGGGGTTCCGTCGGCTCGGCCGTGCTGGAGCGGGTCGCGCTCCAGGCGTCCGGAGCCGCCGGGCCCGTGGCGCGGGGGGCCACCGGTGCGGTCACGTACGTCGGCAGCGGGACCGGGACCGGCTCCCAGCTGTCACCGCGGGCCGGGCCGCGTTCGCGTTCGCGCTGCTGGTCCACCCACTCGGCGTGGTCGGTCTGCTCGACCAGGGCGCGCCGTCCGGCCTCCTGCGGGGAGACCGGTGGCGCAGGGTCCGGTTCGCTGCCAGCCGCGGCCTCGGGCTCACGACGGCTCGGGCGGTTCTCCCGCAGCTGCCGCGCGGCCGCCTCGGCGCGCCTGCGGTCCATGGTGAACTCGTAGCGCCGCCGCTCCTGGACGCGCAGGTGCACGATGTACGTGCTCAGCAGCAGCGCGGGGACCGCGGGTGCCCACAGGTAGTGCAGGCCGCCCACCGCGGCGACGATCGCGCCGAGGGTGAAGACCAGGAAGAGGAGTGCGGTGGTGCGCCGACGGCGTGCGAGGACCTGCAGGCGCTGTTCGCGCCGGGCCCGCTCCGCCCGCTGCTCCCGTTCGACGGTGGCCGGTCTCGGCTCCGCCCTGGTCGGGGGCACGGCAAAGGCCCGGGCGTCGGCGTCGACGGAATCGACCGTTTCCGTCGCGGCGTCCGGGTCCGCGTGGGGCTCCGCCTGCTCGTCACCGCGCTCACGCAGCCCCTTGGCGTAACGGCGCTCCATTCCCGCCCGGCCGGAAAGCAGCCGAATGGCAGTGGAGAAGCGTTCCGTCGGACGGGCTTCGTTCAGCTCGTCCTGCCTCCGGAGCCACATGGGCACCAAGTAGGCGGCCCAGGCCCCGACAATGACTGCGTAGATGAGGCCGCTGCTGCTCACACCTCACACCGTAGAGGGGCGCGGCCGGGGGGATCGGCCAATTGGGCCGGTGTGTCGCACGATCTCGCTGATATCACGGACTTTTTTTGTGATTCTTCGGATCAGGTTATGGGCGAATCGGTTACCCGAGGCCATTAATTCGAACAGATATTCGTTTATCGACGGAGGGCTCCGCGCCGCTATTTTGGCGGGGACTGCGAGTGGCGCGCACGGTGCCAGCGGCGCATCAGCCCTTCGGGGACCTCCTCCACCGTCACCGCGTAGACGAGGTGGTCGCGCCACGCGCCGTCGATGTGCAGATAGCGCGGCCGCAGCCCCTCCTCGCGCAGGCCCAGCTTCTCCACGACCCGCCGGCTCGGGACGTTCTCGGGGCGGATGCACACCTCGATCCGGTGCAGACCGACCTTCCCGAAGCAGTGGTCCACCGCCAGCGCGACCGCCGTCGGCATCACACCGCGGCCCGCCACCTCGCGGTCCACCCAGTAGCCGATGTGGCCCGCGCACATCGAGCCCCAGGTGATCCCGGCGACCGTCAGCTGGCCGACCATCCGACCCTGGTACTCGATGACGAAGGGCAGCATCCGGCCCGCGTTCGCCTCCGCCCGCAGATGGCGGACCATCTGGCGGTACGTGGGCCGCTGGACCACCGGCCCCCACGGCGCGGGCGGCGGGATCGTGGCCTCCCACGGCCGGAGCCAGTCACGGTTGCGCCGGTTGAGCTCGCGCCAGGCCTTCTGGTCCCGCATCCTTATCGGCCTGAGGGTCACGTCTGCGTCCGACAGGACCACCGGCCAGGTCGGGCCGTTCAGCTCGGGCTCCCGGAGGGTGCCGCCGGTCTGGGGTGGTCGCCGCCCCGCATCTGGTCCACCGCGTGCGGCAGGACGCGGGCCAGGACGGCGAGGCCGTCGCGCACCCCGCCCGTCGATCCGGGGAGGTTGACGACGAGGGTGCGCCCGGCCACGCCCGCCAGGCCCCGGGACAGGGCCGCGGTCGGCACCTTCGCGAGGCCTTCGGCGCGGATGGCCTGCGGGATGCCGGGGATCTCGTAGTCCAGCACCCGCGCGGTGGCGTCCGGGGTGCGGTCGGTCGGCGAGATCCCGGTCCCGCCGGTGGTCAGGATGACGTCGTAACCGGCGGCCACGCCCTCGCGCAGCGCCTGCTCCACGGGATCGCCGTCCGGGACGACCCGCGGGCCGTCCACCGTGAACCCGAGCTCCTCCAGGGCCGCGGCCAGCAGCGGTCCGCCCTTGTCCGCGTACACGCCCTGCGAGGCCCGGTTCGAGGCCGTGACGACCAGTGCCCGGCCCAGCGGCCGCGGGGTCATTACCGGCTCGGCGGGGGCGTGGTGACCGTGGCTGTGGACCTCGCCGCCGCGCTCGGCGTTCACGAGCGCGCCCAGTCGCCGGACTTGCCGCCGGTCTTCTCCTCCACCCGGACGTCCGTGATGACCGCGCCCTTGTCGACCGCCTTCACCATGTCGATCACGGTGAGGCCGGCGACCGCGACCGCGGTCAGGGCCTCCATCTCGACGCCCGTACGGTCGGTCGTCTTCACGGTGGCGAGGATCTCGACCGCGTCGTCGGCGACCCGCAGGTCCACCTTCACGCCGGAGACGGCCAGCGGGTGGCACAGCGGGATCAGGTCGGGGGTCTTCTTCGCCCCCATGATCCCGGCGATGCGCGCGGTCGCGAGGGCGTCGCCCTTGGGGACGCCCTCGCCGCGCAGCAGCTCGACCACCCGCGGGGCGACGAGGACGCGTCCGCTGGCCCGTGCCGTCCGGGTGGTGACGTCCTTCCCGGACACGTCCACCATCCGGGCCGCGCCGGCCTCGTCGATGTGGGTGAGCCTGCTTTCGGTACTCATTGCTGCGCCGCTCCGCTCTGGGCTCCCGGGGAGCCTGTGTGGTGCGACACACGCTACCCGCACCGGCCCGGCTTCAGCCGAGCAGGACCACTTCCAGCTCGGTCCCCGGCTCCACCGAGGTGACGTCCTCCGGTACGACCATCAGGGAGTCGGCGTGCGCCAGCGCGGCGATCAGATGGGAGCCCGATCCGCCGACCGGGGCGACCGTGCCGCTCTCGGCGTCGTACTTGCCGCGCAGGAACTGGCGGCGGCCGGCCGGGGAGCCGAGTGCCTTGTCGGCGCTCAGCACCGCGCGCACGCTCGGCCGCCGGACCTCGGACTCCGGCAGCCCCATGAGGGTGCGGATCGCGGGTCGCACGAACAGCTCGAAGGAGACGTACGAGGACACCGGGTTGCCGGGCAGGGCCAGCAGCGGGGTGTGGTCCGGGCCGATGGTGCCGAAGCCCTGCGGCTTGCCGGGCTGCATGGCGAGCTTGCGGAAGTCCATCCGGCTGCCGTCGACGTCCTCGTCATCGCCCTCACCCGCGCCGGACTGCCCGACCGAGGACAGCGCCTCCTTGACGACGTCGTACGCGCCGACGCTGACCCCGCCCGTGGTGACCAGCAGGTCGGCGCGGATCAGCTGGTCCTCGATGGTGGCGCGCAGGGTGTCGGCGTCGTCCGCGACGGCGCCGACCCGGTAGGCGATGGCGCCGGCGTCCCGGGCGGCCGCGGCCAGCGCGAAGCTGTTGGAGTCGTAGATGGTGCCCGCCGTGAGCGCCTCGCCGGGCTGGACCAGCTCGCTGCCGGTGGACAGGACCACCACGCGGGGGCGCGGCCGCACCCGTACGGTGCCGCGCCCGATGGCGGCCAGCAGGGCGATCTGCGGCGGCCCGAGGACGGTGCCGGCCGCGAGGGCCAGGTCGCCGGCCTGTACGTCGCTGCCGCGGGAGCGGACGTGCGCCCGCGCCTCGGCGGCGCGGTGCACCCGTACCTCGCCGCCCGCGTGTTCCGGGGCGGCGCTGGCCGGGGTCATCCCGGCGGCCGCGCCGCCGCCCGTGCCGCCGTCGGTCCACTCGACCGGTACGACGGCTTCCGCGCCGGGCGGCAGCGGGGCGCCGGTCATGATCCGGGCAGTCTCGCCGGGGCCCACGGTGGGCAGCTCACCGCTGCCCGCCGCGACGTCCCCGACGACCGTCAGCACCGCGGGGAACTCCTCGCTCGCACCCTGGACGTCGGCCGTCCGGACGGCGTAGCCGTCCATGGAGCTGTTGTCGAAGGGCGGGAGGGCGACGGGCACGGTCACGTCCTCGACCAGGACACAGCCCTGGGCGTCCAGCAGTTGGAGCTCGATGGGCTCCAACGGCCGGACGGCCGAGAGGACGTCCGCGAGGTGCTCGTCCACGGACCACAGACGGTGGCCGCCCGCCAAGCGTGGATGCTGCGGTGCGGAACTGCTCAAGGTGCTACATCTCCTCCGTGACGTAACGGTGAAGCCAGGTGCGGAACTCGGGGCCCAGGTCCTCGCGCTCGCACGCGAGGCGGACGATGGCCCGCAGGTAGTCGCCGCGGTCCCCGGTGTCGTAGCGACGGCCCCGGAAGACCACGCCGTGCACCGGACCGCCGACGCTCTCGTCGGCGGCCAGCTTCTGCAGGGCGTCGGTGAGCTGGATCTCCCCACCGCGGCCCGGCTCGGTCTCCCGCAGTATGTCGAAGATCGCGGGGTTGAGGACGTAACGTCCGATGACCGCGTAGTTGCTGGGGGCGTCCTGGGGGTCCGGCTTCTCGACGAGGCCGGTGATGCGGACCACGTCCTCCTCGTCCGTGGCCTCGACGGCGGCGCAGCCGTAGAGGTGGACGTTGGCCGGGTCGACCTCCATGAGCGCGATGACGGTGCCGCCGGTGCGGGCGTAGATGTCGGCCATCTGGCGCAGCAGCGGGTCGCGCGGGTCGATGAGGTCGTCGCCGAGCAGGACGGCGAAGGGCTCGCGGCCGACGTGCGGCTCGGCGCACAGCACCGCGTGGCCCAGGCCTCGCGGGTCGCCCTGGCGGACGTAGTGCATGGTGGCCAGGTCGCTGGACTCCTGGACCTTCTTCAGGCGGTCGTCGTCGCCCTTGGCGATGAGGGCCGACTCCAGCTCGTAGTTCCGGTCGAAGTGGTCTTCCAGAGCACGCTTGTTACGCCCAGTGATCATGAGAACGTCATCGAGACCGGCCCCGACGGCCTCCTCGACCACGTACTGGATGGCCGGCTTGTCCACAACCGGGAGCATTTCCTTCGGGGTCGCCTTGGTCGCCGGAAGGAAGCGGGTACCGAGGCCAGCGGCCGGAATCACGGCCTTCTTGATCACGGGGTGCAACATAGTCATGCCCCGAACGATAGTGGGCTTCCGTCGAACACCCGACGAGATCCCATCATGTAGATACAGGTATGCCCCGATTCGGAAGGATATTTGATTTCCTCGTGGCACAGAACCCGCCCACCGCCTCGGCCAAGGCCGAACTGCGCCGAGAACTGCTCGCCGCGCGCCGCTCCTTGTCGCCCGAGAACCGCCGTGCGGCGGCCGCCGCACTCGCCGTCCGCTCCCTCGAACTGCCCGAACTGGCCGGTGCCCGCACGGTGGCCGCGTACGTCTCGGTCGGCACCGAACCCGGCACCCGGGACCTCCTCGACGCCCTGCGCGCGGCCGGCAAGCGGGTGCTGCTCCCCCTGCTGCTGCCCGACGACAACCTCGACTGGGCGGCGTACGAGGGCCCGGCCTCCCTCTCCGAGGCCGCCCACCCGGGCAAGATGCGGCTGCTGGAGCCGACCGGCCCCGCGCTCGGACCGGACGCGGTCACCGGGGCCGACGTCGTGCTGCTGCCCGGGCTCGCGGTGGACGGCCGCGGTATGCGCCTCGGCCGCGGCGGGGGCTCGTACGACCGGGTGCTGCAGCGGCTGGAGCGCGCCGGGGCACATCCGGCGCTGGTCGTCCTCCTCTACGACGACGAGGTGGTCGCGCGGGTCCCGGAGGAACCGCACGACCACCCCGTTCAGGCGGTGGCCACCCCGTCAGGGGTGCGCCGTTTCAGCCGTCCCTAGGAACCCTCGGGCTTGAGGGTCAGGGTGTCGACCGTGGCCTTCTCGACGGCGTCCTTGCCGAAGGGCCACTCCAGCAGCTCGCCCTTGGCCCACATCGTCGTCTGGTCCGTGTAGTGCGCGTTGTAGGCGTGCCCCGAGGCGCCCGTGAGGTTGATCCAGCGCGACTTGTCCAGCTCGTTGAGGTTGACGACCATCCGCATCGACGGCACCCACGTGACCTCGTACCCGCTGGAGGCGTTCCAGCCGGTCGCGTTGACCGTGGCCTCGCCGCCGCCCAGGTTCCACGGGCCACGGTTGAGGAGCCACTGCAGGAAGCCGGGGCCCTCCTTGCCGATCGTCTGGTTCTTCAGCGTCAGCTGGTGCAGACGGCCCCAGCTCCAGGTGGACTGGTCCTTGCCGAGCTTGGCGGTCAGCTCCCAGCGGGCGTCGGCCATGGCCCGCGCGAACAGCTCGTCGCGGGTGGTGGTGGCCGGCTTGTTGAGGCCCTTGGCGGGCACGCTCCACCACGGCGACTTCTCGTCCTTGACCAGGCGGCGGACCACCTCGAACCAGCGGTCGCCGCCGTCGGGCTGCGCCGAGGCGGAGTCACGGGTGCCGCATTCGCGGACCGTCTTGGCGAGGTCGTCGGCCGGGCCGGTGCCGTTGCCGAGGACGTTCATGCAGCTGCCCTCGATCCGCAGCTCCTTGGGCATCTTCTCGCCGAAGGACAGCTTGAGGATGTTGCGCCAGACCGCGTTGAAGTAGGCCGCGGCCGCCGAGTCGGGCTCCTGCGTGTAGTTCCAACCGTCCAGCAGCTTCTGCGCGGCACGCACCCCCGGGTCCGAGACCTCTATCTTCGCCAGCATCGGGGTCAGCAGCGCGGCGATCTCGCTGCTGTTGTCCATCTGCATGGTGCGCATGTCGTCGGTCGAGATCCGGCCGCCGTCCTTGATCTTCGCCTCGATGAGGTCGTTGATCCGCTGGCTGCGGGCGCCGTAGCCCCAGTCGGTGGTCAGCACGTACGGGTACTTGCCCGCGCCGGTGCCGCTCTCCACGACGGCCTGGTTGGCGGTCACGATGTAGCCGCGCGCGGGGTTCTGGTCCCAGGGCATCTCGTTCTGCGGGATGTAGCCGGCGTTGCCGTCCTTGGCGCCCTTCCAGGCGTACTTGGAGTCCCAGCCCGGGGCGGGCATCCGGCCGTCACCCTGGCCGCGCACCGGGATGCGGCCCGGGGCCTGGTAGCCGATGTTGCCGCTGGCGCCCTTGTTGTCGGCGTAGATCAGGTTCTGGGACGGGACCTCGAAGTCGGCGGCCGCCTTGCGGAAGTCCTCGAACGTCTTGGCCCGGTCGAGCTTGAAGACCGCGTCCATGGACTTGCCGGGGTCCAGCGCCGTCCAGCGCAGGGCGACGGCGTACCCGTCACCGCGGTCGGGCGCGGAGCTGGCGACGGGGGCGCGGGTGCCGACCGTACCGAGCTCCTCGCTGCGGTCGGAGACGAGCGGACCGTTGTTGGTGGTCCGGACGGTGATCTTCTTGCTGGCGCCGCCCGCGACCTTGATGACCTCTTCGCGGGTGTCGAAGGGCAGCACCTTGTTGTCGTAGACGTAGCCCTCGGGCTTGACCTGCTCCAGGTAGAGGTCGGTGACGTCGGCACCGAGGTTGGTCATGCCCCAGGCGATGTCGGCGTTGTGGCCGATGACCACGCCGGGCATGCCGGAGAAGGTGTAGCCGGCCACGTCGTACTGGCACTGGGCCGAGACGGTGCGGCAGTGCAGGCCCATCTGGTACCAGACCGAGGGCAGCTGCGGAGACAGGTGCGGGTCGTTCGCGAGCAGCGGCTTGCCGGTGGTCGTGTACTTGCCGGAGACGACCCAGGAGTTCGAGCCGATGCCGCTGCCGTTGGGACCGAGGATCGCGGGGATCTCGTCCAGGGTGTCGGCGAGGGAGGTGAGCTGGGTGCGCAGACCGACGGCCGCGCCCTGGCCGGTGACGTTGTCGGCCAGGCCGGTGGCGGTGCCGGCGGGGGTCACGGTCTGGGTCCCGACGGCGTTGCCGTTGCCGGAGCCGCTGCCCGAGCCGGAGCCCGAGCCGGTGCCGGAGCCGCTGCCGGCGGCGCCGCCCTGCGGGGTGTACTTCCCGCCGTCGACCTTGCCGCCCTCGACGATCGCCTTGTTCCGGTCGAAGGGGTACGGCGGGTAGAGCTCGTCGATCTGCGCCTGCGACAGCTTGGTCGCCATCAGCGCGCGGTCGATCTCGTCCTGCATGTTGCCGCGCAGGTCCCACGCCATCGCCTTGAGCCAGGCCACCGAGTCCACCGGCGACCACTGCTCGGGCTGGTAGTCGTCGCTCAGCTTGAGCGCGGCGTGCTCGACCGAGAGGTCCTTGCCGGACTTCCCCTTCAGGTACGCGTTGACCCCGTCGGAGTAGGCCTGGAGATACTTCTTGGTCTCCGGCGACAGCTTGGTGTCGAACTCGGCCTGCGCGACCTGGCGCCAGCCCAGCGTGCGCAGGAAGGCGTCGGTCTCGACCTGGCCGGAGCCGAACATCTCGGAGAGGCGGCCGGACGTCATGTGACGTCGTACGTCCATCTCCCAGAACCGGTCCTGCGCGTGCACGAAGCCCTGCGCGCGGAAGAGGTCGTCGTCGTTGTCCGCGTAGAGCTGGGGAATGCCGTGGGCGTCGCGCTTGACGTCGACGGTCCCGGTCAGGCCCGGCACCTTGAGGGAGCCGGTCGTCTGGGGGAAGGAGGCGCGCACGCCGTCCACGCTCCAGTACGCCCCGTAGCCGAGGCCCGCGAAGAGCGCCAGGACCAGGACGAGCACGATCAGACGGGCGCGTCGTCCCTTCTTCTTGACGGGAGGAGCGGTTTCGTTGGCGGGCATCGCTGTCCTTAGAGGGGCAGGGTGGTCCTGGGAGTACTGGGAGCAACCATAGGCGCAGGACCGACTTCGTTGATCCGCCAGGGGTGGAGCTGGCGAGGACAGGGGGGAACAGGCGTTTCACAATGTGGTTATCGCGTAAAGGGCGCGTCAAAGATTAGGTAAGGTAACGAACTACTTGCCGAACTTGTCGCCGGGAGGATCGATCCGCCGGGCGCATTGAGGAGGGCCGCCCGCTGACTGTCCACACGCTCAATGAGCTCTTGCTGGTCTGCTCGCTCGTGCTGCTCGTCGCCGTGGCGGCGGTACGCATCTCCTCACGCAGCGGCCTCCCCAGCCTGCTCATCTACCTCGGCATAGGCATCGCGATAGGACAGGACGGCATCGGCAACGTCGTATTCGACAACGCCGAGCTGACCCAGGTCATCGGTTATGCCGCACTCGTCGTGATCCTCGCCGAGGGTGGTCTGGGCACCAAGTGGAAAGAGATCAAACCGGCCCTGCCCGCGGCGGTCATGCTGTCACTGGTGGGCGTCGCGGTCAGCGTGGGCGTGACGGCTGCGGGAGCGCACTACCTGGTCGGACTGGAATGGCGCCAGGCCCTGCTGATCGGCGCGGTCGTCTCCTCGACCGACGCCGCGGCCGTCTTCTCGGTGCTGCGCAAGGTCCCGCTGCCCGCCCGGATCACCGGCGTGCTGGAGGCCGAGTCCGGTTTCAACGACGCACCCGTCGTCATCCTGGTGGTGGCCTTCTCGACCGTCGGTCCGGCGGACGAGTGGTACGTCCTGATCGGCAAGATCGCCCTGGAGCTGGCGATCGGCGTCGCGATCGGCCTGGCCGTGGGCTTCCTGGGCGCGTACGGGCTGCGGCACGTGGCCCTGCCCGCCTCCGGCCTCTACCCGATCGCCGTGATGGCCATCGCCATCGTGGCGTACGCCGCCGGCGCCATCGCGCACGGCTCCGGCTTCCTCGCGGTGTACCTGGCGGCGATGGTGCTCGGCAACGCCAAGCTTCCGCACTGGCCGGCCACCCGGGGCTTCGCCGACGGGCTCGGCTGGATCGCCCAGATCGGCATGTTCGTGCTGCTGGGCCTGCTGGTCACCCCGCACGAGCTGGTCCGCGACTTCTGGCCGGCCGTGGTCATCGGGCTGGTGCTGACGATGGTGGCACGCCCCCTGGAGGTCTTCATCAGCCTGCTGCCCTTCCGGATCTCCTGGCAGGAGCAGGTGCTGATGTCGTGGGCCGGGCTGCGCGGAGCCGTGCCCATCATCCTGGCGACCATCCCGATGGTGTCCGGGATCGAGGGCAGCGACCGGGTCTTCAACATCGTCTTCGTGCTGGTCGTCGTCTACACCCTGGTGCAGGGCCCGACCCTGCCCTGGCTCGCGCGCAAGCTGAACCTCGGGAACGGGGACGAGGGCGCCCTCGACCTCGGGATCGAGTCGGCACCCCTGGAGAAGCTGCGCGGACACCTGCTGTCCTTCGCCATCCCGCCGGCCTCGCGGATGCACGGCGTGGAGGTGAGCGAGCTGCGGCTGCCGCCGGGGGCCTCGGTCACGCTGGTGGTCCGGGACGCGAAGAGCTTCGTACCGGCGCCGTCGACCGTGCTGCGGCGCGGGGACGAGCTGCTGGTGGTGGCCACGGACCCGGTCCGGGACGCGGCGGAGGCGCGGCTGCGCGCGGTGGCCAGGGGTGGCAAGCTCGCGGGGTGGCTGGGTACGGGCGGACCCGCGCCGCGTTAGAGCGACGTTCTAATTCAGCCAATTTCGCCGAGGTATGTCCACTTCTGTCTGCTTTTCCGGGCTCTTTACATGCGAAGCAGCCGTTAATCCCAGGTGAAGACACCCCTTGTCGTCGAATTCACAAGGCGTGGTAGTGGCTTTCCCTGTACGATGAAGGCACACCAGATCGAACCAACTCTGCCTGACGCAGAGCTGGCGCGACCGCAAAGCGGCCGTGGCACCACCCCGTAGTGGGCGCCCAGGTATCACTCGGTTCTGCGCAAGAGGACAGCTCTCGGGGCTCCCACATGTACGGGTGCGGTCGCTCACAAGGCGAAGCACCGTCCGCAGACGGGGACGCTCTACCAGGCAGCGGAAAGGCAAGGCCGTGACATCCGCGGTCACGACCGACACGTCCGCCCGCCCCGGCTACGGGCAGCTGCTTCGCACTCCCGGCGCCCTCGGCTTCGTACTCCCCGGCTTCGCAGCCCGACTGCCCTTCGGCATGCTGACCATCGGCATCCTGCTGCTGGTCCAGCACACCACCGGTTCCTACGGCAGCGCCGGCGTCGTCGCCGCCGTCACCGGCATCTCCATGGCGCTGTCCGCCCCGCTGATGGGCATCTTCACCGACCGCTTCGGCCAGACCGCCGTCCTGCTGCCCGTGGTCCTCACGCACTCCGTCGCCGTCACCGGCCTGGCCGCGCTCGCGCTGCTGGACGCACCGGTCTGGGCACTGGCGATGGCCGCCGTACCCACCGGCGCCTCGGTCCCGCAGGTCGGACCGATGGTCCGGGCGCGCTGGGCCGCCAAGCTGGAGGGCTCTCCGCTGCTGCCGACGGCCGCCGCGTTCGAGTCCGTCACCGACGAGTTCACCTTCGTCGTCGGCCCGGTCCTGGCGACCGCGCTGTGCACCGGCGTCCACCCGGCGGCCGGCCTGGTCACCGAGGCCACGCTGACCCTGCTCGGCGGCCTGCTCTTCGCGGCCCAGCGGGCCAGCCAGCCCAAGACGCACACCCCGTCGCACACCGGTGAGAAGCGCGCCTTCGCGCTGTCCTTCCCCGGCCTGCGCGTCCTGATCTTCGCCTTCCTCGGGATCGGCGCCGTCTTCGGCGGCATGCAGGTCTCGCTCGCCGCCTTCTCCAACGAGATCGGCAACCCGGGTGCCAACGGCCTGCTCTACGGGGTCTTCGCCGCGGGCAACATGACCGCCGGAATCGCCATGGGCGCCATCGCCTGGAAGATCGGCCCGCGTCGCCGGCTGATCCTGGGCTACGTCGGCCTCACCGCCGCCGCGTCCGTCCTGTGGGCGGCGAACTCGATGATCCTGCTGGGCGCGCTCGGCCTGGTCGTCGGCCTGTGCATCGCCCCGGCGCTGATCACCGGCTACACCATGGTCGAGCAGCTGGTCCCCGCGAACGCGCGGACCGAGGCCTTCACCTGGCTGACCGGCTCGATCGCCTTCGGTCAGGCCATCGCCGTCATCCTGGCCGGCCGCCTGACGGACGCGCACGGGTCCTCGTTCGGCTTCCTGGTGCCCATGGGCGCCACCGCGCTCGCGCTGACCGCCCTGCTGGCGCTGCGGGCGAAGCTCGCCCCGAAGGCCCCGAGCCGGATCGTGAACGCGTCCGCACACGAGGACGCGCCCGCACAGGAAGGCGCGCCCGCACAGGAGGACGCGCCCGAGACCGAGGCCACGGCCCCCGCGAAGCCGCAGCTGGCCACCCGCACCATCCCCTCGACGGCCTCCCGTAACCGGGTGAACGAGCGTGGGATGGGTCACCGCGTGCCGGTGACGGTGGACTGATCCGCCGGAATACGTCACCATGGAGCGTCGTTAGCACTCATTGAGTCAGAGTGCCAGGAGGAAATTCGTGCCGACCTACCAGTACCAGTGCACCGAGTGCGGTGAGGGCCTTGAGGCCGTGCAGAAGTTCACCGATGACGCACTGACCGTGTGCCCGAGCTGCGACGGACGCCTGAAGAAGGTGTTCTCCGCGGTCGGCATCGTCTTCAAGGGCTCCGGTTTCTACCGGAACGACAGCCGTGGCGCGTCGTCGAGCAGCACCCCTGCCTCGAAGCCGTCGTCCGGCTCCTCGTCGTCCTCGACGTCGACCGCTGCCGCCGCTCCTGCCGCCTCGTCCTCCTCGACGTCGTCGTCGAGCTCGTCGAGCAGCAGCTCCACGTCGGCCGCCTGACCGCATCCTCCCGAGGCCCCGCCGCCCCTGTCGGCAGCGGGGCTTTCGGCATGCCCACGGCAGGGCCTTAGGGTGGACCGCATGGTGAACGCAGAGATCGGTGTCATCGGCGGTTCGGGCTTCTACTCCTTCCTGGAGGACGTCTCCGAGATCCAGGTGGAGACCCCGTACGGACCCCCGAGCGACTCCCTGTACGTGGGCGAGCTGGCCGGGCGCCAGGTGGCCTTCCTGCCCCGGCACGGACGCAGCCACACCGTCCCCCCACACAAGATCAACTACCGGGCGAACCTGTGGGCCCTGCGCTCGGTCGGCGTCCGCCAGGTACTGGGCCCGTGCGCGGTCGGCGGTCTGCGGGCCGAGTACGGGCCGGGCACCCTGCTCGTTCCCGACCAGCTGGTCGACCGTACGAAGGCCCGCGCGCAGACCTTCTTCGACGGTGAGCCGCTGCCCGACGGATCCGTTCCGAACGTCGTGCACACCACCTTCGCCGACCCGTACTGCCCGGTGGGCCGGGCGGTGGCGCTCGCGGCGGCCCGCGGCCGGAACTGGGAGCCGGTGGACGGCGGCACCATGGTCGTCGTCGAGGGACCTCGCTTCTCGACGCGCGCGGAGTCGCGCTGGCACGCGGCTGCGGGCTGGTCGGTGGTCGGCATGACCGGTCACCCGGAGGCGGTCCTCGCCCGGGAGCTGGGCCTCTGCTACACCTCGATGGCCCTGGTCACCGACCTGGACGCGGGTGCCGAGACCGGCGAGGGCGTCTCCCACACCGAGGTCCTGAAGGTGTTCGGCGAGAACGTCGGACGACTGCGCGAGGTCCTCTTCGACGCGGTGGCGGCCCTGCCGGCCACGGAGACCCGGGACTGCCTGTGCACGCACGCGCATGACGGGTGGGACCTGGGCATCGAGCTGCCGTAGCCCCTCCTCGCCTCTCCTTGCTTCGCCTGGCCTCTCCTTGCCTCTGCCGAGGGCTCCGCGGCGGCTTTGTCAGTGGCTGCTCCTAGCCTGTGAGCATGGGAAATCGGGGCGGGACGGCAGTAGCGCGCGCGACGGTCGCGGAGCTGGAGGAGTTCGCGGCCGAGGCCGGCTGTGCGGGCATCGACGGCGCCGGGGACCTGGGTGGCGGCTGGTCGCAGGTGCAGTACGACGACCAGCCGGACGGCGCGGCGCTGGCGGCGGCGCTGGCACGGCGGACAGGGGCACCGGTGCTCACGGTGGCCTACCTCGACAGTGACGTCGGCTTCGTCGAGGCCGCCACCTTCGCCGGAGGCAGCTGGAGAGCGCTGCTCAACCGGGTCACGGCCGAGAACTACGAGATACCCGTCGACCGGTTCCCGGTGGAGACGGCCCTGGCGGGCGCCCTCGACTGGGCCGCCGCGGCCGGCCTGAGCGCCGACCCGGCCGGGATCCGGGCCGCTCTCGCCGACTCCGAGACCTTCGCGGAGGAGCTCACCGACCGGCTCCTCGGCGCGCTCGGAATCCCTTCCGCGGCGCCCGGCGCAGCAGGCGCCTAGCACTGCGCTGCGTTGTGCTGCTGTGCTGTGACCGGGACGGGCCGGGCCGGGCCGCGCGCCTCGCGCAGTGACCGGGGCGATCTGCCGCAATCCGGTGGACTTCCCGGTCTCGGCACCGGAAACCCTCCGCCGGCTGTCACATCCCGGCCGGCTGTCCTGTCCTTCCTGGTGAAGGCGGAATCAAGACCGCCCCGGCCAGGGAGACGACAGTCATGCCGCGTATCTCGCTCACCCCGCCCCGAACCCTGCTCATGCGGATCGGGGCCTGGTACTCGCGCCGCACCTACGGCAAGGTGCTCGACCCGGGCCAGGCCTACGGGCACAACTCGCGCGTGCTCCTTTCGTACGTCCGGCTGGAACGGAGCGTGGCGAAGTGGAAGGCGCTCGACGCCGGGCTGAAGCACCTCGCCGTGATGGCGGCGGCGGCCCGTGTCAACTGCTCGTGGTGCATGGACTTCGGCTACTGGGCAGGCCACGAACTGGGCCTGCCGGCCGAGAAGATCGAGCGGGTGCCGCAGTGGCGGGAGGCCCGTGAGGTCTTCACCGAGCTGGAACTGCTCGTCATGGAGTACGCGGAGGCCATGACGGAGACCGAGCCGACGGTCACGGACGAGCTCGCCCGGGAACTGATCGCACGGCTCGGCGAGGAGGCGTTCGTCGAGCTCACCGCGATGGTCGCGCTGGAGAACTGGCGCTCGCGCGTCAACAGCGCCTTCGGCCTGACCGGTCAGGGTTTCGCGGAGGACTGCCGGATCCCCGGCCGGGCGGCGACCTCGACAATGAAGGCGTGAACACCGACCTCCCCCGCGCCGACCGCAGGGTCATCGTCGCCCTCGACTTCGACGACCGCCGGGCCGCCGAGGCGCTCGTCGAGCGCCTCGGCGACGCCTGCGGCTCCTACAAGATCGGCCTGGAGCTGCTGACCGCGGCGGGGCCCGGACTCGCCCGGGACCTCGTCGCGCGAGGGCACGAGGTCTTCCTCGACCTGAAGCTCTTCGAGATCCCGAACTCCGTCGCCGGAGCGGTCCGGGCCGCGGGCGCGCTGGGCGCGTCCATGGTGACCGTGCACGGCATGGGCGGTACGGGGATCATGTCCGCGGCGGTGGAGGCGGCGCGGGAGTTCCCGCGGCTACGGGTCGTCGCGCTGACGGTGGTCACCAGCATGACCGGGAGCGACCTCGCGGACATCGGCGTCGCCGCGGACACCGAGGAGCAGGTGCTCCGGCTGGCCCGGCTGGCCGTGGGCGCTGGCTGCGACGGGGTCATCGCCTCGCCGCGGGAGGCCGGGGTGCTGCGCGGGCTCCTGGGGCCGGACCGGCTGATCGTCACGCCGGGGGTGGTCCTGGAGCCGGAGGAAGCGGCCGGCGGCCACGCCCGGCCGGGGACGCCTCGGGCCGCCTTCGAGGCCGGGGCCTCGCACGTCGTGGTGGGCCGGTCGGTCGCTCGGGCGGCGGACCCGGTGGCCGCCCTGCGACGGGTGCGGGCCTGCGCGGACTGACTCGTCCGGGTGACGGGGTTGTCCACAGGCTGGGGACCGTCCACAGGCTCCGGCGGGATTCCCCGGGAGGCCGGATCGTGGGAAGTGTCCGGGCACGGGGTCCGGACACAGCGACTCGTTCGGTCTGGTGGTGTTCGTCATGTCCCGTACGTCCACGGCCCTTTCGGCCTGCTCCGCCTCTTCCTCTGCCTCCTCCTCCGTCTCCTCCTCGGTCTCCTCAGCCTCCTCCTCGGCGTCTTCGGCTTCCTCCTCGGCGTCTTCGGCTTCCTCGGCCTCCTGCGCTCCCCCTGCCTCCTGCACCTCCCTCTCCGCCTCCGCCAGCCGGGCTCCGGCCGCTCCCGCGGCGTGCGCGACGTCCTCCGTCTGTCCCCCGGCGCGCCCGGTCCCGCCGTTCCCACCGCTTCGCGTGGGGCGGGGCGGGCTCCGGTTGCGCCGGGCGGTGCGACGGCGGCGTCGGGCCGCTTCGGCCGCGCTGGCCGTCGTCGCGGCGGCCGTCGCGGTGGGCGGGACGGAGGCGCAGGCCTCGCGGGGCGCCGCGCCGCCCGGGGCGCGGGTCTCTCAGCGTGCTGCGCCACCCGTCGCGGAGCGGAGGGTGTCGGCGCCCGTGCGCATCGCGGACGCGGCGACGGTGCGGCTGCTGCGGCCCGGAGACCGGGTGGACGTGGTCGCGGCGGAGCGCACGGGGTCGCCCAGGGTGGTGGCCACGGGGGTGCTGGTCGCCGAAGTACCCGCTCCCGACCCGGGAGTTGTGGACGGTGGTGCGCTGGTGGTGCTGTCCGTTCCGCGGGACGTCGCGCCGGGTCTGGTGGGTGCGGGCGCCACGACACGACTGGCGGTGACGTTGTGCTGATTCGCACACACGGGCAGTCAATTCACCTCAAGGTGGCGACCGATTGGACACTTCACGCCTGGACTGCCGTAGCTTTCGGAACCGTTGGCTCCATGTTCGGCAGATGTGAAGAGAGGCTCAGTGGTGAGCGAGAAGAAGAAGGAGAGCGTGCTGGCAGGCTTCAAGGCCTTCCTGATGCGCGGCAACGTGGTCGACCTCGCGGTGGCCGTGGTCATCGGCGCCGCGTTCACGAACATCGTGAACTCGGTGGTCAAGGGGATCATCAGCCCGGTGGTGGGCGCCGTCGGCACGCAGAGCCTGGACGGCTACAAGTCCTGCCTCAAGGCCCCTTGCGGCATCGGCCCGAACGGCCAGCCGACGGGTGTCGAGATCCTCTGGGGCTCGGTGCTGAACGCGACGCTGACCTTCGTCATCACCGCCGCGGTCGTGTACTTCCTGATGGTGCTGCCGATGGCGAAGTACCTCGCGCGGCAGGAGGCCCGCCGCAAGGCGCGCGAGGGCGTCCAGGAGCTCGTAGAGATCACCGAGCTGGAGGTCCTGAAGGAGATCCGGGACGAGCTGGTCGCACAGCGCGGTGGCGGCGTGGCCCCCACCGGTCCGCGCAACGGTTACTGACCTCTCCGGCCGCCGCGGGCGGTCAGACGTGGTGCGGGGGCTTCTCGTCGAGGAAGCGGGCCAGGTCGGCCGCGCTTCCGCCGGCGGGCGGCCGCTCGCCCCAGCCGTGGTCGGTGTCGTCCGAGGACTGCTGGTCCAGCGGGTCGTCGAAGACCAGCCGGGGCTTCGGCCGCGGCTCACCGGCCTCGGGTGCGGTACGTGAGGGCTGCGGGTCGGGCGTGGGGGTGCTGCTCATGCCTCCAGGGTACGGCCGCCCTCTCCCCCGCCCGGCCGGCCGATCCCGGTCCGGCTCCCGCTCGGGCCCCGGCCTCGGCTCCGGCTTCGGTCGGTTCCGGGTCGTGGACCGTGCCCCGCATCCGCCCGGGGCACACGGGCGCGGCGGGCCGCGCGTCCGCCCGGCCGGAGGTCCATGGCTCTGGTCTCCTGGCCGGTATGGCCTACTCCCCCATGACCGCCCGCAGCCCCGACGAGCTCCACCGCGCCGCCACCCCACTGGAGCTGTTCTTCGACCTCTGCTTCGTCGTCGCCATCGCCCAGGCCGGAGCCCGGCTGGTGCACTCGCTCGCGGAGGGCCATCCCGGAGCCGGGGTGGTCGGCTACTTCTTCGTCTTCTTCGGCGTGTGGTGGGCCTGGATGAACTTCACCTGGTTCGCCTCGGCGTACGACGTGGACGACGTCCCGTACCGGATCGCGACGCTCGTGCAGATCGCCGGTGTGCTCGTGTACGCGGCCGGGGTGAGCCGGGCCTTCGACGACAACGACTGGGCGGTCGCGGTCACCGGCTACATCATCATGCGCGTCGCCCTGACGGCGCAGTGGCTGCGGGCCGCCTCCGGGGAACAGGGCGCGGCCCGGACGGCGGCACTGAAGTACGCGGCCGGACTGGTGGTCTGCCAGCTGGGCTGGATCGGCCTGCTGTTCGTGCCGGACGACATGAAGCGGTGGCTGTTCGTCGTCCTGCTCATCGCCGAGCTGGCGGTGCCGGTGATCGCCGAGCGCGGGCACCAGACGCCCTGGCACGCGCACCACATCGTGGAGCGGTACGGCCTGTTCACCATCATCGTGCTCGGCGAGACGATCGCCGCGGCCACGGTGGCGGTCAAGTCCGCGATCGACGAGCACGAGGCGCTGGACCAGTTGCTGCCCATCGCGGCGGGCGGGCTGCTGATCGTCTTCGCGGCTTGGTGGATCTACTTCGCGGTGCCGATGCACCAGCACCTGAACTCCAACCGCGAGGCCATCCCGTGGGGATACGGGCATCTGCTGATCTTCCTCTCAGGTGCGGCGATCGGCGCCGGCATCGAGGTCGCGGTCGAGCACGCGGTGGGCAAGGCGCACATCTCCCAGGTCGCCGCGAACGCCGCCGTCACGGTCCCGACCGCCGTGTTCCTGCTGATGGTGTGGCTGCTGCACTCCCGCCACTTCAAGCGCGGCCCCGCCCAGCAGCTGGTCCTGCCGGTGGCCGCCCTCGTGACGCTCGCCTGCACCTGGTCGGGTACCTACGCCGTTGCCTGGGCGGGCCTCGTCGGGGTGCTGACGGTGGCGGTCGGTCTCGCCCTGTCCACCCGGGCCGGTATGACCACCGGTGCCACCGTCTGACCCCGCGGGCCGCCCGTACCCGTCGGCCGCCCGTACCCGCGGCCCGCACACCGCCCGACCGTCACTCCCGCGCCCCCGCCGCCGTTCTCCAGCGCAGAACGACGCGCACCGACTGGAGGCCCTGCCATGACTCTCCCGGCACAACGCCACGGCACCGACCCCGGCCGGGAGCTGGCCGAGCCAGGCTTCTGGCAGCAGCCCCCCGCCCACCGCCTCGCGGCCTTCGCCCGGCTGCGCGCGGCCGAGGGACCGGTGTTCGTCCCCGAAGGGTCCGGGCGCGGGCACTGGGCCCTCGTCCGGCATGCGCAGGTGCAGGAGGCCAGCCGCCTCCCGAAGGTGTTCGCCAGTGCCCCCGGCGTGACCACCCCCGAGCCGGCCCGCTGGGTGCGGGCCCTGTTCGGGGACTCGATGGTCAATCTGGACGGCCCCGACCACGCCCAGCTGCGCAAGATCGTGCAGCGTGCCTTCACGCCCCGCCTGCTGGCGGCCGCCGAGGAGGACATCCACGCCGTGGCCGCCCGCATCGTGGACGACGTACTGGCCGAGCGGCCCGACGAGTTCGTCTCGGCCGTGGCCTCCCGGCTGCCCCTGGAGGTCATCTGCAACATGATGGGCATCCCGGAGCGCTACCGCGCCGAGATCGCCGACCGCGTCAACCACGCCTCCGAGAACATCGGTGTGGAGCGGGGTCTGGCCTCCCGGCTGCGGATGCCCGGGCGCGGGCTGCGGGCGCTCGCCCGCATGCAGCGGATGGTGGCGGGCATCGGGCGGGAGCGGCGCAAGCACCCCACCGACGACCTGATCTCGGCGCTGGTCTGCGCGAACGTGGACGGCCAGGCCCTCGGGGCACGCCAGCTCGGTGCCTTCTTCTCCCTGTTGATGGTCGCCGGGGTGGAGACCACCCGGAACGCGATCACCCACGGGCTGTCCCTGCTGACCGATCATCCGGACCAGCGGGACCTGCTGCTCTCGGACTTCGAGAAGTACGCGGACGGAGCGGTGGACGAGATGATCCGGCATTCGACGCCCATCATCCAGTTCCGCCGGACCGTGGCCGCCGAACACACCATGGACGGGCACGTGTTCCGGCCGGGCGAGAAGGTGGTCCTCTACTACGCCTCCGCCAACCGGGACGAGGCGGTCTTCCCCGACCCGGACGCCTTCGTCATCACCCGCTCGCCCAATCCGCACCTGGGCTTCGGCGGCGGCGGCCCGCACTTCTGCCTGGGTGCGCACCTGGCCCGGGTGGAGATGAAGGCCCTCTTCCGTGAGCTGCTGACCCGGCCGGTCGGGCTGCGGGCGGTGGGCCTGCCGGACCTGGCGGGATCGAACTTCGACAACCGGGTGCGCTCGCTGAGGTTCGCCTTCGAAGGGCCCTGATCACGGGCCGGACCGGGCCCCTGTCCCGGACCGGCCCCCGGTTCGGGTCCCGGTTCGGGTCGGTTCGGGTCCCGGTTTGGTTCGGTTCGGGTCCCGGAAAAGCGGAAACCGGCCACCGGGCGGGCTGGGAGCCCGGCGGCCGGAGCGGGTGGTGGCGGGCACCCGGCCTGTGGTTACCGCTGAACGCGCCGCACGGCGAGGACGCAGTGGGCACTGCTGGTGAGCACGGACTCGTCGCCCGCGAAGGCCTGCAGGGTCTCCGGCGCGACCGGCTGGCCCGGGACCGCCTCGGGCCAGGCACGGGTGGCGAAGAGGAAGTACGCCTGACCGCTCTCGTCCGCCGCGGCGACCCACTCGTCGGGGGCGGTGCAGCGCGCGTTCATCCCGGGGAGGGTGAGGGCGATCTGGTTGCCTTCCAGGAGGATCTGCACCGGGAAGGTGGCCGCCTTGAGGGTGCCGTCCATGACCACGTCGCCGATGGGCAGGCCGATCTCCTCCAGCAGCCCCCGGGCGGCCGCCTCGCCGGCCTCCCGGCCCTGCGGTCCGTCGCCGAGGGTGTAGGCGAGGAGGTACGGGATGTCGTGCGCCTCTTCGGGGTCTCCGATCCAGGCGAGCACCGAAAGGGTGCCGAGCTGGGACCGGTCGATTTCGGCTTGAGTAGAAGTCATGCGCGCACCCTAGTGGTCTCTCCGCCGGCCCTTTCGCGGCCCTTCACCCGGGCGGGCTAGACGGCCCAGAATCCCTCTCCGGAATTCGCCTGCGTGTTCGCGTCCTGGTACTGGAGCCGCACAATGCGCGCGCTTTCCGGAATTTCGAACACCACCCACCCCTCGGCCCGCTCACCGACCTCCAGGGAATCGAAGACGATCGGTTTGCCGGTCGTCAGCTCGCCGGTCTTCACCACCGGGTGACGCTGCCCCGCGCTGTCGTGCGCCCACATGCGCCCGAGGGCCCCGTACGAGGCACCCCCCACGTTGACGAAGGACATCGAGGCGGCCACCCAGCGCTTCCCGGCGGGCGGGGCGAAGTTCTTGTCCACACTGATCGCCGGGTCCACGAACGCCCCGAGTTCGACCTGGAGGTGCATGCCGATCTGCCTGCCGTGCACCCGTGCGGTGCCGCCCACGTGGGCGTCCTTCACACCGGGCCGTGCGGGGGCCTGCGCCGCGCCCGGCGCCCCGTCGTCCACCACGACCGCCGGCGCGGCGGCGGGCGCGAGTACGTCCGGCTCCGGGGCGCTCTGGCAGGCGGCGGCACCGAACAGGAGGAGCGGCAGCAGGGCGATGGCGGGCAGGGGGAGGGCGGGCTGGCGCATGCAAGATCCCTTCGGGGACGTGGTCCGGCCAGTTTCACGCGCCCGGGCAGGTAATTGCGCACAACGACACGAGCGCGCGGATCACGTGGGTACGCCCACCTGCCAGCACAATGCGTTCCGGTGGAATCCCGCCATCCGCAGCACCTGGAGGAAGAATGCCCATCCCCGCCCGCCGAATGGCCCTGACGGTTTTCTCCGCCCTGGCCGCCACCACGCTGTTCACCGCTCCGGCCGGCGCCACCGTCTTCAATCAAGGGATTTCCGTGCATCGCGACGCGTACGTCGCCAAGGACGGTTCCGTCACCCTTTCCGGGACGTACCACTGCGAGCAGGCGTCACCCTCTGGGGCGATGCAGATCAAGGCGACCGTCGAGCAGGAGGGCGGCGGCCGGCTGAGCATCGGCGCGGAGCAGGTCGTCTGCGACGGTCAGGAGCGCCGCTGGGTGGCCGACGCCCCGGGCGCCTTCGTGAACGTGCACCCGGGCCGCGCGGTGGTGACCGCGGAGCTCCAGGAGGTCCGGTTCTCCGGCCTGATGCCGAAGTCTGTCGCCACGGTCGCCCGGGACTCGCAGAACGTCGAGTTCCGCGAGCACTGAGCGGTGCGGGCACGCGACTCGGCTCGCGCCCTCGCCCGCGTCACGCGCCCCCGGGCCGGTAGCCGCCGCTACCGGCAGTCGGGGGTGACGTCCGTCATCGACATGAAGGCCACCGACCGGCAGGCGGGGTCCGCATGCGCCCGCCCCGTCACCCAGTCCACGACGGCCGGCACTCCGGACACCAGCAGGAGCACGGCCAGGGCGCCCGTCACGGCGGCTCTGGTCAGCCCGCGCACAACACGATCCGTTCCATGGCTCGCATCATCACCCCACTCCGGGCGCCCCACAACCCGGGGTGACCGTCCGGTCACCCCGCGCTCCGGGGGCTGCCCGAGGCGTCGAACTCGCACCACACCGCCTTGCCGTCGCCGCGGGACTCCACGCCCCAGTGCGTGGCCAGCGCGTCCACCAGCAGCAGCCCGCGCCCCGTGGTGGCCGCCTCGCCCGGGGTGCGCCGGCGCGGCCACACGCTGGAGCGGTCCTTGACCCACAGCCGGATCCGGCGGACCGGCTCCGGCAGCACCTCCATCGTCAGCACCGCCCCGCCGTCGGTGTGCAGCAGGGCGTTGACCAGCAGTTCCCCGGCCGCCAGCTCCACGTCGTCGGCGAGCTCCGGCATGCCCCAGTCGCGCAGGGCCTGGCGCAGCGCGTAGCGGGCCTCCGAGAGGCCTTCCGGGTCGGCCTGGTGGACGTACTGGTGGATGCGCGGCGCCCGGTGGGTGCCCGGGTCGGGGGCCCGGCGCAGCACCAGCAGGGCCACGTCGTCCCCGGAGCCCCAGCGCTCCCAGAGCCGGTCGGAGAGGTGATCGGCGAGCGCCCCGGCCCCCTGGGGGCCACTGCGCACCGCCTGGGCGAGGGCGTCCATCCCGGCGGTGATGGTGGTGCCCGGCTCCTCCACCAGGCCGTCCGTGCACAGCACCATGGTCTCCCCCGGTACCAGGTCGAGCCGGGTCTCGGGGAACTCCTCGTGCTCGAAGAGCGAGGCCAGGCCGAGCGGCAGGCCGCCGCGCACCTTGGGCCAGCCCGTACGCCCGTCCGTGTGCCGGATCAGTGGTCCGAGGTGACCCGCGCGGACCGCGCGTACGCCGCCCGTCTCCAGGTCCACCTGCGCGTACATGCAGGTGGCGAAGCGCTCGGTGTCCAGCTCGGCGAGGAAGCGCGAGGCCCGGGCCAGCACGGTGGACGGCGGATGGCCCTCTCCGGCGTACGCCCGCAGTGCGATCCGCAGCTGGCCCATGATCGCCGCCGCGTGCGTGTCGTGGCCCTGGACGTCGCCCACCACGACGCCCACGCGGTCGCGGGGCAGCGAGATCACGTCGTACCAGTCCCCGCCGACCTCCCGCCCGCTCCAGGCGGCGTGGTAGCGGACCGCGATCTCCCCGCCGGTGATCTCCGGGATCCGGCGCGGCAGCATGGCGGCCTGCAGGCCGGTCGCGAACTCCCGTTCCTGGTCGAAGAGGAGCGCCCGCTGGAGGGACTGGGCGACGATGCCCGCCAGGCCCAGGCAGAGGTTGCGCTCCTCCGGGCTGAACTCGGTGCGCCGCCGGTAGAAGAGGACCAGGCCGCCGATGGCCTTGGCCTGCGCGATCAGCGGCAGATAGGCGGCGGCGTCGTACCGGATCCGGTTCAGGTAGTCCGCGAGGAGCGGGAACTCCCCGCCGAGCTCGGTGAGCGACGTGACGAAACGTGCCTGCCGGGTGAGCACCGCGCGCGACAGCGGCAGCGAACCGTCCAGCCGGGTGAACCGGCGCTCGCTGAGGATCTCCAGGGACTCCCCGCTCAGCGCGATGATCTTGATGGTGCCGCCCTCGACGAGCCCCAGGGCCAGCCCGTCCGCACCGAGCCGCTCCAGCGCGCCCGCGCCGGTCAGCGCGGCCGTGACGTCGTCGACCGTCACCGCCCGCGACAGGGCCTCCGTGGTCCGCTGCACGATCGTCGTCTGCTGGGCGCGCGCCGCCTCCAGCTTGCGCAGCAGCGTCGCGTGGGCCAGCTCGGCGGTCGCGTCCCGGACGATCCCCACGATCCGCTCGGGCTCCCCGGCGCCGTCCCGGAGCACCCTGCCGGAGGTGTGCGTCCACTGGTCGCGGCCGTCGCGCCGCCGGACCATGAAGTACGCCCCGTACGTGTCCCCGCCGTCCGCCAGGACACCTTCGACGATCTCGGTCAGCCGGACCCCGTCCTCGGGCGGGATGCGCAGGGCGACCCCGGGAAGGGTGCCGTCGAACTCCTCCGGCCCGAGGTCGAGGACCTCCATCGCGGCGTCGTCCAGCACCACCGTCCCGGCACCCAGCTCCCATTCGAGGCTGCCCATGCCGTTGAGTGCGAACCGCTCCCCGGGCGCGGTCACGGGGGACCGCCGGACCGGCTCGGGTCCGTCCCGTTCCGCCGCTGCCACGTTCCACACCACCTAACGGCCGGGCCAGTACGGCTGGGAGATCAGCCGCTCCCACTCCTCGTCAGGATGACCCGGAAGGGTGCGCCCGGCCTCCCTCCAGCGCTTGACGACGGAGAGGTAGATCGTGGGCTGGTCGGCGTGGGAGGCAGTCGCGTACGGCCCCGCGTACGGCCCCGCGTACGCGGCGCGGTCGTACCCGGCGGCCCTGGCCCGACCGGCGGGCTGTTCCCCGCGGCTGGCGGGAATGCGTACCCAGCCGCGGCCCTGCGCTCGCTCCGAGCTCATCACGGACCCCTCTCTCCGCGGATCTCACCGCAGATACGTCTTCGGATGCCCTGGGGGTACCCCCGGAAGCCCGGGGGCAGCGGCCCCTCCCGGCCGGGGGACACCGGAGGAACCCGGCCGCGGACCCCGGGCACCGAGGCGCTTGCGGACTCCTCTCACCAGTCTCCCCGCCGTGAAGCCCGCGCCGTGTACGAATCGCATGGAAGGGCCGAATGAGGGAGCCGTCAGCAGGCCCGCGAAGAACAGTCCCGGCCACGAGGACTCGAACCCGGGGCTCAGCTCCGGCGCCCCGCTGCCCCCCACGGTCTCCAGCGCCGCCCGCAGCCCCGCGTCGAGCAGCTCCAGCCGGGCCAGCTCCGGGACGAAACCGGTGGCCGCGATGACGTGCGCGGTGTCCAGCACCACGCCCTCCCCCGCCGGGTCGGTCAGCCCGAGCCTGGTCCGCTCGCCCACCGCCACCGCCCGGTCCAGCCGGTGCCCGAGCAGGACGGGGACCCGCCGCTCGAAGCGGTCCCGCAGCCACCAGGCGCCGGCCGGGCCCAGCGCCGTCGCGGCGATCCGCTCCCGGGTGGGCGCGGGCAGCCGGCGCACCGCCCACGGCAGCTCCGACCACACCCAGCTGCGCCAGCCGGTACCGAGGCCGCTGTGCGGATCGCGCAGGGCCCGCAGCGGGGGCCGGTCCAGGGGCTGCGGGACGGTGTTCCAGTTCAGTCGGGAGCGCCGGGCGACCAGGCAGGGCCGGGCGCCCTGCTCGGCCAGCAGGGCGGCGGTCTCCAGGGCCGCCTGCCCGGCCCCGAGCACGGCCACCTCGCGGCCCGCGAACCGGCTCAGGTCCCGGTGGCCGCTGCTGTGCGAGTAGTGCCCGGGCGGGAGGTGCCCCAGCACCTCGGGGTGGCGGACGAAGGGCATCACCCCGACCGCGAGGGCCACCGTACGGGCGAGCAGCGGCGGCCCCTCGGCGGTGCGGACGCGGAAGCCGTCGCCCTGCGGGGTCACCTCCAGGACGGTCACCTCCTCCACCTCCGGCGCGGCCTGCCGGGCGAACCACATCCCGTACGCGCTGAACGTTCCGATCGGCAGCGGAGTGCCGTGTTCCGTGGTCATGCCGAGGGTCGCGCAGTAGTCGGCCAGGGTGTGCCGCCCGTCCGGCGCGGACAGATTGGACGACCAGGGCTCCGACTTCAGGTACATGCCGTCGGGCATGTGGTCGCGCCACGAGGCCATGGGCCGCCCCAGCAGCCGTACGCCGAGCCCCTCGGCCGCCGCGTGGGCGGCGATCGAGAGCCCGTACGGGCCCGCACCGATCACCACGAGATCGTCGATCCGCGTCAACGCCGCTCCTCCAGCTCGATGGTCGCCGGCCCGGCCCGGTCAGCCGCGCCGGTCCGGGTCAACGGGTCACCAGCTCGTCCGGCTCCGCCGAGGCCTCCGGCGGGACGGGGCGGGAGGCCTGCGCGGCGGCTCCCGTGGCACCGCCGGCACCACCGGATCCGGTGGCCTCCTGGTTCCGGCCACGCTGCCGGGGGGCGCGGACGACCGCGAGCGCCGTGCGGCGGCCCTGCCCGGGAACCCCGCGCAGCGCCCGTACCCCCTTCCCCGCGCCCCGCCCCAGCAGGGCGCCGAGCATCGCCAGGAACGGGAGCGGATCGTCGGCGGCGAACCAGGCCGTCTCGACGCGCCCCCGCTCGGCGGGCCGCTTCGGATCCTGCTTCGGATCCTGCTTCGGGTCCCGCTTCGGGTCCTGCTTCGAGTCCCGCTCAGGGGCCGGCCCCTGGTCCGCGCCCGGGAGCGGACCCGAGGGCGCGCCCGGGCCCGGGGACGCCACCGCCGGCCCGGCCGGATCCGCGGGCACCACCGCCGGACGGCGCGGCATCGTCCCGCCCCGGACCCGTGCCAGCAGCGCGTAGTTCTCCGCGACGAACACCCGGCCCGGTCCGCCCGAAGGCTGCGGAACCTGCTGGCCCGTCAGGTCCAGGTACATCGCCTGTACGACGTCCAGCCCGGCCCCGTCCGCGAACAGCCGGAACTGCGCGCCCGGCCGCGGGTTGAAGTCCACCAGCCGGAAGCAGCCCAGCTCGTCGCGGCGGAAGTCCAGGTCCAGGATCCCCTGGTAGCCGAGGCGTTCGGCGAGCCGCAGCCCCGCCTCCTCCACCGCCGGATCCGGCAGCCAGCGCCCCACGGCCGTCAGCCCGGTCCGCACCGGCCAGGACAGTTCCTTGCGGCCCGAGCCCGCGAGCAGCGGCCGCCCGCCCCGCGCGAAGGCCCCGTGGAAGAACCAGTCGGTGTCCGGGCCGGCCGGCAGGAACCGCTGGAGCAGCAGCCTGCTCCCGGCCTCGGCGGAGCGCTCGTAGAGCCGGCGCGCCTCGGCGGTGGTGTGCACGAGCGTGGTGCTGCGCAGCCCGTCGGCCCCGGCGGGCAGCAGCCAGGGCCGGCTCCACTTGGCGATCACCGGCAGGCCGAGCCGCCAGGCCGCCTCGGCGGCCTCGGCCCCGCTCGCCGGGATCACGGTCTCCGGGTGCGGGACGTCCCAACGCGCGCAGAGCCGCGACAGTTCGGCCTTGTCGGCCACCCGGGCGGGCAGGTTGTCGGGCTGATGGGGGATCCGGAAACGCTCGCGCAGCACCGGGGCGACCCGGGACACGGCGATCGCGCTCAGGTCGTCCATGGCGATGAGCACCGCCGGACGGCCGATCTGCTCCGACACCCCGTTCAGACACTCCAGCAGCGCCTCGGGCGCCTCGGGGTCCAGCCCGCCCTCCGGTCCGGGGTGCACGGCGCGCAGGTAGCGCGAACGCCCCATGGGACCTCCCCCGGCCTCGACGACGGCATGGACCTCCACACCCTTGCGGCCAAGGGATCTGACGGCGCCGAGGGTTCCGTGGTGGAACGGATTCCGGTCGAGTCTGAGCACAACGGCGGGCACATGGTTGAGATACGCGGGCATGGCAGCGGTGTCTTTCACCTAGTCGGACCAAGCGGGGGTGGTGTGCACCTGCTAATGGCCTACGCGGCAGTCACCGAACAGGCCATTCGTCAGATCTGATGCCTAACGTCTTCGACAAGCACACCGATTCAGGAAAGCTCGGGAGACGCCATGCCCAGACCACGCCGCCGACTGGCGAGCACCTGCATCGGTACGGTCACGGCCGGACTGCTGGCCACCGGAGCCGCGCTCGCGGCACCCGAGAAGGACCGGCCCGAGGGCTCGGACATCGCCATGGGCGCCTATCTCGACTACGGGCCGCCCGGGGTGGCCCGGATCCCGTACCTGTCGAGCTGGCTGGGCGGCAAGGAGATCCGGGTCGGGCACACCTATCTCCCCGGCGACAAGTGGGCCGGCATCGAGGGCAGGGTCTCGTTCCTGGAGGACTGGGCCGAGTGGCGCCGGGCCGAGGACGACCGGCTGTTCGTCCTCAACGTGCCCATGCAGGAACGGAACGAGAGCCGGGTGCCCGACTACCAGGTGGCCCAGCTGATCAGGGCGGGCGCGGAGGGCCAGTTCGACCGGCACTTCCAGCGGCTCGCCGAGCGGCTGGTGGATCTGGGCGTGCCGGACACGGTGATCGTGCTCGGCTGGGAGATGAACGGCGTCACCTACACCCACCGGTGCGCACCGGATCCGGAGAACTGGAAGGCGTACTGGAAGCGCATCGTCACCGCGATGCGCGCCGTGCCCGGGCAGGAGTTCCGGTTCGACTTCGCCCCGAACCGGGGTGCGGACGCGATCGGCTGGACGAAGTGCTACCCCGGCGACGACGTGGTCGACGTCATCGGGATGGACTCGTACGACCAGGGTCCCGGCCAGACCTTCGACGACCAGATCACCCAGCCGTACGGACTTCAGCAGCAGGTCGACTTCGCGAAAGCACACGGGAAGCCGATCTCCTACCCGGAGTGGGGGCTGTTCCGGCGCGGGGACAATCCGGAGTACGTCCGGCGCATGCTGAAGTGGATCGCGCAGCACAAGCCGCTCTACCACACCATCACCGACTACTGCCCGCACGGCGTGTGGCAGTGCAAGCAGAACCCGCAGTCCGCGAAGGCCTTCCGCGACGCGCTGACGCCCGAGCGGCCCGGCCCGGTGGTCCCGACCCCGGTGGTGCCCACGCCGGTGGTCCCGACCCCGGTGGTCCCGACCCCGGTGGTGCCCACGCCGGTCGTCCCGACCCCGCAGGTCCCGACGCCCCAGGTGCCCACACCTCAGGTCCCGACGCCGGAGATCCCCACGCCCACCCCGGTGGTCCCGACGCCCGTGGTGCCGACGCCCCTGGTCCCGACGCCCGAGCTCCCGAAGCCCACTCCGGTGCTCCCGAGCCCGCAGACCCCGCCGCCGGTCAGCCCGAGCCCGCTCGTCCCGGCACCGGTCACCCCGGGCCCGGTCACCCCGAGCCCGGTCGCGCCGAGCCCCCAGGTCCCCAGCCCGGAAGTCCCGCTGCCGGCCACTCCCAGCCCGCTCGTCCCGACACCCGAGGTCCCCGACCCCGACACCGATCCCGAGCCCACCCCCCGGCCCTCGCCGGCGGTCCCGACGCCCCAGGTCCCGGCGCCCTCGCCGGTCACCCCGAGCCCGCTCGCCCCGAGCCCCGTCACCCCGGGCCCGGTCACGCCGAAGCCCGAGCCCACGCCGCCGAAGCCCCTGCCGCAGCCCACCCCTCCGCCGCCGGTCAACAGCAAGCACTGGTGCGTGCCGCTCAACTTCGGCGAGTGGCTCTCCAAGCTGGTCGGCACGCAGTCGGTCTGCGTCAAGCTGGACTTCGGCAAGGGTTCCGGCATCTGGCCCTTCTAGACGGGTCATCGCACCCGCAGTTCGCCCAGCCGCGCCCGCCAGTCCCTGGCGGCCGGCAGCGCCTCCCGCAGTACGTCCACCGCCCGCTCGCGCCCCGTCACCTGCGACTCGTGTACGCGCAGCAGGGGCGCGAGCGCCGCCGTGGCCAGCAGGAAACGCTGGTTGACGACGGTCTCGGGCCGCCAGTGGTTCTTGTACGGCTCGTTGCCGCGCAGGAAGCTCACCACCGGCCGGCCCTCGGCGTGCGCCCGCCCGGCCTCGTACCGCAGCAGCAGCGTCGCGACGTCCACCTTCCGCGTCCGCAGGTCCGGGTCGGCCCCGTACAGGTAGCCGCCGCTGAGCCCGGCCGACAGCAGCGTGACGTTGGCCGCCACCACCTTGCCGTCCAGCCGGAACTCCGTCAGCCGGCTCTCCCCCGCCCGCACCATCCGCCGGGTGGCCCGGGTCAGGTGCTCGGCGAAGCGCGGCCGCAGGTGCTCGGGCGTCACCCCGCGGCCGCGCCACTGCTTCTCGTGCAGCCGCAGCAGGGTCCGTACGGCACGCGGCACCTCCTGCTCGGTGACCTCGTGCTCCTCGATCCCGGCCGCGTCGGTCTTGCGCAGCTTGGCCCGGACCCGCTGGGCGCCGGAGGCCGGCATCCGCTTGACCAGTTCGTCGAACGGCAGCGTCGGCAGCTCCATGCACGTGGAGTCCGTGAGCCTGCGGGAGACCCCGGGCCACTGCCGGTACAGCTCCTCGGCGGCAGCACCGGGGCGTACCTCCCGCAGGTCCACGACGGCCCTTCGGGCGGCCCGGTGCAGCCCGCGGGCCAGCGCCGGGACGACCTGGCCGGCGTACTCGGCGGCCACGAGCACGTCGAAGTAGTCGGTGATGAGGCCGCCGAGCGGCACCAGCAGGGGCACCGGCCGGTGTACGAGCATCAGCGGAGCCGCGCCGACCAGCTCCTCGCCCCGCCGGACGAGGACGATCCGGAGCCGGCCGTCCTTGCCGTACGAGAGCCACCAGGAGTGGAGCCAGGCGTGGCTCTGGAAGGGGGTGGCGGTGGGGCAGGCGCGGAAGAGCCTGTTCCAGGACTCCTCCAGCGCGGCGAACTGCCGGGGGTCGCGGCACAGCGTCACCGACAGGGCCCCGGCGGAGCCCGGACTCATCGAACGGACTCCTTCTCCTTGGCCGAGGCCGGCTCACCCTGGGCGGGCAGCGAGGCGTACTCCTCGACCGGGGCGGCCGCCTCCACGGGGGAGCCGGCGGAGGAGCCGACCGGGGCGCCGGCCACCGGACCGGCCGCGGACCCGGTCGCACTGTCCTCGGAACGCCGCGCGCGGCCCGGCCGGGCCAGCAGCCACAGCCCGCCGAGCAGCCCGCCGGCGCACATCCCGACGGCGCCGCTGATGGCGGCGGACGGGGAGGCGGGCTCGGCCGGCGCGACCGCCTGGTTGAACAGGAGCAGCTGGACGCCGGTGTTCTTCGCGGCCTGATTGCTGCTCAGGGACAGGGCGTCGGCGACCGCGTTCGCGATGTCGGCAGCCTCGGCGGGGCTCTTCGAGGTCCCCGTGACGGCGATCATCGGAGACTCCGGGGAGGTCTCGGCCCGTACCTGGGTACGCAGCTTCGCGGCGCTGACGCCGGCCCGCGGCTGGGCGTAGGCGAGGGTGGAACTGCTGGTCGCGATACGGGCGTAGGCCTGCGCGAAGCCGAGCGCGGTGGCCGGCTCGGTGGTGTCGTCCGGTACGGCGACGACATAGCTGGTGGCGGCGTACTCGGGGGCCTTGAGGACCCCGTAGGCCCCGCCCGCGGCCAGGCCCAGCAGGGCGCAGGCGGGCAGCGGCCACCACACGGGCGCCGACAGCCTCCGGCGGCGCGGCCTCCGCTCGGAGCGGTGGTCGCCCTTCCGCTCGGCCCTGTTCTCGGCCCTGTTCTCGGCCTTCTTCTCGGGGTTCTTCTCGGACGTGTCGGCCATGGACGTGCTCGCTTCCTGGAGGGAGGGGGGTGCCATCGGGGCCCGTCGGGGCCCCTGTGGCGGGGGGCAGGGAAGGATCAGCCGGTTCCGGTCGGCTCCGCCGGTCCGGGCCCGACCGGCTCGCGGCGGGCGCCGACGACGGTTGCGGCGCCGGCGGAGGTGCCGGCGGGTGTGCCGGCGGAAGTGCCGGGCGCCGGGCCGGCGAGGGCACGGCCCCGGGCCGTCCCGGCGCCCGGGGCGGCCGAGAGGGCGAGGTCGTACACGTCCAGCAGCTGCCGCGCGCTGCGGGCGATGTCGTAGCGGCGGACCACCGGCGGCGGGGGCAGCCTGCGCGCGCCCGCCTCCATGTGGCCGCGCAGCGCCGCGACCAGTTCCTCCGTGCCGGTGCCGATGCGCCGGGCCCCCGGGGCCTGGGCGGCGGGCAGGTCGTCGATGGCCGGGCAGGTCACGTGCAGGACGGGGAGTCCCGCGGCCAGGGCCTCCACGACGGCGAGCCCGAAGGCCTCCTCCCGCGACGGGGAGACGAAGACGTCCATCGCGGCCAGCAGCGCCGGGATGCCCGGCGTGCGGCCGTCCGCGCTGTCGCCCAGCGGGTCCCGCTCCCCCAGCAGGTGGATCCGGCTCTGCGCGCCGAGCTCGGCGGCCAGCCGGCGCAGCCCCGCCCGCTCCGGCCCGTCCCCGGCCAGCAGCAGGTGCGCCCCCGGCAGCGCGGCCACGGCCCGCACCAGGACGTCGAACCGCTTGCCGGGGACCAGCCGGCCGACCCCGCCGACCACGAAGGCCCGCTCGGGCAGCCCGGTGCGGGCCCGGGTGGCCCGCCGGACGCCCTCGTCGAAGCGGAACCGGACGGCCTCGATCCCGTTCGGTACGACGTGCACCCGCGCGGCCGGCACCCCCCACCCCTCCAGCCGGGCGGCCACGGTGTCGGAGACGGCCACGGTGGCCGCGCCCAGGCGTTCACTGGCCAGATACAGCGTGCGCACTCCGCCCGAGAGCGGCCTGCCCTCGATCTCGCCCTCGCCGAGGGAGTGTTCGGTGGCCACGGTCGCCGCGGTGCCCGCGAGCCGGGCCGCGAGGCGCCCGTAGACGCAGGCCCGGTACAGGTGGGTGTGCACGAGGTCGTACCGGCCGCGCCTGATGAACTTCACCATCCGGGGCAGTGCCCCCAGGTCCCGGTTGCCCCGCATGCCCAGGTGGACGACCCGGACCCCGTCGGCGCGCAGCCCCTCGGCCACCGGCCCGGGGTTGGTCAGCGTGAGCACGTCGCACTGCATCGGCATGTGGCGCAGCAGCAGCCGCAGTTGCTGTTCGGCGCCGCCGACGCCGAGCCCGGTGATGATGTGCAGGGCCTTGACCGACTGGAGTGGCTTCACCGCTGCACCCCGCGCCGCAGCTCGCGCACCTGGTGGCGGAACTGCTTGATCCGTAGCCGGGCGCCTCCGTCGGCCTGGCTGACGTGCGTGCGCGGCAGCGCGTGCGGGCCGGCGAGCCGTCCGGGGTCGATGGCGCAGGCGTAGCCGTATCCGGCGGCCCGGGTGGCGGAGACGACCCGGGCGTCGAGGTGCCCGTACGGGTAGCAGAACCCCTCGGGCAGGGTGCCGGTCAGTTCCCGCAGCAGGTCGCGGCTGCCCCGCAGTTCCTGCTGGAGCACGTCGTCGGCGGTCGCGGTGAGGTCCTGGTGGAGCAGCCCGTGCGAGCCGATCTCCTGTCCGGCGTCGGCGACCTCGCGGATGCCCTCGGCGGTGAGCAGGGACTTGCGCGGGCCCAGCGGGTCCCACACGTTGTCCACGCCGAGCCGCCCGGGCAGGACGAAGAGGGTGGCGGTGCAGTCGTAGCGGCTCAGCAGCGGGAGCGCGTGGGACAGGAAGTCGGTGTAGCCGTCGTCGAAGGTCAGTCCGACCAGCCCGGCACCGCGCCCGGCCGCGCGGGCCCGCAGCAGTTCGCCGACGGAGACCCCGCGCAGGCCGCGGGAGCGCAGCCACATCAGCTGGGCCTCCAGGGCGAGCGGAGTGACGGTGATCCCGTACGGGTCCTCCGCGGGGTCGGTGAACTCGGCGACCGAGTGGTACATCAGGACCCACGGCGAAGCGGTCCGGCGGGTGGGGACCACCACGGCGGCGGGGGCCGTGTCGGTGTCAGCGGACATTGCGGAACCTCTGCGTGAACTGGGAGATCTGACCGGGCAGGGCGGTGACTTCGAGGGCGCGTATGGCCATGCCGGTGGCTCCGAACATGGCCGGGACCAGCAGGCAGCCGAGGGCGGCGCTGAGCATCGGGTCGGGGATCATCGGGCCGGCGATCCAGCCGGTGGCGGCCGCGGCGACGGCGGCGACCCCGAGCCGGCTGATGCTGACGGCGACCCGGCGGACCTGGATGACGATGATCCGCGAGCCGAGGCCGGCGAGGAGCAGGACGGCGGTGGTGGAGATGCCGGCGGCGTTGGCGGCGGCGATGCCGTAGGTGCCCCACCAGCGGACGGCGAACGCTCCGGCCACGACGTTGACGAGCAGTCCGGCACCCATCGCGAACGCCGGGAACCAGGTGGGCCGGGCGGTCGAGAAGAAGGGCCGGGACAGTGCTCCGACGAGGCAGTGGCCGAGGAGTCCGAGTGCGTAGACCCGCATGACGGAGGCGGTCGCGAGGGTGTCCTCGTGGGTGAAGGCCCCGCGTTCGAAGAGGACCTCGATGATCTGGGGCGCGTAGCCGATGACGAGGGCGGTGCCCATCAGGACGGCCAGCGAGGCCAGCGCGAGGTCCTGCTCCACCCGCCGCCGGGCCTTCTCCCGCTCCCCCGCGGCCATGGCCTGGGCGACGACGGGGAAGGTGACGGTGCAGATCATCAGCGACAGCACCATCGGCATCTGCGCGACCTTCTGCGCGTAGTTGAGATGGGAGATCGCCCCGGGCGGGAGCGAGGCGGCCAGGAACCGCTCGACGAGCACCTGTGACTGCCGGAACACCGCGAAGAAGATCACGGGGGCGATCACCCCGAAGGCGATGAGGGTGGGGCGGTCCCGGTCGCGCTGGTTGCGCGGGGCGGCCTTCTTCGCGCGGGGCGGGCCGAAGCCCACGTTGCGGACGAAGGCGGGCAGTTGGACGAGTGCCATCAGGAGTCCGCCGACCGCGACGCCTGCGGCGGCGGCCCGGACGCCCCACAGGGCGTGCAGGGCGACCATCGTGCCGATGATGCCGACGTTGTACGAGACGTAGATCGCGGCGGGCGGCAGGAAGCACCGGTGCGCGCGCAGCGCTGCGCTGAAGTAGCCGGCGATGCCGAAGGAGAGCACGGTCAGCGCGGTGAACCGGGTGCACTCGACGGCCAGTGCGGGGTCGGGCAGGCCGGGGGCGAGTACGGCGACGACGGCGGGCGCGGCCACGACGAGCAGGGAGGCGACGGCGGCCAGGAACACGACGAGGCGCGGCAGGGTCGCCCCCACCAGGAGCCGTACGGGGTCCTGTGTGCGGGCCTCCCTGCGGGTGAGCCCGGCCCGGCCGGCGGCCCGCCGGGCCAGGGCCTGGCTGAAGGCGGGCACCATCAGCAGCGCCATGGCGTCCTCGATCAGCAGCGTGGAGGCCATCTCGGGCACGGTCCAGGCGATCAGGAAGGCGTCGCTGTCGTGCCCGGCTCCGAAGAGGTGCGCGATGGTCTGGTCGCGCAGCAGCCCGAGCACCGCCCCGGCGGCGGTCAGTCCGGCGGTGACGGCGGCGGCCTTGGCCAGGAACCGCCCGAGCGGCTGGCTTCCGACGGGGCCGTTCCCCGCGGGGGCGTTCCCACCGGCGGCGTTCCCCCCGGGGGCGGCGGATCCGGGCACGGGGCTCCCCCCGGGGGTGGCGGGGAGCTCACCCGCCCGGCGGGCCTGGCTCGGCCGCCCCCCGCCGGCGGTGCCGCTGCCGCCGGGAGCGGCCGGAGGGAAGGGCTCGCCCGCGGTGCGGCTCCCGTCGGGGGAGGTACAGGGCCCGCCCGCGCGGTGCGCCTGACGGACCCCGCCCCGCGGCCGGCTCCCGTCGGCGGCGGCGGAGTCGGGCGCCTGACCGCCGCCGGGGGTGGCGGAACGCGCCACCGCGCGGCGGTCCTGGCCCGCCCCGGCCTCCACCCGCATGCTGTGCCGTCCCGAGGCTCCGCCCGGGTACCCGGCGGAACCGAACGCGGGCCCGCGCGGGAGCCCCCCGGCGACGAACCCGGGGTCGGCCGGGACGGGCACGGCCGGGCGGGCCGCGTCGTCAGGGCCCGGGAGACCCGGCAGACCCGACAGGCCGGGCAGGCCCCGCAGACCCGGCAGGCTCCGCGGGCCCGCAGAGCCGGATCCCGGCACTCCGGGGCGGGCCGCCGGGTCCTCCCCGCCGGCGGCCCGCCCGGCCACCGGCGCACCGCCCGGGTACCCGGCCACGCCGCTACGGCCGACCGGATCGGCCCCGCCCACGGACCGCCCGGGCACAGGCACGTTCCCCGGACGGCCCGCGGGACCGGGATCCGCCGGGACACGCGACGGGCCGGCGGCCGGGGCTCCCGGGACACGGGCGTGGCCCGCCCCGGCCGGAGGGCCGGAGGCGGGCCGCCAAGGCGTGGTGTCCGTCACGGGCGAGCCGCAACCCCGGGGGCCCTACCCCGTGAACCCGCACCCGTGGCGGCTCCGGAGACCGCGCCCGCCCCGCGCAGTGGACCTGCGGCCTCCCGGGAGGGAAGCGCCCACCAGGCCGCCAGGCCGATGATCACTCCGGTCAGCACCGTGGACGGCCCGCCGATGTCGGCGTAGAGGAAGTCGGTCAGCTGCCACACGAACAGCCCGGTCGCGATCAGTCCGCAGTCCCGTGCCGCGGTGCCCGCGCCGGCGGCGAGCCGGCGCACTCCCGCCACCAGCAGCGCCGCCCAGCCGCCCACGAGTGCGACCAGCCCGACCAGGCCCTGCTCGCTCAGGATCAGCAGGTACATGTTGTGCGGGGAGAGCAGGGGCTGGCGCAGGTACGCCTGCCCGGCGCCCGCGGTGTCGCTGCCGGAGGACAGGCCCAGCGAGGCGTGCCCGTCCCGGTTGGCCGGGAAGCCCTTGAGCCCCACCCCGACCGCGGGCCGCTCGCGCCACATCGACTCGGCGGCGGCCCACATCGTGTAGCGGTCGGTCACCGACTGGTCGGGGGCGCTGGAGACCTGGGTGATGGAGGTCAGCCGTTCGGCGACCATCTCCGAGCCGACCCCGAACCCGCCGACCAGGACCACCCCGGCGGCCGCCAGTGCGGCGACCACCTTCAGGGCCCGCCGGATCCCGGACAGTGCCATCACCAGCACCGCCGCGCCCGCGGTGGCGATCCACGCGCCCCGGCTGAAGGACAGCACCAGCGGGAGCACCAGCACCAGCGCGCAGGCTCCCGCGATCCGCCGCAGGCGCCGCGGCAGCCCCGGGGCGAGCCCGGCCGCGGTCGCCACGATCAGCCCGTACGCCACGACGGTGGCCATGCCCATGACGTCACCGGGGCCGAAGGTGCCGACGGCCCGGACGTCCTCGCCCTGGTACGAGGCCCCCGTGTGGGTGGCGTACTGCACCACCCCGACCGCGCCCTGCACCAGGGCCAGGACCACGAAGCACCCGGCGGCCAGCCGGAACTCCGCGGCGTCCCGCACCAGCAGCACCACGGCCGCCGGGACCAGCACGAAGACCTGGAGGTAGCGCACGAAGCCGGGCAGGGCGGCGTACGGGTCCCCCGCGGTCATCGTGGCGACCGCGAGGCCCACGGCCGGCGCCCCGAGCACCGCGACACCCAGCGGGGTCAGCGCCCGCACCCGGCCGCGCAGCGCCTGCACGGCGCAGACGAGGACCAGCAGCAGCGAGGCGGCGTCGGCCGGGCCGACCTTCCCGGAGGCGGTGGCGTCCCCCGCCGGGAGCGGGGCGAGCAGGAACAGCACGGTGGCGGCGAGCGGCAGCAGCGGCCAGTGCCCGCGCAGCAGGGCCGGCCCGTCCGGCCGGATCCACCGGCCCGGTACGGCGAGACTCATCAGCTGCCCCCCAGCCGGAAGCGGAAGAAGGAGGCCGCGGTGCGGGCGAGGATCCACAGGTCCTGCCACAGCGACCAGGTGTCGATGTAGTGGTTGTCGAAGCGGGCCCGGTCCTCGATGGAGGTGTCCCCGCGCAGGCCGTTGATCTGGGCGAGGCCGGTGATGCCGACGGGCATCCGGTGGCGGGCCTCGTAGCCGGGGTGGACGGTGGAGAACTTGGCGACGAAGAAGGGACGTTCGGGGCGGGGTCCGACGAGGGCCATGTCACCGCGTACGACGTTCCACAGCTGCGGGAGCTCGTCCAGCGAGGACTTGCGCAGGAAGGACCCGACCGGGCTCATCCCGCGGTCGCCCGCGACGGTCCAGCGGGTGGCGGCCTCGTGCGCGTCGGCGCGCAGGGTACGGAACTTCAGCAGGGTGAAGGGGCGCCCGTACAGGCCGACCCGCTCCTGCCGGAAGATCACCCCGGGGCCGTCCCAGACCCGTACGGCCAGCGCGCAGGCCGCCATGACGGGGGCGGCGGCGAGCAGCGCGACGAGGGCGAGCACGGTGTCGATGACCCGCTTGGCCCAGCGCTCCAGCGGCCGGGCCGGGCGCGGGAGCAGCGGCTGCACGGCGAACCCCCAGAGCTGGTCGGTGGGGTGCGGCACCCGCATGCCGGTGACCTTGGCGGTGCCGGCCGGGTCGGCGAGCCACAGCCGGCAGCCGTGGTCGTGGAAGAGCCGGACCAGGGAGGCGGTGCGCTCGTCGGCCTCCGGGGGCCGGGTGAACACCGCGTGCCCGACCGAGTTCTGGATGACCGCGCGCCGGATGTCCTCGTGGGTGGCGAGCAGCGGCAGGGTGCCGCCGTCGCTCTCGGCGGGCGGGTAGCCCGCGACGGGATCGGCGAGTCCGACCGGGCGCAGTCCGTACTCGGGGCGGCCGTGCAGCGCGGCGGCCACCGCGCTCGCTCCGGGGCCGGGTCCGACGACGAGGGCGGAGACGGGCCGGCGGACGGCGGAGCGGCGCCGCAGCTGGTTGACGAGTCCGCGGCCCGCGCACGCCAGGACGGCCTGCAGGCAGACGGCGGTGAGCAGCACGCTCCAGCCCATGGCCCGGGCCGGGGAGGCGGCGGCCGTGACGGCGGCGACCGAGCACCACAGGACGGCGGACCGCCCGGCCAGCACGGGCAGTTCGAGGAGTGCGGAGGGGGCGAGCCGCGGCCGGTAGAGCCCGGCCTGCGCGTGCAGCGCGGCGAGCAGGAGGGGGGCGGCGTACAGGACGGGCGGCGCCGTAGCGGGCAGGGTCGTCGCGGTGAGTACGGCGGCCAGCGCGTCGGCGGTCAGCAGCGGGAGGACTCGGCCGCGACGGCGCACGCGGCGGGGGCGTACGGCGGAGCGGGCCAGGTCGGCCCTCGGCCCGCGCGGGGGGTGGATGGCGGTCGCCGAACGGCGGGCCGCCGCGAGGTGCGCGGGCGCGAAGGCGCCTGCGCGGGCGGGCCCCGTGCCGCCCTGCTTGGTGTGCCGGGCGGGTGCGCTGTCCATCGTCATCGGCTGATGCGCTCCTGGTTCAAGGGCCGGGGCCTGCCCAGCAGTTCGTGGTACAGGCCGGTGACCGCGTCCGTGGTCCGCCGCACGTCGAAGTCGGTCCGGGCGTGCTGCCGGGCCTGCTCACCGAGTTCGGCGAGGAGCCGCGGCTCGGCGAGCAGCCGTCCCAGGGCCTCGGCCAGGGCCGTCGGATCCTCCGGCGGCACCAGGCACAGGCGTCCTTGGCCCGGCGGCAGGCTCTCCCTGGCGCCGCTGACGTCGGAGACCAGGACCGGGCGGCCACAGGCCATGGCTTCGAGCGGGGCGAGCGCCATGCCTTCCCACCGCGACGGCAGTACAACGAGATCGGCGGCCCGAAGCCACGGTCGGATGTCGGAGGCGGCGCCCGCGAAGTGCACATCGGGTGGCGCGGTGCGGCGCAGCCGTTCGGTGTCGGGGCCGTCCCCGACGAGGGCGAGGCGGGCGCCGGGGACGGTGGCGAGCAGCTCCGGCCAGGCGCGCAGCAGGATGTCCTGCCCCTTCTGGGGGCAGATGCGGCCCACGCACACGGCGAGCGGGGCGTCGGCCGGGAAGCCTGCGGGCATCGGCAGTTCGGCCCGGGCCCGGGCCCGGTCGCGGTCGGGGTCGGGCCCGCCGGGGCGGAAGTGGTCCAGGTCCACGCCGTTGCGGATCACCGTCCAGCGGGCGGTGATCCCCTCGGTCTCGCCCGCACGGCGTTCGGCGTCGCTGACGCAGAGCACCCGGTCGGCCCAGCGGGCCCCGTACCGCTCCCAGCGCAGTGCGAGCGCGCCGGTGGCGCCGCCGACCGCGTCGAAGGACCAGGCGTGGGGCTGGAAGACGGTGGGCAGGCTCCCGCGCGCGGCGAGCCGGCCGGCCAGGCCGGCCTTGGCGCTGTGGGCGTGCAGGAGGTCGGGCCGTACGTGGTGGAGCACCTGCCGGGCGCCGATGATCTCGGCGGGCAGGCCGGGGCCGGGGGCCCGCCCGGCGCGCCAGGTGAGCACCTCGGCTCCGGCGGCCCGGGCGGCGTCGGCGAGCGTGCCGCCGGGCGGACACCCGACGACGGTGCGCAGCCCTTCGGCGGTCTGTGCGCGGACGAGGTCGGTGACGACCCTGGCCACACCGCCGTCGACGGGTTGTACGAGGTGGAGGACGGTCGTGGGCTGTGCCGCCCGAGGCTGACTGGGCACGTGGAGTGGTCTCCTACGTTCAGCGGCGCGCGTCTGTCTGAACGAAGAGCACACCGAGGAAATGACCCTGACTTTCGCCCGTGAATCTGAAGCTCAGACTGCGGGCACCACCGGACAGGGCGGGACTCAGGTCGAACACGTCCGCGTCATATCCGAGATTGTTCACGTGTTCGGGCTGTCGCGCGAACGGCTGATCACCGAATTCCGTGATCGTGGAATTCATAACATCATTAAAAGGATTTTCTCCGTCACTGAGGCTCACCCGGCGGCCGCTGTCGGCCGTCACGGTGAGTGAATCCCCGAGGACGCCCCGGTCCCCGTCGTACCCGACGAGCCCGACCCGGCCCGCGGAACCGGCCGGCGCCTCCAGGCCCTCGACCTCGACGACCGCGTCGGCGGCGCGGGCGGCGACCGACTCGAAGCCGTCCCACAGCGAGATCCGGCGCACCGGCTCCTGCGGGTGCTCGTAGGCGACGACCAGCGTCCAGCCGCCCCAGGCACCCACCTCGGAGTGCCCCATCGCGATGTTGAGCTGGGCCACCGTCCACAGGCCTGCGCCGCCCTTGCGGACCAGCGGGGTCACGTCGGCGGAGGCCTGGTAGGCATCGCTGCCCGCGTCCGTGCGGTGGCCCGTCACCGTGTCGGCGAGGACCTCCTTGTACGCGCCGCCGGGCTCCGCGACCAGCACCCGGCCGTTGTCCTCCGGCGGCTTCTGCTCGCCCACCCGCAGGTTCCCGCCCCAGTAGAGACGCGCGTACGAGACCTTCGCGCCCTGCGGCACCTTGAGCTCGGCCCGGGTGGAGTTGTAGGTGTCCGGATTCTTGTCGACCTCGCTGTAGAACATCTCGAAGTCGCCGTTGACCCCGGCCGCGCCCTTCTTGACCTCGGCGCACGGCTCGGCCTGGGGGGACTGCTCCTTGCGGCAGCTGATGCCGGAGTTGGAGGCGCGCACCAGCCCGCCGTGCTGCACCGCCTGGTAACGCTGGGTGAACGGGATCCGGGGCAGCTCCTTGGGAGCGGGAACCGCCGCGCCCGCCGTCTGGGGGTTCAGGGAAAGGGTGAGGCAGGACAGCAGACCGAGCGCGCCGAGGATTCTGCGGGAGGAACCCATGACCCTGTCTCCATTTTCGATCAAGGGGACAAAACAGGAGTGAACTTTGGCAGAAATCAGGCGGGAAATCACGCCGGACTCGCTCGTACGGCCTTTTGGGCGATAGCACGCACCCTCACAACCGGCGGGTCGTTATGGGTTGCACCATTGTTCGAACCGAAAGGAAATGCGGAGATGAGCGGCCCACCCTGCTCCAGGGCCTCCGTCGCCGTCCCGCCGAACGTGGTCGCCCTGCCGAACGCCTCGTTCGGCAGCACCCGCATCAGCGCCCGACCGTCAACCGTGCTGCCCGAAACGCCCGCATCCGAGTGAAGCCACGCAACCCGAACCGGGACCGCGCCGTTGATCCGGGTGCTCCACTACCGGGCAATCCTGCAAAAAAGGGACGACAATGATCAAGAAGATGATGGCCTCGGCCGCGGTTGCCGCCTCGGTCGTGGGCATCGGTGCCGCCATGGCGCCGCAGGCTATGGCCATCGGCAACGACAACGGCGTCAACACCGTCCAGGGCAACGGCGCCGCGCAGATCTACGGCAACCAGGCGACCTACGGCAACATGAGCCCGCAGATGGCTCTGATCCAGGGCTCCTTCAACAAGCCCTGCATCGCCCTCCCCGCGAAGGCCAACGTGCAGTCCGTGCTGGCCCTGATCAACGTCGGCGTCCAGGACATCCCCGTCCTGTCCAGCCCGCAGAACCAGCAGTGCACCGAGAACTCCACCCAGGCCAAGGGCGACGAGGCCCTCTCGCACATCCTGGACAACATCCCGGTCCTCTCCGGCAACGTCTCGAACGGCAGCTGACCGAGGCCCGCGCCAGCGAGGCCGTCGCACCCACCGGGTCGCGGCGGCCTCGCCGCATGTGGGGCCGGGATGCCCCGGCCCCCGAATTGTCGATACGAATCCGCCGGCACCCGGAATTCGGTCCGGACTTCGGTCCGCGCATCGGGGTGAATTGCCGGCAGACCGCCAAGAATATGCGGTTTCTTTTTCCCGGGCCGCTCGTTGTTATTTCTGCAGTGGACACGCCCCTGCGGGAAGGAAAGAAATCAAAATGACGTACAAGAAGGCAGTGGTGCTGGCCGCCGGCGCTCTCATGCTCGCCGGTGCCGCCTCCCCCGCCATGGCCGACTCGAACGCGGCCGGCCAGGCCGTCGGTTCCCCCGGCGTCCTGTCCGGCAACCTGGTCCAGGTGCCCGTCCACGTCCCGGTCAACGTCTGCGGCAACACCGTGAACATCATCGCGCTGCTGAACCCGGCGTTCGGCAACACCTGCGTCAACGCCTGACGAAGCGCTTGTGCCCGCGAGGGCAAGCCTCCTCGGGGTGGCCTAGGAGTGCACGGCGGTGCACTCCGAGGCCTCCTCCGATTCCACACCGGCCGTGGCGCCGGTAGACAGGGAAGGACCCATGCGACAGGTACTGAGCCGACAGGTACTGGGCAAGGGGATGCTCACGGCGGCAGCCGCTTCGAGTCTGCTGTCGATCGCGACCGGCGCGGCCTACGCGCACCCCGGTGCGAGCGCCGAGGTCTCGCATTCGCCGGGCGTGCTGGCCGGCAACAGCGTCTCGGTACCGGTCACCTTCGCACCGAACGTGTGCGGCAACAGCGTGGACGGCGGTGCGGCGCTCAACCCTGCGATGGGGAACACGTGCGTCACCGACACCGGCTCGCACGCGCACGACGGCTACGACTACGGGCGCTACCTCAGCCCGGAGCACGCCGAGGCCTTCGGGCGCTACCTCGACGAGCGCGAGGGCCGGCACACGGTGCCGGAGCAGCGCCACGGGTCGCCGCGCCACGCGGGCGGGTACGAGCAGCCCCACCAGGAGCGGGCCCGGCACGAGCAGCCCCGGCAGGAGGGGCCGCGGCACGCGAAGCCGCGGCACGAGGAGCCACGGCACGAGGGCGGCTACGGCAGCCCGGGTGGGCAGCGGGGCGAGGAGGAGTGCGACGACCACCCCGAGGCGTCGCCGCCGCCCCCGCCGGCGCACCACGCTCCCCCCGCGCCCGAGCATCCGCACCCCAAGCCGGAACCGGTGGAGGAGCACCCGGCCCCGCTGCCCACCCCGGTGCCGGTCCAGGAGGCGCCCGCGCCCCCGCCGGAGGCTCCGCCGGCACCCCCCGCGCCGCAGCCTCCGGCCGAGGAGGCCCCGCACACGCTCCCCGCCCCGGAGCCCTTCCCGGCACCGGCCGAGGAGACCCCGCACACGCTGCCGGCCCCCGCCCCCGGTCCGGCCCCCGTGGTGGAGGAGGGGCCCGCGCCCGGTCCGCCGCACGGCAGCCTGCCCGTGGAGCACCCGGCTCCGGCTCCGGCCCCCGCGCCCGGGGTCGTACCGCCCGCGGACCAGCCGCCGGCCGCCCCCGGTGGTGACACCCCCGTCACCCTCCCCCCGGTGACGGCACCGGCCCCGGCCCCCGCACCCGTACAGCCGCCGGCCCCCGCTCCGGCACCGGCTCCGGCGCACGTGACCGGGCCGATGCTGGCCGAGACGGGTGCGGGTCAGCCCGCGGCCGCGGCGGCTCTCGCCACCGCCCTGATCCTGGGCGGCGCCATTCTGTACCGGCGGTCGCGCGTGTCCTGACCGGCAATACCGGTAATCGGAAAAAACAGCGGCCGGAGAATCCCCGTCGGATTCTCCGGCCGCTGTCATGTCCGCACCTCTCCGCGCGCGCGTTCGCGTTTCCGCAGCCGCGGGGAATCGTTACCCAGGGTGAAAGTGGCGCGACGGTCGCCGCTGACGTCTCTGTCCACGAAAGAAGAGGATTTCGATTATGAAGTTCACGAAGGTCGTCGCTGTCGTCGTCGGCTCCGTCGCCGCCCTCGGCGCCTCCTCCACCGCGTTCGCCGCCGAGACCGCGGCGGCGATGCCCCCCATGAGCCTGACCGGCGGGGTGACCGAGACGCTGAACGCCGTCGGGCCCGTCTCCGAGTCCCTTCCGCAGACGGTGGGCAACGGGCTGGCCGAGCAGGGCGACACCGTCAACAAGGTGGTGGGTACCGCTCAGAAGGTCAACAAGGTCCGCAACGACGTGCCCGGCACCGTGCTCGGCCTCGCGAACGGCGCCACCCAGGCGTCTCCGGCGCTCGGCGGCGTGAAGCTCAACGGCGGCCAGTGAACCGCCCCGGCTGAACACGCCGACACGACTGTGGGCGCCGCCGGCCAGGCCGGGGCGCCCACAGTCGGTTGTTCTGCCGACGTCAGTTGTTGACGCAGGTGTTGCCGAACGCCGGGTTCAGCAGGCCGATGACGTTCACGGTGTTGCCGCAGACGTTGACCGGGACGTGCACCGGCACCTGCAGCAGGTTGCCGGACAGGACGCCGGGGGAACCCACGGCCGCGCCCTCGGCCGACGAGTCGGCGGCGGCGGAGCCGGCGGCACCGGCCGCAGCGAGACCAGCGGTGGCCAGCACCAGAGCGGCCTTCTTGGCAGAGTTCATGGGAAGTGCACCTTCTGTTCGATGTTCTGCCCCGATCCGGGGCTCACATCGAGCGAAACGGTCCAGCTTCCCAGACGACACGGTCACGCGCACGATGAGACCTGTTCGGCTCAATTGTCGTAACCATGTGACGGGTTGGGTCCGTTATCCGCCTCTACGGGACTGCGGGAAGGGCCGGGACCGCGGGTACGGCCGGGGTCGCGGGCAGGGCCGGGAGCGCCGGGACTTCGGGGACCGCCGGGGTCGCGGGAAGCTCGGGGAGCGCCGGAACCTCGGGGACCGCCGGCAGCTCGGGGATGAGGCCGGACAGGTCGGGAAGCTCGGGGAGCTTGATCTCCGGCAGCTTCGGCAGCTCGATCGGCGGCAGCACCACCCCGTCGGGCAGCAGACCCCCGACCGAAGCGAGAAGGCTCTCAAGGGTCTTGGTGAGGCCCGCCAGGAGGTCGTCGATGGGGCCGGCGGCCGCCGCGCGCCGCTCGATCTTCTCCACCTGCTTCTGAACGGAGGCCACCCGTTCGGTGAGGGCCGCGGAGCCGTCACCCTCCACGGCGACCGCGGGGGCAGCCGCGCCGGACAGTATGACGACGGCGAGGGCCGACGGGACGAGGAGGCGGGCGCGGGACGGCTTCGTGCGGTGCATGGACGTTCCTTCGTGGTGGGGACACGGAAACGGAAGGGAATGATCCGTTTCATCACCCACCGTGCGAACACCTCGCACGGAGCGCAACCGGAGCCCCGGCCGGTGCTGGCTTCGTACGGGCTTCGCGCAGGCGTCCGGAGGCCACTCACCCGGGCCGGGGAAAACCTCGGCAGACGCAGGCCGTTTGAGTGAAGCAGCGGAACCAACCCCCAGGTCGGGCAGTTGACCAGGGCGCTCCATCAGCGGGCACTCGTGCGACAGAAGGATCAAGATGTTCAAGAAGTTCATGACCGCCGCCGCGGTCTCCGCCGTTGCGATCGGCGCGGGCGCTGCCGCCGCGGCCCCGGCCATGGCCATCGGCAACGACAACGGGATCAACACCGTCAACGGCAACGGTGCCCAGCAGATCTACGGCAACCAGAAGACCCACGGCGACATGAGCCCGCAGCTCAGCCTGGTCCAGGGCACCCTGAACAAGCCCTGCATCGGCCTGCCGGCGAAGGTCAACGCCCAGTCGCTCATCGCCGCGCTCAACATCGGCGTCCAGGACATCAACGTCCTGTCCAACCCGCAGAACCAGCAGTGCACCGAGAACTCCACCCAGGCCAAGGGCGACGAGCCGCTCTCGCACATCCTGGACAACATCCCGGTCCTGTCGGGCAACCTCTCGAACGGCAGCTGATCTCCGGCTCCTCCGCCCTTCGGGTGACCGCGGGCCGCTGAGCCTGTGGAGTGAAGGACGAGGGCCCCGGCGGCGTACAAGCCACCGGGGCCCTCTCCGCGTTCCGCACCCGGCGGTCAGCCGGTCCAGAAGTCCCACCAGCGCGTGAGCACCAACATGCCGATCACTCCGATGTGCAGGGCGGGCGGGGCCCAGCCGAATTCGGTGAAGAAGCCCCGCAGCGGTCCGGGGGCGGGCAGGGCGCGCGTACGGACGTTGTGCGCGGTGACGGCCCAGAACATCAGCAGGGTCGCGACCCAGGCCAGGCAGCACCACAGGCAGAGCGCGTTGATCTCGTAGAGCGACTGGACCATCAGCCAGCTGCAGAAGCCGACGCCGAACAGCGTGCCGGCGTTCAGTCCGAGCCAGAACCAGCCGCGGTAGCGGGCGCCGGCCAGCAGGCCCACGCCGACGCAGACCACGACGGCGTACGAGACGAGCCCCAGCATCGGGTTGGGGAAGCCGAAGGCCGCCGCCTGGTCGCTCGTCATCACGCTGCCGCACGAGACGACCGGGTTGAGACTGCACGCGGGCTTGAAGTCCGGGTCCTCCAGCAGGAGGAACTTGTCGAGGGTGATCACCCACGAGGCCAGCAGCCCGGCCGCCCCGGTGACGGCCAGCAGCCAGGCCAGCCCCTTCGGGGCGGCGTCCTGCCCACCCTCGTGTCCACTGCGGGGCCGTACCTGCTGACGCGGGAGGCCCACTGTATTCGTTGCCATGTGGCCCATAGTCCCGCGGTTCCCCTCAGACCGGACTCAACCGTGCGCATCCGTACGTAAGTTGACCTGAAGGTGTGGCGGGAACCGCCGATGCTTCCCGGACGTTTTACCGAACCCCGGACGTGATGTCAGAACCAGGGGTTACGTTGAGCTTCCGCGAAGTGACAAGCTGCGACGGCCTGGAGACCCACCTTGAGCGATCCGTACGAGACAACCGAGGCGCACCTCGAACGACTCCTCGGCCGCGCCCTGAACTCCTTCGACCTGCCGGACAGGCTGGTGGAGCGCCTCGGCACGGCGCTCGCCCACAGCTCTTCGCTCTACACCGCCCACCACAGTCCGGAGGCGGGCGTCTGGCGGGAGACCCACCGGCACACCTACCTGCTGACCGACGGCGGTTCGGTCTCGCTGTGGGAGCTGGCCTACCGGCTGGAGGGCGACCGGACCGTCCGGCACGACGTCTTCGCGAGCAAGGCGGAGATCTGCCTGGCCGTCACCCGGCTGTTCGGCGAGGCGCCGGCCGGGGCGTCCGCGGATCCGGCGCCGGTGCCGTGCGAGGAGGAGCCGGAGGGTGGCGCGGCGCTGCTGAGCGCACTGTACGCGACTGCGGCCCCCGTCCGGCACCGGGAGTACGCGGTGGAGGAGTCCGCCGACCACGCCCGGCGGGTGCTGCGCCGCGCGGAGAACGCCGACCGGCCGGGCGAGCGGGTGGCGGCGGCGCTGCGGTCGGCGTACGCGCACCAGATCACGCAGGCGTTCGGGGCGCGGCACAGCCTCTCGGACGGGCGGGGTGCGGGTTTCAGCCTGTACGAGCACGCCTTCGTGCTGGTGGACGGGACCGAGGTGAGCCTGTGGGAGGTCGAGCACACGGCGACGCCCGACGGGCGGCACATGTGCGAGGTGTACGAGAGCGAGGCGGCCGCGCGCGGAGCGATGGAACAGCGCGCCCGCGTACGGTGACCCGGCCCGGCCCGGGCGGCGGGCGCTACGGCATGCCGGGGTCGGCGAGCTGGAGGTCCAGAGGCGGGTGGTCGGTGATGCGGACCAGGTCGGGGCGCAGGTCCGCCGAGGTCGGCATGGCGCTGCCCGGCAGCCGGACGGCGGCCTCACCATGGGTCAGCGCCGAGGCGAGGGCGCCCGGGCCGGTGCCGCCCTCGATCAGGAACCCGGCCAGGGAGGCGTCGCCCGCGCCCACGGCGGCGCGCACCACCGGGGCCGGGGCCGTGCCGTAGAAGGCGCCCTCCGCCGAGACCAGGAGCCGGCCGTCCGCGCCGAGGGAGGCCAGTACGGCCCCCGCGCCCCGCTCGCGGAGTTCCTCGGCGGCCTTGACCGCGTCCCCCAGGGTGGGCAGCGGGCGTCCCACCGCGGCCGCCAGCCCGGACGCATCGGGCGTGACGAGGTCGGGAAGGGCGGCCAGGGCCCCGGGCAGTGCGGTCCCCGGCGCGTCCAGGGCGACACGGGCGCCCGCCGCGTGCGCCTGGGCGGCCAGGTCGGCGTACCACCGGGGTTCGATGCCGCGCGGGAGGCTGCCGCAGCAGGCGACCCAGGCGGCTTCGGCGGCGGCGGAGCGGACGGTGTCCAGGAGGAGGGCGGCTTCCTCCGGGGAGAGCGCCGGACCGGGCGAGTTGATCTTGGTAAGGGTGCCGTCGGGTTCGGTCAGGGCGATGTTCGAGCGGGTCTGTCCGGCGATCGACACGGCCGTGACGTCCACGCCCTGCGCGCCGAGCAGTTCGGCGAGCAGGATGCCGGGGGCGCCGCCGAGCGGGAGGACCGCCGTCGTGCGGACGCCCGCGGCGGCGACGGCGCGGGAGACGCCCACGCCCTTGCCCCCGGGGTCGACCCGTTCACCGCCGGCGCGCAGTACCCGGCCGCGGACCAGCGGGGGGACCTCGTAGGCCCGGTCGAGGGAGGGGTTGGGGGTGACGGTGAGGATCATCGCGAGCAGAACTTCCGTACCGGTGGTCTCGGTCGAGACCGAGGTCAGGGCAGGCCAGGTCAGGGCAGGCCAGGGCAGGCCATCTTCGGCCAGCTATGTCCGTTTCATTCATTGATGAACGGATTTGAACCACTGTACGCAGGCCTCCGGACGGAGACAAAAAACGGACATGCCCGCCCGGGAGGGCGGACATGTCCGTGCGGTGGCGCTCAGGGGCGGCTCAGCCGGCCGGGACCTTCTCCACGGGGCGGTCGGCGTGCTCGGCGGCACCCTCGCGCTGCTCCATCGGGAGCGCCCTGCGCGGCAGGACGAACATCACCGCGAAGATCACGACGAGTACGGCCACGACCCACCAGAGCGCGCCGCGGAAGGCCTCCACGTACGGCGGGCCGAAGACCATGTCGTCGTCGATCAGCCCGAAGAAGACGACGGAGGTCAGGGCGAGGCCCAGCGCGTTGCCCATCTGGCCGGTGGTGTTGATCAGGCCCGATGCGGATCCGGCGTGCTCGCGCGGCACCTCGGAGAGCACGGTGTCGTTCAGCGGGGCCACGATCAGGCCCATGCCGACACCCATGACGATCAGCGGGGCGGCCATCTGCCAGGAGGCGATCTCCATGCCGTAGTGCTGCGACTCCCAGATGTAGAGGAGCAGGCCTGCGGCCATGACCAGCGCACCGGCCTGGAGCACCTTGCGGCCGAAGCGCGGGACGAGCTTCTCGACCGAGAGGCCCGCGGCGACCGAGACCGCGATGGAGAACGGGATGCCGGTGAGACCCGCGCGCAGCACGCTCCAGCCGAGACCCATCTGCATGTACATCGTCCAGACCAGGAAGAAGATGCCGGTGGCGATGCCGAAGGTCAGCTGGACGGCGATACCGCCCGCGAAGCTCTTGACCTTGAAGAGCGAGAGCTCGACGAGCGGGGAGCCATCCTTCTTGATCTTGTACTTCTCGTACGCGATGAAGGCGGCGAAGACGAAGGGCGCCGCGCCCATGCAGACGAAGCCCCACGCCGGCCAGTCGTTCTCGTGGCCGTGGGTCAGCGGGAAGATCAGCAGGACCAGGGCGAGGGTGGCGAGGACGACGCCGACCAGGTCCAGGCGCAGCGCCTTGGGGGCCTTGGACTCTGCGATGAACTTGCGGCCCAGGATCACGCCCATGATGCCGACGGGCAGGTTGATCAGGAAGATCGGGCGCCATCCGAGACCGAAGAGGTCCCACTCGATGAGCAGCGCGCCGAGCAGCGGACCCGAGACGGCGGCGAGGCCGACGATCGCGCCGAACATGCCGAAGACCTTGCCGCGCTCCTGCGGCGGGAAGGTGACGTGGATGATCGCCAGGACCTGCGGCACCATCAGGGCGGCCATACCGCCCTGCAGGAGGCGGGCCGCGACGAGCACGTCCGGGTTGGCGGCGATGCCGCAGAGCAGCGAGGCCGCGGTGAATCCGGCGATGCCGATCAGGAAGACACGCTTGCGGCCGTAGATGTCACCGAGACGGCCGCCGGTGATCAGGCCCGCGGCGAAGGCGAGGGCGTAGCCCGCGGTGATCCACTGGATCGCGCTGGTGGAGGCGCCGAAGTCCTCACGCATGGTGCGGATGGCTATGTTGACGATCGTGACGTCGACCAGGTCCATGAAGGCCGCGGTCATCACGATGGCGAGCGCCAGCCAGCGGCGGCGGTCGGCGGGCGAGCTGGGTGCGTCGTGGGCTACGTCGTTCCGCTCTTCTTGTACGGGCCCGTTCTCTCTTTCGGGCGATGTCCTGGACGTCTCGGTGCTCATGAGGAGAAACTTAGACGGCGTCTAGGTCAGTCTGTGTCCTATTTCGCTGGCAGCCTGGATTCATGACCGACACACCCGCACGGCTGCTGTCCCTGCTGTCCCTCCTCCAGACCCCCCGGGAATGGCCCGGGAGCGAGCTGGCGCAGCGCCTTCGGGTGAGCGCGCGGACCATCCGGCGCGACATCGAGCGGCTGCGGGACCTCGGCTACCCGGTGGAGGCCACCCTGGGCGCCGAGGGCGGCTACCGGCTGGTGGCGGGGGCGGCGATGCCCCCGCTGCTGCTGGACGACGAGGAGGCCGTGGCGATCGCGGTGGGGCTGCGGGCCGGGGCCGGGCATGCGATCGAGGGGGTCGAGGAGGCCTCCGTACGGGCCCTGGCGAAGCTGGAGCAGGTCCTGCCCTCACGGCTGCGGCACCGGGTGAGCGCGCTCCAGTCGGCCACGATCGCGCTGTCCCGCGGCGACGGGGCGAGCGTCGACCCGCGGACGCTGACCACGATGGCGGCGGCGGTGGCGGGGCCGGAGCGGCTCCGGTTCGCCTACCGGGCGGGGAACGGGGCCGAGACGCGGCGGCTGGTGGAACCGTACCGGCTCGTGAGCACCGGGAGCCGGTGGTACCTGGTCGCCTACGACCTGGAGCGCGAGGACTGGCGGACCTTCCGGGTGGACCGGGTCGAGGAGGCCTTCGCGACGGGGGCCCGGTTCGTACGGCGGGACCTGCCGATGGAGGCGGAGGAGTTCGTCCGGCGGGGGCTGCGGGGCGGGGAGAAGCAGCCGTACCGGGTGGAGGCCGACTTCGCGGCCGGCCCGGAGGAGCTCCCGGCCTGGCTGCGGGCCACCGCCCTGCCGGGCCCGGACGGCGGGACCTCGGTGCGCTTCGAGAGCGCGGACGCGCCGGAGTGGACGGCGGCACGGCTCGCCCTGACCGGGCTGCCGTTCACGGTGCGGGAACCGGCGGAGCTGCGTGCCGCGGCCGGAGCACTGGCCGCACGGCTGTCCGGGGCCGCGGCGCCGTAGGCCCGTCGGGCCCCGTCGGCGGGGAAGGGGGAGCCCCGGCGCCTGGGGGGGATAGGCACCGGGGCTCGTCCAGGGGGTTCGGCGGCGGGCCGTTCTAGGCCACGGCGTCGAAGCCGGTGTCGCGCGCCATCCGCTTCAGCTCCAGCAGCGCGTGCTTCTCGATCTGGCGGATCCGCTCACGGGTCAGGCCGTGCTGCTTGCCGACCTCCGTCAGGGTCCGCTCGCGGCCGTCCTCGATGCCGTACCGCATCTTGATGATCGACGCCGTGCGCTGGTCGAGCTTGCCCAGCAGGTCACCCAGCTCCTCGCTGCGCAGCAGGGAGAGCACGGACTGCTCGGGCGAGATCGCCGAGGTGTCCTCCAGGAGGTCACCGAACTGGGTGTCGCCGTCGTCGTCGACCGACATGTTGAGGCTGACCGGGTCGCGCGCCCAGTCCAGTACGTCGCCCACGCGCTTCTCCGTCGAGTCCAGCTCGGCGGCGATCTCGGCGTGCTCCGGGTCACGGCCGTTCTCGCGGTTGAACTCCCGCTGGATGCGGCGGATCCGGCCGAGCTCCTCGACCAGGTGGACGGGGAGGCGGATGGTGCGGGACTGGTCCGCGATGGACCGGGTGATCGCCTGCCGGATCCACCACGTGGCGTACGTGGAGAACTTGAAGCCCTTGGTGTAGTCGAACTTCTCGACCGCGCGGACCAGGCCGGCGTTGCCCTCCTGGATCAGGTCGAGGAGGGGCAGCCCGCTGCGCGGATAGCGCCGGGCCACGGCCACGACGAGGCGGAGGTTCGAGCGGATGAAGACTTCCTTGGCCCGCTCGCCCTCGGCGGCCAGCGCCTCCAGCTCCTCGCGGGCCGGGGTGGCCCCGTCGCGTTCTATCGTGCCGTCGAGGAGCTGCTGGGCGTAGACGCCCGCCTCGATGATCTGGGAGAGCTCCACTTCTTTTGCGGCGTCGAGCAGCGGGGTGCGCGCGATCTCGTCCAGGTACATGCCGACCAGGTCACGGTCTGCGATCTCCCCGCCCACAGCGCGCGCGCTGCTCGTGGACTGACGACGGGCGACGGCGCGGGTTGCCATGCGTGCTCCCTTGCGAAGTGTTCGGTCGCGGTGCGGCTGGTGGACGCCACCGGGGCGGCTGCCAACCGGTCCGGTGCGTCACGGACACTCTCCCGAGTGCCCGCTTCCGAAGGAAACAACGACTGGAATCGGGACAGAATTCCCACGCTGCTCCCTATTTTTTGAGATCTTGCAGTATCCTGCCCCGCCACGAGCGGGAAGCGGAGGTCGCAAGATCGCACAGAGGTGCAGGTCAGGCCCGGAACAGCGGCCGATCCGGCGCCCCTCGCGGACTTCCGCAACCACTTCGCCCGTGAGACCGCCGTCACGCCCGACCCGGTCGCTTTCACTCCGGAACGGCGCCGCTGCCGGCTGCACTCCCACCCTGAAGACGGGCCGCGCCGGCTTCTGGTTGCCTGGACATACGATCGAATGCCCGGATAGGCCATGAGCCACGCATTCCACCCTGAAACGGCCGCCGCACGCCCGGGTGAAGGGTCGGCATGCGACTCCCCGCAACGGCTAGCCGAACTGGAGGGAGCGCTTCGAGAGGCCCATCCAGAAGCCGTCCACCGGGGTGCGGGCGGCGGTCAGGTCGGATTCGGCCGCGCCGAGCGTGACGAAGAGCGGCGCGAAGTGCTCCGTACGGGGATGGGCCAGGCGGCCCGCCGGGGACTTGTGCTCGAAGTCCAGCAGCGCGTCCACGTCGGACGCCGCCAGGGCCTCGCGGCCCCACGCGTCGAACTCCGCCGACCAGGCGGGGACGCCCGGGCCCGTGTGGCGCAGTGCCGCCAGGTTGTGCGTGAAGAAGCCGCTGCCCACGATCAGCACGCCCTCGTCGCGCAGCGGTGCCAGCTTGCGGCCGATGTCCATCAGCCGGGCCGGGTCCAGGGTGGGCAGGGAGATCTGGAGGACCGGGATGTCGGCCTCCGGGTACATCTCCACCAGGGGGACGTACGCCCCGTGGTCCAGGCCCCGGTCGTGGATGTCCTGGACCGGGGTGCCGGGGGCACGCAGCAGTTTGCGGACCGAGGCGGCCAGCTCCGGGGCGCCGGGGGCGTCGTAGCGGACCTGGTAGTAGCGCTCCGGGAAGCCCCAGAAGTCGTACACGAGCGGGACGCGCTCGGTGGCGCCGAGGGCGAGCGGGGCCTCCTCCCAGTGGGCGGAGACCATCAGGATCGCCCGGGGGCGGGGCAGGCCGGCCGACCAGGCGGCGAGTTCGCCGGGCCAGATCGGGTCGTCGGCCAGCGGGGGTGCGCCGTGGCTCAGATACAGGGCCGGTATACGGGACACGGGTGCGCTCCTCATTGGCTCGGTGGTTGAAACACGTACGGAAACAGACTAACCCCGTCTCGTTCAAATTTGAACGAGACGGGGTCGTCAGTCATTCCGCGGAGCCCCGGGCCGTGATCAGTGGGCGAGCACCGGCACCTTGAGCTCGGCGTCCTCGCCGGAACCGGAGGCCACCGGGCCGCCGGCGCCCGGACGGCCGGTGTTGATCAGCGTCAGCGCGATGACCGAGCTGGCGACCAGGATGCCGACCGCCCACCAGATGGCGGACGCGTAGCCCTCGACCATGGCCTGCGCCTGGATCAGCTGCCCGGCCGGGCCGCCCGCCGCGGCCTGGGCCGCGTGGTCGGTCAGGTAGGCGGTGGTCGCCGAGGCGGCGATGGTGTTCAGCAGCGCGGTGCCGATGGCGCCGCCGACCTGCTGCGAGGTGTTGACCATGGCGGAGGCGACACCGGCGTCGGCCGGGTTCACCCCGTGGGTGGCCAGGGACATCGCCGGCATGAAGGCCGTACCCATGCCGAGGCCGAGCAGCAGCTGCGCCGGCAGGATCAGCGCCGGGTACGAGGACCCGACCTCCAGCTGGGTCAGCAGCAGCATGCCGAGGCCGGCCACCAGGAAGCCCGGGCCCATCAGCAGGCGCGGCGGGACGCGGGTCATCAGGCGGGCGCCGATCTGGGTGGAGCCCGTGATCATGCCCGCGATCATCGGCAGGAAGGCGAAGCCGGTCTTGACGGGCGAGAAGCCCTTCACGACCTGCAGGTAGTAGGTGAGGAAGAGGAACAGGCCGAACATCGAGATGACGGCGAGACCGAGCGAGAGGTAGACACCTCCGCGGTTGCGCTCCAGCAGGACGCGCAGCGGCAGCAGCGGGGACTTCACCTTCGACTCGACGAGGACGAATGCGGCCAGCAGGACCGCCGAGGCGACGAACATGCCGACCGTCAGCGCGTCCGACCAGCCGGCGGACTCGGCGCGGGTGAAGCCGTACACGAGGGCGACGAGACCGGTGGTGGACAGGATCACGCCCGGGATGTCGAGCGGCGCGCGGTTGCGGGAGCCGGCGGGCTCACGGATGACCATCCAGGCACCCACGGCCGCGACGATCGCGAAGGGGATGTTGACGAAGAAGGTCCAGCGCCAGTTGAGGTACTCGGTCAGGAAGCCGCCGAGGATCAGGCCGACGGCGCCGCCGCCGCCCGCGATGGCTCCGTAGATGCCGAAGGCCTTGGCGCGCTCCTTGGCGTCGGTGAACATGACGGCGAGCAGCGACAGGGCCGCCGGCGCGAGCAGTGCGCCGAAGGCGCCCTGGAGGGCGCGGGCGCCGAGCATCATGGCCTCGCCGTTCGCGGCGCCGCCGAGCGCGGAGGCCAGGGCGAAGCCGACGAGGCCGACGACGAAGGCGTTCTTACGGCCCCACTTGTCGGCGATGCGGCCGCCGAAGAGGAGCAGCCCGCCGAAGGCCAGCGCGTACGCGGTGATGACCCACTGGCGGTTGCCGTCCGAGATGCCGAGATCGGTCTGGGCGGAGGGGAGGGCGATGTTCACGATGGTCGCGTCGAGGACGACCATCAGCTGGGCCAGGGCTATGAAGACGAGTGCCTTCCAGCGGCTGGGATCGGCAGCCGGCGCGAGGCTCGCGGCTGTTTTTGACATGGGGGTACCCACTTCACTGTGCGGAATGACTGAAAAAGGCTATTTCTTTGGCTTTGTACGTGTCACATGGTTTTCTGCCGCAGGTCGTCCAGGGTCGTCGCCGAACCCGGGAGTTCCGAGCGGGCCGGTGCCCTCAACCCGTCGAGGAAGAGCTGGAGATGGCGGTGGGCGAAGCGGTCGGTGTCGGGACACGCGGTGCCGGGGAGGGGGCGGCTGAGCTGGGACAGGGCGACCATCAGGTCGCCGACCCCGATGTCCGTGCGGACCAGCCCGGCTTCCTGGCCCGCGGCCAGCAAGGTCACGACGGCCTCCTCCAGCGCCACGCGTGCCGCGAGGAGTTCGGGGTGTTCGCCGTCGAAGCCGTCGGCGAGCATCGGGCACAGGGCGCCGATCCGCTCGTCCGCGGCCGCGTGCGTGAACCGGCACAGGGCGGCGAAGGCGTCGGGCTCCTCGGCGAGGGAGGCCTCGGCCGAGGCCGTCACCCGGCCCATCGTGAAGAGGACGACGTGGTGGACGAGGGTGGGGCGGTCGGGGAAATGCCGGTAGAGCGTGGCATTGCCGATGCCCGCCCGGCGGGCGACCTCGTCGAAGGGGATCGCGGAGCCGGATTCGACGAAGGCCTCGCGGGCCGCCGCCAGGATCCGCTCGCGGTTGCGGACGGCGTCGGCGCGCGGCCGCGGGACACCGGTCGCGGACGCCCGGGCCGGGTCAGGGGCCTGCACCTGCACCCGGTCCCGGTCCGGGTCCCGGTCCGGGGTGCGCCGGGCCGCCACCGGGGCGGTGCTGGTGGAGCTCTTCATTCCGGGGCCTCCCTGGCGCGGACTCGTGGCTCGTGGCTGGTGACCGGCAGCTCGTGGCTCGCGGATGCGCGCCCTTCGCCGTCGTCGCGATCGTGGTCGTGGTCGTGGTCGTGGTGCGGACTGTGCGACCGCCCCGCCCAAACGGGGAGCCGCTCCCCGCTTGGCGGGACTCACGTACAAACGGGGATCGGGTCCCCGGTTATTTCACTCCCCCGTGTGACCTGAGTCACGGGCGTGTCCACGTTCGGCCTCTCCCGGCGCGCGGGCGCGCCACGCCGGGCGGAGGGTGATCGAACAGAGCGCAGACCGGGCAGGGCCGGCTGCCGCGGACCCGAAGGCGATCTCCATGCCGCAGACCCGCCACCGGATACGCAGACCACGCCGCACCAGCGCGTACATCGGCCTGACCGCGCTGGCCCTCGGCGTCACGGCGACCGCCAGCACGGGCATATCCAGCCGCGGCAACCCGGCGGCCGGAGCGGTGGCCACGACCGTCGAATCGGCTCTCGCACCCTGCAGGATCGCGGGCACCATGGGTGTGCAGATGTCCGAGGGCATGCCGACCCCGCCCGGGTACGCACGCTCGACCGGCGAGATCCGGGCCCTGAACCTGATGATCGACTTCCCTGACGCCAAGGGCGAGGGCACGGCGGCGGACCGGATGGCCGAATTCTTCCCCCAGACGGCCGAATGGTTCCGCACCAGTTCCTACGGCCGGCTGGTCTACCGGGCCGAGGCTCCGATAAAGGGCTGGCTGCGGATGCCGATGCCCTTCGCGGCGTACGGGATCGAACGCGGGTCCGCGTACGAGCCCGGCTACCGGCAGCTCGTCGAGCACATAGCGAAGGCCGCGGACCCCGAGGTGGACTTCACCCGGTACGACCTGATCAACATCCTGGTCACGCCGAACGCCGGTCCGTCCGCCCTGGACACCGTCCTGTCGGTGACCTTCTCGGGCAACGGAGAGGCCCCGGTCGCCGACGGGGTGCCGCTGGCCAACACGTCCTTCGTCTACAGCCGGCAGGACGACGGCTCCGGCACCTACCAGGAGACCGGCTACCGGGTGCTCCCGCACGAGAACGGGCACGTCTTCGGGCTGCCCGACCTCTACACCTCGGACGGCGGCAACACGGTCGGGCACTGGGACATCATGAGCGAGGACTGGGGTGCCAACAACGACCTGATGGGCTGGCACAAGTGGAAGCTGGGCTGGCTGGACAGTACGCAGATCAGCTGTGCGGCCAAGTCGGGCACCAGCGACCACACCCTCTCCCCGCTGGGCATCCGGGGAGGCACCAAGCTGGCCTTCGTCCCGCTGTCGGAGAGCGCCGGGTACGCGGTGGAGGTGCGGACCCGGGCCGGGAACGACGAGGCCGTCTGCAAGCCGGGCGTCCTCATCTACAAAGTGGACTCCGACGTGGACACCGGTCAGGGCCCGATCACCGTGTCGGACAGCGCCACCACGAGCGGCGGCTGCACCCGGCGGCCCAACGTGCACGCGGAGCTCTCGGACGCGCCGTTCCGGCCGGGCGAGACCTTCACCGACGAGAAGGCGGGCATCAGCGTGTCCGTGGTGGGTGAACTGCGCAACGGCAGCTACCAGGTCCGCATCATCCGGCCGTGACGCCGGAGGGCCGGGCGGTCCGGGAAGGCCCGAGTCACGGGGCGCGTGGCGCGTGGCGCGTGGCGTGTGACTCCGGCCCTCCCGGCCGGGCCCCGGGCGGGCCCGTCAGCCTTCGGCGCCCTCGGTGAGCGCCCGGCGCAGCACGTCCACGACCGCGGGGCGGTGCTCGTCGGCCAGCAGGAAGAAGTGGTCGCCGTCGAACCGGAGCACCTCGCACGTCCCGGTCGTATGGGCGGCCCAGCCGTCCAGCGGCTCGTGCGGGACCAGGGGGTCCGCCGTGCCGCCCAGCACGTGCAGGGGCACGTCGAGCCGTACGTCCTCGAATCCCGCCGCGGCCTCCCGGCCCAGTTCGATGTCCGCCCGCAGTACGCGCGTCACGTGCGCCAGCATGTCCGGATCGTTCAGCACCCACTCGGGGGTGCCGCCGCCGTCCCGCAGCAGCCGGACCGCGTCCTCCTCGGTGTTGGTGGCGTGGGCCAGGCGGGGGGTCCGGCCGGGGACCTGCCCGCTGACGACGGCCGCCCGGCAGTGCGGGCCGAGCAGCCGCGCCGCACGGGTGGCCAGGAGAGCGCCGAGGCTGTGCCCGAAGACCACCGTGGGCAGCGGGTCCCGGCCGAGCACCTCGTCGGCGACGGAGTCCAGGACCTGGTCGAGCCGGCAGCCGGGCGGCTCGCCGAACCGGCGCTCCCGCCCGGGCAGCGAGAGCCCGAGCATCTCCACGTCGTCGGGGAGCGGCTCGAACACGGGGAACAGGGTGTTGGGGCCGGACCCGGAATGCGGGAAGACCAGCAGCCGGGCCCGGGGCGTGGTCACCGCCTCCCGCAGCCGCAGCACCGGCCACCACGGCACGCGCGGGGATGTCATCGCCGTCGGTCCTTCGGTGCCGGTCACGGGCAGTTGACGATCTGGCCGGCGTAGGACAGGCCCCCGCCGAACGCGAAGAGCAGCACGGGCGACCCCTTCTCGATCTCACCCCGCTCGATGAGCTTCGACAGGGCCAGCGGGATGCTGGCGGCCGAGGTGTTGCCCGACTCCACGACGTCCTTGGCGATGACGGCGTTGACCGCACCGATCTTGCGCGCCAGGGGCTCGATGATCCGCAGGTTGGCCTGGTGCAGGACGACCCCGCCCAGCTCCTCGGGCTTCACCCCCGCCCGCTCGCAGACCTGGAGGGCGACCTCCGGGAGCTTCGTGGTGGCCCAGCGGTAGACCGACTGCCCTTCCTGGGCGAAGGTGTGGGACGGCGCCTCGATGCGTACGGCCTGGCCCATCTCGGGTACGGAACCCCACACGACCGGGCCGATCTCCGGTTCCTCGGAGGCCACGACCACGGCCGCGCCCGCGCCGTCGCCGACGAGCACGCAGGTGGTGCGGTCGGTCCAGTCGACGAAGTCGGTGAGCTTCTCCACCCCTATGACCAGGGCTTTGGTGGCGGAGCCCGTCCGTATGCTCTGGTCGGCCAGTGCCATGGCGTGCGGGAATCCGGAGCAGGCCGTGTTCACGTCGATGGCGGCGGGAGTCCTGGCCCCGACCGCGGCGGCCACCCGGGCCGCCATGTTGGGGGAGCGGTCGAGCGCCGTGCAGGTGGCCACGATGACGAAGTCGATGTCCGCACCGGTGAGTCCGGCGTTGGCCAGTGCGTGCCGGGCGGCCTTCGTGGCCATGTCCGAAACGGACTCGTCCTCGGCCGCCACACGGCGGGTCCTGATCCCGACCCGGCTCTGGATCCACTCGTCGTCGGTGTCGACCATCTGTTCGAGATCGGCGTTGGTCAAGACTTTCGGCGGCTGATAGTGCCCGAAGGAAAGGACACGCGACCCGACCATCAGTGTTTCTCCTCGCTCCGTGGACCCGATGCGGGTCCTGTTCGACCGATGATCAGACTATGCAGCGGCTCTGCCGGGGCGCCCCCTTCGAACCGGCGGTTTTCCGCCACTGGGCCGTGCCCCGGAGCGGCGCGCCGCAGCCGTTTGTATCCGCCGTGTATCGGTGGGCGCTCGACCGTCGATCGGATCGCGCACCCGGCTCCGGCGGCGGCCGCCGCGCCCGGTGTCTCCCGTATCGTTCCCTCCGGTTCGCCGGCGGCCCGTGGGTGCACGCCGGAACCGTGCTTCGCCCGGCCCTCACGAACAGGAGTCCCGCCCGTGCCCTCACCCGCCCCGGCCCCGGAATCTGCTCCTCCGGTGCGCGTGCTGCTGGTCGAGGACGACGAGCTGATGCGCCGGTCCTTCTCCGTCGCCCTCGAACGCTACGGCTACCAGGTCACGGCCGCGGCCGACGGACTGGCCGGCCTGGAGTCCTTCCGCGACGACCACGGCTTCGACCTGCTGATCCTGGACGTGATGCTGCCCGGCCTCGACGGGATCGGGCTGTGCCGCCGGGTCCGCGAGACCAGCCTGGTGCCGGTGCTGATGATGTCCGCCCGCGGCGACGGCCTCGACGTCGTCGCCGGGCTGGAGGCCGGGGCCGACGACTACGTGGTCAAGCCCGTGGACACCTACGTCCTCGTGGCCCGCATCCGCTCGCTGCTGCGCAGGGCGGCCTACGCCCCCGGCCCGGGCGGCGAGCCCGCCGCCGACGGGCAGGACCTGCTGACCTTCGGGGACCTGACCGTCGACACCGGCGGGATGGAGGTGTGCCTCTCCGGCAGTCCCGTGGCACTCACCCCCACCGAGCTGAAGCTGCTGCTGGAGTTCGCCGCCCACCCGGGCATCGTGCTGGAACGGCACACCCTGCTGCGCAACGTCTGGGAGTACGGCTGGGACGGCGACAGCCGCGTCGTCGACCTGGCCGTGCAGCGGCTGCGCAGGAAACTGGGCCGGGAGCGCATCGAGACGGTCCGCGGCTTCGGCTACAAGCTCCGGCGCTGAGGCCGTGAACCCCCCGCACCGGCCGAAGTGGCCGGCCCGTGCGCCCCTGCGCTGGAAGATCGCCGCGCTGGCGGCGGCCACGGCGTGTCTGGTCGCCCTGGCCGTCGGGGTCCTCGTCCACGTGTGGACCGCGATGGACATCCGCAGCCGGGCCGAGATGGAAGCCACCAACACGGTGTACTCCGCCATGGACGTCTACCGGCGCACCGGAACGCTGGCGGATGGCGCCGAGCTCGATCCGGCCGAACTGCCCACCGCCCTGCGCCACCCGGCCGGCGGCGACCGGCACGTGGCCTACGACGGTCGGGTCGAGGGGAACCTCGGGCCGAGCGTCTGGGGCGCCCAGCGGGTCGCCGGCGCGGGCAGCCCGGTGCTGGCCGTGCGGATCAACATGGGCCCGCGACTCCACGACCTGCGCCGCCTCGACGCGAGCGTGGCGGTGGCCTCGCTCGTCTCGCTCGCCGCGGCCCTGCCCCTGGCGGTCTACGGGGCCGGGCTGGTCGCCCGCCGACTGCGCCGGGTCGCCGAGACCGCGGCCCGGATCTCCGCCGGGGACCTGGACGCGCGTACCGGCCCCGCCCTGGGCCGGGCCCGGGGCCGCGACGAGGTGACCGACATCGCCGCCACCGTCGACCTGATGGCCGACAGCCTGGGCCGACGGCTGCGCACCGAGCGGCAGTTCACCGCGGACGTGGCCCACGAACTGCGCACGCCCGTCGGCGGGCTGCTGGCCGCGGCCGACCTGCTGCCGCCCGGCGAGACGGAGGACCTGCTCCGGGCCCGCGTACGGGACCTGCGCGGTCTGGTCGAGGACCTGCTGGAGATCTCCCGGCTGGACGCGGGCGCGGAGGCGCCGGTACGCGCCCGGGTCCCGCTGGCCGCGGTGGTCGCCGAGGCGGTGGCCCGGACCGGTCTCGACACGGAGGTCGCCGTCACCGAGACACCACAGGGACCGCAGGAACCACAGGGACCACAGGGACCACAGGTGCAGCCCTTGCAGCCCTTGGAGTCGGTGGAGTCGGTGGACACCGTGGCGACCGTGGAGACCGATCCGCGGCGCCTGGAGCGGATCGTCGGCAACCTCGTCGTCAACGCGCACCGGCACGGGCGTACCCCGGTACGGGTCACCGTCGAGGGCCGGACCGTCGTCGTCCGCGACCACGGCCCCGGCTTCCCCGCCGACCTGCTGCTCGACGGCCCGCGCCGGTTCCGTACGGGCGCCACGGAGCGGGGCGCGGGGCACGGACTCGGCCTGACCATCGCCCTGGGCCAGGCCCGGGTGCTCGGCGCCGAGCTGCGTCTGGACAACGCCCCGGACGGCGGCGCGGTCGCCACCCTGCGGCTCCCGCGCTGACCGGCCGGCCCGGTCACCCGGGCCGCCCCCGCGCGATCGCTGCGCAACGGCGCAGGAGCCGATACACGGCGGCCGCGGCCCTGATACGTCCCCCCGACACCCTCGGCGTGCAGCCCTTTCGCACCGCACCCGAAGTGGAGTCCCGCCGTGACCGCCGACCCGTTCTCCCCCCGCCCGACGCCCGGCGTCGCGGCTTCCACCACCGACCTGTCGAAGGTCTACGGCGGTGGCGACACCCGCGTGGTGGCCCTGGACCGGGTCAGCGTCTCCTTCCGGGAGGCCGAGTTCACCGCGATCATGGGTCCTTCCGGCTGCGGCAAATCCACCCTCATGCACTGCGCCGCGGGGCTCGACTCCGTCAGCTCCGGTTCCGTCCGCATCGGCACCACCGAGCTGGGCACGCTGGGCGACCGGCAGCTCACCGAGCTGCGCCGGGACCGGATCGGCTTCATCTTCCAGGCGTTCAACCTGCTGCCCACCCTGACCGCGCTGGAGAACATCACCCTGCCCCTGTCCATCGCCGGACGCCGCCCCGACCCGCAGTGGCTGGACCGCGTGGTGTCCATGGTCGGTCTCGCCCAGCGGCTGGACCACCGGCCCGGACAGCTCTCCGGCGGGCAGCAGCAGCGCGTGGCGGTGGCGCGGGCCCTGGTCACGCGGCCCGCGATCGTCTTCGGCGACGAACCGACCGGCAACCTCGACTCCCGCGCCGGGGCCGAGGTCCTCGGCTTCCTGCGCGATTCCGTGCGCGAACTGGGCCAGACCGTGGTCATGGTGACCCACGATCCGGTCGCCGCCGGATTCGCCGACCGCGTCCTGTTCCTCTCCGACGGCCGGCTGGTCGACGAGATGGTGCAGCCCACCCCGGACCGGGTGCTGGACCGGATGAAGCAGTTCGACACCCGCGCGCGCACGAGCTGACCCGCCCGCTCCCCCGTGCCCGCCCCGCCCCGTTCCGCCCCCGCCCCGGAAGCCACTCACCCATGCTGAAAACAGCCCTGCGCAACGTCCTCGCGCACAAGGCCCGGCTGCTGATGACGGTGCTCGCCGTCACCCTCGGCGTCGCCTTCGTCTCCGGCACCCTCGTCTTCGCGGACTCCTCGACCGCGGCCCACCGGGCCGCCCTGTCGAAGGACTACGCCGACATTGCGGTCACGGTGACCCCGAAGGACCCGCCGCCCGGCGCGGCGGACACGGCCGGGTCACCCGGGTCCACCACGGACGCCGGGCCCAACAAATCCAACGGGTCCAACGGGTCCAACGGGTCCACCGAAGGCGCCGGATCAGGCGCGTCCGGCGGGGACCGGCACGCCACCGTGCTCGACGACGTGCTCGTCCGCAAGCTGGCCGGGCTGCCCGGCGTCGCGGCCGTACGGCCGTCCGCGGACGGCCTGGCCACCCTGAACGCCTCGGACGGCTCCCCACTGCGCACCGACAGGATCTGGGCGCACCGGGCAGCCGCCTACGTCCCCGGCGCCGACGGCAAGGACGGCCGCCACCCGCTGACCGAGGGCCGCGCCCCCCGCGACGGCGGGGAGATCGCCGTGGACAGCGGCACCGCCGCCGCCGGCCGGCTGCGCATCGGCGAGGAGATCACCCTGGCCACGGACGGCCCGGCCATGACGAAGCGGCTCGTCGGCATCGTCACGACCCGGGACACCCGGGTGACCGCCGGCGGCACGCTCGTCCTCTTCGACCAGGCCACCGCACAGCAGCTGTTCGCCTCCCCGGGCCGCTACACCTCGATCGACCTGTCCGCCGTACCCGGCACCGACGCGGCCGAACTCGCCCGCCGCGTCACCGCCCTGCTCCCCGCCGACCGGGCCGAGGCCACCACCGGCGCCGCCCAGGCCGCCCAGCAGGCCGTCCTCGTCGACACGCTCACCCGCGGCAACGAGAAGCTGTCGCTGGTCTTCGCCGGAGTCGCCCTCTTCATCGGGTCGTTCCTGATCGTCAACACGTTCACCATGCTCGTCGCCCGGCGCACCCGCGAGATCGCCCTGCTGCGTGCGATCGGTGCCACGCGCCGCCAGGTCGTACGCTCCCTGCTCTGGGAAGCCGTCCTCCTCGGCCTCACCGCCTCGGCCCTCGGCTTCCTGCTCGGCCTCGCCATCGCCTCCGTCCTGCCGGAGATCCTCAGCACCTCCGGGGAGTCGCTGCCCCGCGGCCCCCTGGTGATCGGCCCGCTCCCCGTGGCGGCCGCGCTCGCCGTCGGGGTGGGCGTCACCGTGCTCGCCGCGTGGCTGCCGTCCCGCAAGGCCGCGCGGATCGCACCGGTCGAGGCCATGCGCGCGGCCGAACAGCCGCCCACCGCCACCTCGTCCCGGGTCCGCGGCGCGGCCGGTACCCTCCTGCTCGCCCTCGGTGCCGGGCTGCTGCTGTCGCTGGCCGGAGCCAAGGACGCCTCCGAGGAGAACCTGCGCAGCGCGATGTCCGGCTGCGCCCTGCTCGTCATCGCCGTGATCGTGCTGGCTCCGCTGCTCGCCGTCCCCGTACTCCGGCTGAGCGGCCGGCTGACCCGCCGCCTGGGAATCGCCGGCCACCTCGCCCACCGCAACGCCCTGCGCGACCCCCGGCGTACGGCCGCCACCGCCTCCGCCCTGATGGTCAGCACGGCACTGGTCGCCGGGCTGTCCGTCATCGGCCACTCCACCGGGCAGGCCCTCGACCGCCAGGCGGCGGCCGGCCTCAGCGCCGACTACGTGATCAGCACCCACACCTCGTCGGCCGGCGTCGACCCGGCCGCCGTACAGCGGGTGACCACCACCCCCGGTGTGCGGACGGCGACCGCCGTCGCCGACTCCACCCTCTTCGTCGGCGGTGGCGTCCGCGAGATCTCCGGGGTCGACCCGGCCGCCGCACCGTCCGTCATGAAGCTCGACTTCGTCAGCGGCTCCCTCAAGGACCTCGGGCCCGGCCGCATCGCCCTCTCCCACACCCTCGCCCGCGCGAACGGCGTACGGACCGGCGACCGGATCGACGCCCGGATCGGCGGCCCCGGCCAGGACCTCGCCCCGTACACGGTCGTCGGCGTCTACGAGGACAACCCCACCGCCCACGACGCGCTGGGCGCCCGCACCGAGGTCCAGCAGAAGAGCCTCGACCCCGGCTCCGTCCAGCGCGTCCTCGTCCGCGCGGACGGCGGCGCCGACGGCCGCGCCACGAAGGACCGCCTGCGTACCGCCACGGGCAACAACCCGCTGCTCCGGGTCCAGGACCGGAGCGAACTCGTCCAGGAGGCCTCCGGTTCCCTGGGCACCCTGCTGACCCTGACGTACGGTCTGCTCGCCATCGGCGGCGTGATCGCCGCCCTCGGCATCATGAACACCCTGGCCATGTCGGTGTCGGACCGCACCCGGGAGATCGGCGTCCTGCGCGCCGTCGGGATGGACCGCGCCGGAATCCGCCGGATGGTCCGCCTCGAATCCCTGGCCGTGGCCGCGTTCGGCACCCTGCTGGGCCTGGCGGCCGGCCTGTTCGGGGCCTGGACCGTCGGCGCCCTGACCAACGGCGCGCTGAAGGGCTACTCCCTGGCCCTTCCCTGGGACACGCTCCTGCTCGTCTGCCTGGTCTCCCTCACCACGGGCGCGGTGGCGGCCGCCCTCCCGGCCCGCCACGCGTCGTCGCTGAGCCCGTTGGAGGCGGTCGCCGAGTCGTAGGCCGTCCCGGCGGCCGGTCTGTCGGCCTCAGCGCCAGTGTGCCGAGGGGGCGCGCAGCGCGAGCGCGGCGGCGTAGCCCTCGGGGGCCGGCAGGTCGGTGAGGGACCAGTGCGGGCGGATGGCATCGGCGGCCGGTCCCGTACCCAGGTAGTTCCGGTGGCCCTCGTGTCCCAGTCCCGCGCCGGTGCCCTTGAGATGGGCCTCCTTGCGCGCCCACAGACGGGCGAACGCCGCTGGGCGCCCGGCCTCGGGGAGCGCGGCCAGTTCGGCGCTCTCGTCGGGGTGGAAGAACTCCCCGCTCTGCGCCACCACCCGCGGCGCGGGCAGGGCCTCCACGTCCACCCCGACCGAGGTGGACGCGCAGGCCACGAAGACCGCGTCGCGGCTGTGCGACAGGGAGAAGTGGGCGCGGCCGCCCACGAGCACCGGCCGCCCGCCAGGCCCGCCGCACTCGGGGCAGGCGTCGCGGCCCATCACCAGATCACGCGGCTCGGTGTCGAGCAGGGCGCCCAGCAGCAGCCGCAGCGCCACGTGCGCGACCAGATAGGACCCCCGGTCCTGGGGGCGCACGAACCGGTCGGCGCGCTGCCGCTCGGCCGCGTCGAGCACGTCGGGGGCGAGGCGCTCCGCGTACGGGGCCTGCGCCGCCGCGTCCACGAACCGCACCAGCGCCTCGCCGAGGACAGGCATCGCCTGCACCCCGACCGGCCGGTCGAGCTGCAGTACGACGGAACCGAGGCCGGCGGGAGTGGTCATCCGGAAATCCTATCCAACGCCTGTTGCGGCCCACGGCGGTTCGAGGCGTGGGCGCCGAGCTGGTTCGGACGCGCACCCGACGCCGCCGGGCCAGGACGTGGGCGCCCGTGCCCAGGCGCCCGATCCGCAGGCCGCGCCGCCTGCCGATCACCCACCGCTCATCCTTGGGTTCGGTGAAGAACAATCTCCCGCACATCCGCCAACCATCGACGCAGCCGCACACCCTTAGGCGGGAGAACGCCAAGCCCCAGCGTCGCCGCCGACTCTTCGAGCATCTGATCCGATTCGTTGAGGATCAGGAATTCACGGATCTCGCCCGCCAACTGTCGGAGGTCAGTCTCCGAAGCATCTGAAAGGTAGTCGTCCAGAGCCTCGGTGTGCGAAGAATACTCCAGCGAGAAATCCTGATGGAAGTATGCCGCCAACAGGTGCCGGAGTCCGGGAAAACGCTCTCTCCATTCCCATGAGGTTTGAGGGGGCGACTGGGAGGGAATTTCCGGCTCTGCGAGGAACTGCCGGAGGTGCCCGCCGATGACGGCAAGACAGCTTTCCACGGTCTTCCCGCGGGGAGGGTGAATGTGAGGCAAGAGGTCGACGTCATCCGCGATCTCATCGTTGAACAGGCCGGTCTCGAGGAGATCGTCGATTTCGGCTGCCGCCTCGGCTGCGCGCGCGGGCTCAATCGCTGCTTGCCTGAGATAGGCACTGAGCGCAACTCCGCGACGGTCCTCCGTATCATCGAAGGCGTAGCCAGTCACTGTATAAGAGCGCAGGAGATCGCGCAGCTCACGGAAACGATCGTTCGACGGTGTCACCTGTTCGCGCCTTACTCTCGAGCTATGGAATGGGATATGAAGTGAGGATTCGGTAGCCGTTCGCAGCGGACGGGTCGCGCTTAAGAACCACTTGCACTCCGTTCACCCATTGCGCAGCGGTTCCGCGTTTAAAGTTCTCCCGAGTCAAACTCAGGCCGGTTGCCTCATCGAATTCCTCAGTAAAGTCCATCTTCTGCCCTTTGGGGCTAGCGAGCCATTCGCTGATTTTTTTCTGGTTTTTCAGCATCGCCTCATCAGTGAATCTCTGAGCCGAAGCCTCATCTATGTATCTGGATGCCGCAGGCATTTTGGGGTTGGCCCGCAGACGCGCACGCAGGTCGCGTGTCGTCATCGTCACGTGCCGCTCGATGGTATGCGAGCCGTTGATTCCTTCGTCCCCCGCGATATCCGCACGGTACTTGGGATTGACGGGTCCCTTGCGCTTGCTGCGAGGCCAGGCGTTCGGCTCTCCGTCGCGGAGGAGCATGCCAAGATCGCCCGCCTCGACGGCAAGTCCGCTGGGAAGCGCGAACTCCGGGGTGTAGCCCGGCAGACGGACACCTCCCAGGAGACTGGTCCATCCACCACCCTCCCGCGCGAGCTGGAACGCCTTCCCCGCTCCGCCGAAGGCTCCGCCGGCTAGGCCTCCGTAGACTCCGGCATCCTGTGCCTCGTCGAGGTTGAAGCCGGTCTGCAGCCCCGCGGCTATCTTGAGCGGTTGTGCGACGGCGAGGTCGACGGTGACGGATTCGATGCCTGCAATGGCAGCGGTCGCGAAGACGGTGCCGGCGATGGTGGCGACCTCGGTGGTGAGGGCCACGCCCACGGTCGCGGCGAGCTCGACGATGGTGGCGGTGGCCGCCGCTGCGGCGACCTCGGTGGCGCCGAGGGTGAAGAACGCCAGGGCTGTACCGGCGACGATGACGGCGCCCGCGATTTCCAGTTCGCGGTCGAGTTTCTTCTTTGCATCAGCCACGGCATCGGCGTACTGGTCGATCCCGGCCGCCAAGGAACGGGGCCCGTCGACGAGGTCCTGGAGCCACCCCTTCTTGTCGCGGTAGTAGCGGGCCCAGAAGGGGTCGGCGAACGCCGAGATGGCCTCACCGGTGTTGTTGTGAATCAGTGTCTGAGCGGCTTTGTTGGCGGCTGCCGCGACGTCTTCCATGTCGTCGGCGAACGTCCGCCAGGCGTTCGCGATGGCGCGAAGCTTGCCGACGTCAGCGGCGGGCCACTCGATTCCGGTGACGTCGGTGACGATCTCCCGGACCTTGTCGCCAGTACTCACCGCTGCTGCCCCGGGCCGTCTGATCCCCCGTGAGGTGCAGGGGCGACCTTGCGGAACATGGCCCCGACCAGGGCATCGTTTTCTATGTGGCCGTCAGCCATGTCGGTCATCGCCGTGTGGATGCTCGCCAGGCCCTCCTTGAGGATGTCGGCAGACTCCTCGATCCGAGCAACGATCGGCCCATACTTGGCGTGGAACTCCTTGCCCGGACCGTCGTCTCCCCAGGCAGCCCCCGCTTTCGCCAGCGACGCACGAAGCGTGCCCAGGGCGGTGCCGAGAGCCTCGCTCTGATCGTGGAACACCGGCGCTGTCGCCTTCAGATCCGCCGTCTTGATGTCAAGGATCTTTCCCTCGTCGCCCACCGCGTCCCCTCCCGTTGCGCTGGCAGCCATACGACCCTAGCTGCGGCCGGTCGTTCGCAACTGCGGACAGCTCAAAGAACAAGCAAAGATCACGTTGTTCTGGCGGCTCATATCCAAACTCGACACGGACTTACCCTCCTCGGAACGGTCGGCTCATCACCGCAACTCAGAGGCTCATCGACGACACCGCCCATGCCTGAGATGGCCCGGTCGGCCCCTCTCAGGCATCCGCCTTTCAGGGCACCAGGGGCAGTGGCCGTCGAGGCTCCGATCCGGGCCGCTGGCCGCCTGGCTCCTGGAGGATCCCCCACAGCACGCCCAGCCTCCGCGCCCGCCACCGCAGACCCTCAGAATCCCCAGGTCACGACCGCGTACTCGTCTCAGCCTGGTTCCTGCCGCAATCCATGCGACCACTCCCAGCACGATCCGCTAGGCTGTCAGCGGTCAGTCGGCTACCAGGCGTGTGCCCGGGGAAGTGTCCGCGAGGACGCTGCCCGATTCGCACTCGCAGCAAGCTGACCAGGACGTTTGTCCGGCCGAGTCGGGTGGCCCCAGCGGGGTTTCCGGCATGGTTCGCGGCAAGCCCCCGCCTTCGTAGCTCAGGGGATAGAGCACGGCTCTCCTAAAGCCGGTGTCGCAGGTTCGAATCCTGCCGAGGGCACGGACGGGCGAGGCCCCGCGGTCGACTTCGATCGCGGGGCCTCTTCGCGTTTGTGGTTAACATGGCGCCTGTGTCGCGTGACGCCGCCTACTGAGATGTGGGCCGGGCGGTGGTTGGGCAGGCACCTGTTGTTGAAGGACCGGGCCCATGGGCATGTACGCCACCGGCTACGGGTGATCTCCCTCGGTTGTTTCGCTGCCGTCGCACGCACACACACCGTGAGGAAACCAACACTCCGTGTCATCTTTCAATCAGACCGTCATCGAAGAGTTCAGGGCGAACGCCGGCCAGGTCGGCGGGCCCTTCGAAGGTTCCGAGCTGATCCTGCTCACCACCACCGGCGCCAGGTCCGGGAAGCCGCACACCGTCCCGCTCGGGTTCGCCCGCGCGGACGGCGCGCGGCAGGAACTGTTCGTCGTCGCGTCCGCCGCCGGGGCCGACCGGCATCCCGCCTGGTACCACAATCTGCTCGCGCGGCCCCTCGTGGAGGTCGAGACCGGGACGGAGACGTACGAGGCCGTCGCCGTCCCCGCCCAAGGGGCGCGGCGGGACGAGCTGTTCGCGTGGATCGTCCGCGCGGAGCCCGGGTACGGGGAGTACCAGGCGGGCACCCGGCGGGTGATCCCCGTCGTGGCGCTCCAGCGCACGCACGAGGTCCCGTCCCAGGAGGGCGGGATCGCCGGGAAGCTGCTCGACGTGCACGGCTGGCTGCGGGCGCAGCTGGCTCTCGTACGGGAACTCGCGCGCGAGGAGCCACAGGCGCCGCAGGGCGCCGCGGCGGCGTCGCTCGGGCTGCAACTGCGCCAGCACTGCCTCGCGTTCTGCCATTCGCTGGAGTTCCACCACCGGAGCGAGGACGCCGGCCTCTTCCCGTACCTGGAGCAACAGCATCCGCACATGCGGGAGTTCTTCCGCCGGATCGGCGCCGAGCACCGTGTCATCGCCCGGCTCCAGGAGGAGCTGGTGCGGGCCCTGGACGCGCCCGGCGCCGGGTTCAGCGAGCGGGTGGAACGGATGAGCCGGGAGCTGGAAGCCCATCTCGACGGCGAGGAGGCACAGTTGCTGCCGGTGCTGCGGGCCCTGGAAGCGTGACGCGGGCCTCGGCGCCGCCCTCCTCCCGGTTGCGGAAGGCAAGGGTGGCGCCGAGGGCCCTGGCCTGGCCGGCCGCGATGGTCAGACCCAGCCCGTGGCCCTTGTTCGTGCCCTCCGTACGGAACCGCTGCGGGCCGGTGGTCAGCAGGTACCCGGGATAGCCGGGACCCGAGTCCGTCACGGTCAGGCTCCGGCCCTCGACCGCGAGGGTGACCGGGGCGGCACCGTGGCGGTGCGCGTTGGCCAGGAGGTTGTCCAGGATCCGCTCCAGGCGCCGCCGGTCCGTCTCCACCCGCAGGGGTCCGCGGGAGCCGCGCACCTCCAGGGCCGTGTCGGTGCCGGAGGCGCGGATCGCGCGCGCCGCCAGGTCGGCCAGGTCGTGCGAGTCCAGCTCCAGGCGCTCGCTGCGCGTCTCCAGCCGCGAGATCTCCAGGAGGTCCTCGGTCAGCGAGCGCATGGCCCGCACCCGGTCCCGTACGAGCTCGGCGGGGCGGCCCGGCGGCAGGAGCTCGGCGGCCGCGTTCAGGCCGGTGAGCGGGGTGCGGAGCTCATGTGCGACGTCCGCCGTGAACCGCTGCTCCGCTTCGAGCTTGCCCTGCAGCGACGAGGCCATGGTGTCCAGGGCCCGGGAGACCGCCGCCACCTCGTCCTTGCCGCGCGTGCTGTCGTCGACGCGCGCGTCGAGGTCGCCGGCGCTGATCCGGCGGGCCACCTGTGCGGTCAGGTGCAGCCGCCGGGTGATCCGGGTGACGACGAACGCGCCGATGAGGAGGGTGCCCGCGATGGCGAGTGCCGAGGAGCCGAGGATGGCCCGGTCCAGTTCGGCGATGGTCCGCTCGCTCGCGCGGAAGTCCACGGAGACGGCGATCGCGGTGCCGTGGGCGGCGGGTCCGGCCGCCCACATCACGGGCCGGCCCCGGTACGTGCCGACGGCCGTGCCGCGCGTGCCGCCGACCGCCAGGGCGCGCAGCTCCGGGGGCAGGCCGGACGGGTCGATGCCTTCGCCGCGCGGTGGGCGTGCGCCGGTCTCGTAGGCCTCGGTGGTCCGGTCCAGGCGGGTCAGCGCCTTCTCGCGGGCCGTGCCGACGGTCTGGCGGGTCATGGCGCCGTGCACGAGGCAGCCCAGCAGTGCCGCGAGTCCGCAGCACATGAGGGTGATGAAGACCGTGGCCTTCCAGGTGAGGGTCGAGGTCCAGGCCGGCAGCCGCGCGTGCGGCCGCAGCCGCTCGTCGCGCTGCGTGTCGTTCATGGTCACGTCACGGTAATGCGCGGGCCCCGGCGGGTGAGCGGCGGGATCCGGCCGGATCGCACCGACTCCGGCCGGATCTCGACTGATACCGACCGATCCTGACGGGTCTCGATGGCTCTTGATGGCTATCGACGGATCTCGATGGATCCCTGGATGGCCTTGTCGGCCTCCGCCGGTCCCGGCCCGCCTCCGCTCGGTTCCCGCCCGAGCCCGCCCGAGACCGCACGAAGCCCTTCCGGCCCGGGGCCGGAAGGGCTGTGCCATCACGGTCAGCTCAGGCCACTGCTGCGTTCGCCGATACGGTCACCCTGCGGAGTGCCGGCCCGCTTCAGCGCGGCCTTCGTGTGCGATCCGCCCTTGACCTTGCTCCGTACCGGACCGCTGAAGCCGTGTCCCGGGGCGCGCGGCGGCTGTGCCGACTCCTGCGCCTTCGCGATGGCCGCCCGGACATCCCGCTTCTGCTCTTTGTTCATCCCGTCGTCAACTCCTTCGGGAAGCACCCAATCGGACTACTCGGATCGTATGCACATATACGGACCAACGCACCCGGACCGGTGGGTAAAGAATTCCGATCAAGAACCTGGGTCAGGGACGCGGCTGAGCCGGACGCTTCGGCTGGTCCAGCGTCTGGCGCACCAGGTCCTCCGGGCAGGGCGTCCCCCGCGGCAGCTGGTACTTCGCCGCCACCCGGTACTCCCCCGGCGCCGGCGCCAGCAGCTCCGTCCACACGTCCGCGCTCTCGTCCGGAGCGGCCTTGAACAGGCACCCCGCCGTGTTCGCGTACTGCTTCCGCGGCGCGCCGCCCTCCCCGCTCCCGCCCCGCGCCTTCGAGGCGGGGGTCTCCTGCGGCGGCGGTACGGGCTTGCCCGCCGCGTCCACCAGCCCCAGCCACGGCGAGTGCGGGATCCGCACCAGCACCCGTCCGGGCTCCTTCACGTCGACGACCAGCTGGTCGGCGCTCGCCCGCACCACGGTCGCCGGTCCGGCCACCAGGTCGGTGGGCTCGTGGACCTTGAAGAGCTGCCAGTTCGCGTCGCCCCACACCTGCTGGAGGTACGGGAGCCCCGCGCGCACCAGCTTCGCCTCGTCCTCCCCGCCCGAGTCGGGTTTGTCGGCGGGCAGCACCACGTAGTGCACGGCCCAGCGCTCCAGCCAGGCCCGGTAGCTGTCGTCGGTGAGGGTGTCGTCGTAGAAGAGCGGGTTGCGCTCCAGGTCGGCCTGCCGGTTCCAGCCGCGCGCGAGGTTCACGTACGAGGGGAAGGCGGAGGACTCGCGGTGGCTGCTGGCCGGGACCACCTCGACCCGGCCCCGGTCGGCACCCGCCTTCTGCAGCTGGTCGACGAGCGGGGCCAGCTCCCGGCTCCAGGCGGCCAGCGGGGTGGTGCGGACGATGTCGGTGACGCTGTTGGTGGTGATCCAGGCGTTGATCCCGAGGCAGGCCAGCAGTACGGCGTACCAGCGCCGCGAGCGCCGAAGCTCGTACGGGAGGGCCGCGAGCAGCACGGCCCCGCCGAACAGCATCACCAGGCGGGTGACGTTCGAGCCGATCTGCGAGTCGATCACCCAGGTCAGGAAGACACCGAGGGTGTAGACGGCCGAGGCGATCCGGACGGTCTTCCACCGCCTCGGTACGAGGAACACGATCAGCAGCCCGAACGCGAACGGCAGCCCGGCCGAGCCGATCTTCATCGGCTGGGTCCCGGAGAACGGGAACAGCCACGCCGACAGCCCCACCACGGCCACCGGGGCCAGCCCCAGCGCGTACGCGCCCGGGCGCCGCCCGCTGAGGAACAGCGCGGCCGCGATCACCCCGAGGAAGAGCCCGGCGACGGGGCTGGCGGCGGTCGCGAGGCCGGCCAGCGGGGCCGCCACGGCGGCCTTGGCCCAGCGCCGCTCGGCCCACTTGCGGGGCCAGCAGAAGACTGCGGCGACGGCGCCGAGCGCGAACATCACGCCGAGACCGAAGGTGACGCGTCCGGAGAGGGCGTTGCAGAGCAGGCCGTAGACCCCGGCCAGGGCGGGCCACAGGGGCTCGCGCACGGCTCCGCGGCAGCGGGTCAGGATCAGCGCGAGCAGCCCCGCCGAGACGGTGCCGGCGATCATCATCGTGGTCCGGACGCCGAGCATGTGCATGAGGTACGGCGAGACCACGCTGTACGAGACGGGGTGCATGCCGCCGTACCAGGCGAGGTTGTACGCCGAGTCGGGATGGCGGCCGACGAACTCGGCCCAGGCGTCCTGCGCGGCCAGGTCGCCGCCGCTGTTGGCGAAGCTGAAGAACCAGACGACGTGCAGCAGCGCGGCCAGGGCGGTGGCGACGGCCACCGGGTGGCGCCGGGCACCGTCGAGAACCGCACCGAGCGGGCCGCGGGGCGGCCGTATGCCACCGGGAGCGGAGGGAGCCGTCGCGGCCGGCCCGGCGAGCACGGCGGTCGCGGCCGGCCCGGCGGTCCTGGAGACTCCGGCTGCGGAGGCGGACCCGGCGGGCGCAGAGGCACCGGCGGCGGGCACAGAGGCCCCGGAGGCGGACCCGGCGGCCCCCGCTGCGGGCGCGGAGGTCCCGGAAGCACCGCCGCCGTCGGCCGACGGGATGGCCTCCTGCCGTCGGCCCTGCTGCTCAGCGGTGGTCACTGCCGCACTCCCCAACCCATGAGTCCACGAACTTCCCGGCAGCCAAGACGCGGCCCGGCGCCCCGGGGTTGCCCGGGGCGCCGGATCCACGCTCTCACCGGATGTCAGCCGACGCGCGTCAGCTTGCTGCCGATGCCCGGCGCTGCGAGGTCGGTCTTGAGCGCCACCGGCACCTTGACCTGGCTGGCGCCCTCGCCGACGGTCAGCAGGCCGACCTCGGTACCGGCCGTCGCGGTCTGCGGCAGCTTGCCGCCGCCGTCCGCGAGCTTGATGTCGACGGTCAGCGAGGCCCAGCCGACCGCCTGTACGTCGGCGGTGGCCACGACCGGCGTGCGGCCGCCGAGCCCGTCGTCGACGTAGCCCACGACATCACCCTTCTTCACGACGGTCGCGCCGTCGAGGGACTTCTGGGTGCCGATCATGAGCTGCTTGCTGGCGGCGATGACGGAGTCGATGATCGGCGGCTTGTGCTGGCCGAGGACCGCCCCGACGATCAGCTGGTTGGTGTTGCCGACCTTCTTCTGCGCGGCGAAGAGGAGGTTTCCGCCGGCCTTGGTCGTCGTACCGGTCTTGATGCCGAGCGAGTCGTTGTAGGGGACCAGCCGGTTCCAGTTGTCCCACTTCTTGCCGGACGGGTCGATCCAGCTGGGCTTCTTCGTGATGTCGAGCAGCGTCTCGATCTCGACGAGCTTCAGCCCCAGCTTCACCTGGTCCTCGGCGGTGCTCACCGTCGTCGCGTCCAGACCCGAGGGGTCCGTGTACGTGGTGTTCTTCATGCCCAGTTCCTTGGCGGTGTCGTTCATCTTCTTGACGAACGCCTCCTGGGAACCGGAGTCCCAGCGTGCGAGCAGCCGGGCGATGTTGTTGGCCGACGGGATCATGAGGGCGGCGATCGCGTCGTACTCCGAGATCTTGTCGCCCTCCTTGACCGTGTCGAGGGTGGACTCGTTGTCGGTCGAGTTGTTCTTCTTGCCCTCGGTCTCGGCCGTCTTGTCGACGTCGATCATCTCGCCCTGCTCACCCTTCTTGACGGGGTGGTCGCGCAGGATGATGTACGCCGTCATCGACTTGGTGACGCTCGCGATCGGCACGGGCTTCTGCTCGCCGGACTGGCCGAGCGTGCCGAGACCGGCGGCCGCCATGTACGCCTGTCCCTCGGTGGGCCACGGCAGCTGGGGCTTTGCGCCCTCGAAGGTGTACGAGGACTTCCCGGTCATGACGAGCTTCGGCTCGGGCAGCGGGCGCACCAGCTGTACGACGGCCAGGATGACGATCAGGAGCGCGACCAGCGGCGCGTAGATCTTGAACCGCCGGATGGCGGTGCGCATCGGGCTCGGCGGCGGGGGCGGGTTGTTCGTGAGGTCCGCCAGCATGTCGAGCGGCGGCTTGGGCGGCAGCGGCTGCTGCGTGGTCCGCTCGGAGTGGTCGAGCCGCGCGGCGGCGGGCGGAACCGGAACCCTCGGCCGCTGCCCGGCGGCGGGCGTCGGCTCGATCCCCTCCGGGCGCAGCGGCACGAAGGTGCTGCCCTTGGGCTGCGCGGCGTCGGGCTTGGCCCCGGCGGGCTTGGGGTCGGCCGGCTTGGGGTCGGCGGGCTTGGGGTCGGCCGGCTTGGGGTCGGCGGGCTTGGGGTCGGCCGGCTTGGGGTCGGCGGGGGCGGGCCGGGCCCCGGCGGGCTTGGCCAGGTTCAGCGGCTTGGCGGGGCCGGGCTCGGCGGGAGCCGGCTTCGGGCCCTCCGCCTTGGCCGCGTCCGCCTTCGGGACACGGAAGACGGCGGTGCGCTCGCTGTCCGCGGGCTCCTCCGCCTTCGGCTTCTCCGCCGCCGGCTTCGCCCCGGCGGCGGGAGCGGAAGCGGAAGCGGGCTTCACGGCGCGGAACACCGCGGTGCGCTCGCTGTCCGCGGGCTCCTCGGCCTTCGGCTTCTCGGCCGCCGGCTTCGGCCGCTCGGCTGCGGGAGCCGAAACGGAATCCGACTTGAAGGCGCGGAAGACGGCGGTGCGGTCGCTGTCCGCGGGCTCGCTGTCCGCGGGCTCTTCGGCCTTCGGCTTCTCGGCCGCGGGCTTCGCCTCGGCGGGCTTGAAGGCTCGGAAGACGGCGGTGCGCTCGCTGTCCGCGGGCTCTTCGGCCTTCGGCTTCTCGACCGCGGGCTTCTTCCCCGCCACGGGAGCGGGAGCAGCAGGGGCAGCAGGGGCTGCGGAGTCGCCGGAACCGGAATCGGAATCGGCACCGGAGACGGGCTCGGGGTCGGAAGCAGAAGCGGAGTCGGAAGCGGAAGCGGAGCCCGGTGCCTTGGTGCGGGCATCCTGCGTGCCGGACCCGACGGCGTCCGGCGTGGCCGGGCTCGCCTCGTCGTCCGTCGAAGCGGAAGCCGCGGAACCGGCTGCCGCGGACACGTCGTCGGCGTCGCCCGCCTCGTCAGCGTCATCGGCGGAGGCGACCCAGGCCGCCACCGCGTCCCGCAGCGGGTCCCGCCCGCCGGAGCCGGAGCCGGACCCGGACCCGGACTCGACCTCGGCCTCGGCCTCCGCTTCGGCCTCCGCTTCGGCCTCCGCCTCGACCGGGACCTCGACGTCGACGTCCACACCGGCACCGGCACCGGCAGTCGCCGCCGGACCGCCACCGGACCCGCCGCTCTCGGGATCCCGCGGCCGGAACACCGAGAGCCTCGGGTCACGTTCCGCGGACGACTCCGCCGCCCCCGGCGCTCCTTCATCTACCGACTTGTCGGGGGACTCGCCCGCCACCGTTCCTCCTCCATCGCCGCCACGTCCGGCTGTCCGAATGTCTAACAGTGTCCCGTCTCGGGAGCATCGCCCCCGTGCTAGACGAGAACGACATAGCTGCGGGTTCCCCCACAAAGCGGCCACGCGCTCTCGACAGATGAATGTGAGAGGCGTCACCCTGTCACTCATCCACGCGGGGAGGCATGGATGGGCAGGAGCCGCAGAACAATTCCGGAGGAGCTTCTGCTGCTCGCCTTGGACCCGGCCACGGGTACCACGGCGCAGCCGCAGTCGCTCGACCTCGGCCTGGCCGGGGCACAGCTAGTGGAGCTGGCTCTGGCAGGACGGATAGCCCCTGATGGGGATCGTATCGCCGTGGTGATGCCACGGCCGACAGGAGATCCGACTCTGGACTCCGCACTGGAACTGCTGCGCAGGCGCGGCAGCCCGGTACGGGCCGTCCACTGGATCGGCGGACCCCGGCTGGGGCTCCGCCAGATTTACCTCGCTCATCTGGAGCGCTGCGGCATGGTTCACGCCGTCGCGGGACAGATGTGCGGGGTGCTTCCGACGACTCGCTACCAGGCGACGGACACGGAGATCAGCCGGGAGATCCGAGCCCGGCTCGACAGTGCGATCCGCACCGGCGTACCGCCGGACCCGCGGACCGCGGCGCTCGCCGCACTGGCCCACGCGGTCGGACTCGGCAAGCACCTGTACCCCGGCAACGAGGGGCGGTCGTCCAGGTCCCGACTGAGGGACCTGATCAGGCACGACCCGATGGGCGGACTCGTGGCGCACGCCGTGATGGACGTCCAGAACGGTGTGGCCGCGCAGCCACGCCGTGACCGCGCACCCGCACCGCCGGCCCGGGCCACGGCGAGCAGCGTTCCGCTGCAGCCGCGCCGGACGGGCGCGATGGCCCGCGCGGCCGCGCACTGATCGACCCCGTTCCACCTGCTTGATCGCACCACATCGCACCACCATCGCAACGCCACCGCCCAGACCGACGTCCGCGAGGACCCGGTCGGTTCGGGAGCCGCCAGCGCGCGGGGTGGCGGGGCCGGTTCGCCGACCCCGCCACCCCGCGCGTCTGTGTTTTCCGGGCCGTTCCCCAGCGGCACCGCCCGCTTCGGTGGCAGTCTGCTCAACACCAGATACGCAGAGAGACAGCTGCAAACGACAGAAGAAGGCGGAGGTGCCGTTCACGTGGCGTCCAATGTCAATCCCACCGTCCGACGCCGCCGACTGGGCATGGAGTTGCGCAAACTCCGCGAAGACAAGGGCATGACGGCCGAACAGGTCGCCGAACGCCTCCTCGTCTCCCAGTCGAAGATCAGCCGCCTGGAGAACGGCCGCCGTTCCATCAGCCAGCGCGATGTCCGTGACCTGTGCGACGTCTACGAGGTCGAGGACCGCCGTCTCATCGACTCGCTGATGCAGATGGCCAAGGACTCCCGCCAGCAGGGCTGGTGGCACGCCTTCGGCGACATCCCGTACAGCGTCTACATCGGCCTGGAGACGGACGCCGCCAGCCTGCGCACGTACGAGCCCCTGGTGGTCCCAGGGCTGCTCCAGACGACCGAGTACGCACAGGCCCTGGTCCGCGGCGCGTGGCCGGAGACCGCCCCGGCCGACGTCGACAAGCGCGTCCAGGTCCGGATGCACCGCCAGAAGCGGCTTTCCGAGACGGAGAACAACAACCCGGACCTCGGCCCGCTGCGCCTGTGGGCGGTGATCGACGAGGCCGCACTGCGCCGGCGCGTGGGCGACGCCCAGCTGATGGTCCGGCAGCTCGAATACTTGATAGAGCAGTCGGAGCAGCCGCACATCACGGTGCAGGTGATGCCCTTCGAGCTGGGCGCACACCCCGGCGTCAACGGCCAGTACGCGATCCTGGAGTTCCCGGACGCCTCCGACTCGACCGTCGTCTACATCGAGGGCGTGACGAGCGACCTGTACCTGGAGAAGGCCAACGACGTCCAGAAGTACAGCGTGATGTACGAGCACCTGCGCGCTCAGGCGCTCAACGTCGACCAGACCCGGGAGTTCGTCCGACAGATCATCAATCGATATGCGGACAAGGGCGCATAGGGGCGGGATACGACCGGTATCACCCCTGCGCGTGGCGAGCGGGTCGGCACGGTACACCGTCACTACCCAGCCACATAAGGCTTGAATGGAATATGCCACTCGGTCGGGTGAACGATCCCTTCACCTGCCAGGAGCTGCCGGTAGCGTCGATCAGGTCAGCCGGAAGATTGGCCGACAGGACACCGGAACCACCGGAACTACTCGCTCACCGGAGAGAAACATGGCTATTCGCCAGGGCGCCACGGCCAACTGGATCAAGTCCTCCTACTCCGCCAACGGCGCCTGCGTCGAGGTCAAGTCCCCCGTCACGGAGGCCATCGCCGTCCGCGACTCGAAGGTGCAGGACGGACCGTCCCTCACCTTCGCCCCCGACTCCTGGACCTCGTTCGTCACCGACGTCACCGAAGGCCGGCTGGGACGCCTCGTCTGAACATCGCGGCGCGCCCCAACCGCCTCCGCCGTTCCTCTCGTCCGGTCCCCGCATCCGTCACCATCAGCAGGACCAGCGGGCCCGGCTTCCGCAACACCCGCACCACATGTGTCACCTGCACCACATGCATCACCCGCACCACCTGCGTCACTGACTGGAGCCCTCTCGACCGACCCGCCGTCTTGGCCGAGGGGGCTCGGCCATGCCCGGCGGGCCGACGGCCCGTTCAGCGCAGCTGATCGACGTAGCGGTCGGTCCCCGGCACCGTCGGGACGAACGGCGCCACCAGCTCCACCCGCCCCAGCCCGGCCTCCGCGACCTCCGCGTCCAGCCCCTGGAAGCGGTCCCAGCAGGTACGGGGGTCCTGCTGGAGGAACCACAGCAGCGTGAGGCGGGTGTCGACCCCCTCCACCTGCTTGACGTACGTCATCCGGTCACCCGGCAGCGGAGTGGGACGGAAGACCGTCACCATCGCGGCCGGACCGCCGTGCAGCCGCTTCGGCAGCGCGCGCGAGCGCAGCCACTCCAGCAACTCGGCGCGCTGCTCCGGCCCGTCGGCGTCGACGACCTGGACGACCAGGCCCTCGTACGGGTGGTCCAGGGCGTGGAAGTCCCGCGGGCCCGCGGCGCCGTCGCGATAGACGGTGGCCACGTGGTCCTGGAAGGACGTGAAGACGTGGGTGCGGTCCTGGTAGACCCGGCCGTCGCGGTTCAGGCGCTTGTTGATGCCGACGGTCCACTTCATGTGCTCGTCGTAGCGGCCCCGGGTCACCCAGTACGTCGAGATGTAGCAGCCCGCGGTGACCGGCTGGGCGACGGCCGACTTCTCGGGGTAGCGCAGCTCCTGCAGCTCGCGGGTGGCCACCCAGCGGCGGCCCGCGTACATCCAGGGCATGGCCATGGCCCCGGCGTAGTAGTGGTCGTCCTCGTACCAGCGGTTGTACGCGTACTCGTGGCCCGGGTGCGGTTCCACCATGGTGATCAGCGCGTGGCCGGGGCGGACGCCGTAGGGGCCGACGGCCGCGAGCGCGGCGTAGTCCTCGACGCGGGTGTCCTGCTGCGGGTGCTGTTCTCCTGTCGTCATGGGACCGGTCTATCTGATGCGGCATCAGATGGGGAGGGGTCGGGCGGGAGTCGGGCGGAGGCCGGGCGGGAGTCGGGCGGGGGTCGGGCAGGAGTCGGGCGGGGGTCGGGCGGGGGTCGGGCGGGAGCGCCGGAACCGGTCCGGCACCCGATACATAGATGCCGCCTACAACTTTCCGTCGCTACGATGCGCGCACCCGCCTCCCGAAGGAGCTGCCCGTGTCCGCCCCCGTGCCTGCCCCCGCGACCCCCGCCGCCCCCTCCGGCGGCGCGCCGCCGCCCGCGTTCGCCGCCCGCGCCGCCTCCGTGGAGGGATCCCCCGTACGCGAGATCCTCGCGCTCACCGAACGCCCCGGGATCATCTCGCTCGCCGGCGGCCTCCCCGCGCCCGAACTCTTCGACACCGAAGGTCTGCGGGCCGCGTACGACTCCGCCTTCGCGGTGTCCGCCCGGCGCGCGCTCCAGTACTCGACCACCGAGGGCGCACCGGAACTCCGCGAGGCCGTCGCCGCACGGGCGACCGCGCGCGGGCTGCCGACGGCTCCGGACGACGTCCTCGTCACCTCGGGCTCGCAGCAGGCCCTGACCCTCATCACCGCCACCCTGGTCGAACCGGGTGACGTCGTACTGGTCGAGAACCCCACCTACCTCGCGGCCCTCCAGTGCTTCGGCCTGGCGGGGGCGCGGGTGGTCGCCGTTCCCTGCGACGCGGAGGGCATCCTCCCGGACGCGCTGGCGGACGTGGTGGCGCGCGAGCGGCCGAAGCTGCTCTACACCGTCCCCACCTTCCAGAACCCGACGGGACGCACCCTCCCGGGCGCCCGCAGGGCGGCGGTCGCGGAGACCGCGGCCCGGCTCGGGCTGTGGCTGGTGGAGGACGACCCGTACGGGGAACTCCGCTACGAGGGCTCCGACGTCCCGTGGCTGGCCGCGCACCCGGGCGCGGAGGACCGTACGGCCCTGCTCGGCAGCTTCTCGAAGGTCATGGCCCCCGGGCTGCGGCTGGGCTGGCTCCGGGCCCCGGCGGCACTGCGGCGGGCCGCGGTGGTCGCGAAGCAGGCGGCCGACCTCCACACCTCCACGGTGGACCAGCTGGCCGCGGCGCACTACCTCGCGGCCGTCGACCTCGACGCGCACATAGCCACGGTCCGGACGGCCTACCGCGAGCGCCGCGACGCCCTGCAGAGTGCCCTGAGCCGGACCCTGGAGGCGGACTGCGACTGGAACCTGCCCGCGGGCGGCATGTTCGTCTGGGCCCGCCTGCCGGAGGACCACGACGCGGCGGACCTCCTCAGGACGGCCGTCGCCCACGGCGTCGCCTTCGTCCCGGGCGCTCCCTTCTACGCCGCCGCCCCGGACCCGCGCACCCTGCGCCTCTCCTTCACGACGCACACGCCGTCCGAGATCACCGAAGGCGTCGGCCGGCTCGGCGCGGCACTGGAGGAGTACGGGCGCAAGCAGCTCCGGTGACGTGAGCGACGCCGCTGACGTCAGTGCTGGAGGGCGACCTTGAGCAGCACGATGAGGACCCCGAGGAAGAGGTTGATCGCGCCGGCCAGCATCATCATCCGGCGCGACGCCCCGGCGCGGGCGGCGGCCACGGTGGCCCAGCCGACCTGGCCGACGAGGGCGACGATGAGCGCCAGCCACACGATGCCCTGGTGCCCCAGGCCGAAGAACGGGGCGATGAGCGCGGCGACGGCCGGTGGGACCGCCGCCTTGATGATCGGGCGCTCCTCCCGGGCCGTACTGCGCACCACGCCCCAGCTCAGGTGGTGCACCATGCGCTCCCCGAAGAGGCGGGCGAAGACGTGCGCGGCCCAGAACACCACCCCCGTGCCCAGCAGCAGCGCGACGAGTTCCAGCCGCGGGTACTCGCCGAGCGTCCCGGCTCCGACCACCACGGAGGCGGCGAGCAGGGAGCCGTAGACGGCGCCGGTGTAGTCGCCGCGCCCGGCCACCCGCCGCGGGGCGCCCTCCGGGCCCTCCGGGGCCGGCTCCGGGCCGCCTTCCGGGGGCGCCGTCACGCGGCCCCGGCCTGCCTGGTGGGCCACTTGAGCTCGATCTCCATCTCGATCTCCCCGTCGCCGACCTCGACCTCGATCTCGGTGCGGAGTTCGTCGGGGACGCGCAGGCTCATCTTCCCGGGGCCGAGTTCCAGTTCGGCGTTGCCGCCGTGGCGCAGTGCCTCGGCGAGCGCGGCGAGCTGATCGGCGGCTTCGAGACGGGAAAGGGAACTCTTCTGCTCGAACTTGAGGTCCTTCACGGATGTCTCCATTCCGCTACGAGCACCGGGTCAGGCCCATTGTGACGCCGTACCGGAGGTCGGGCATCCCGGGCTTCAGCCGGCCGGGCCCGCCGCGGGACGGCTGAAGGCGAGGGCGAGGACCTCGCCCCACTGCATGGGCGGGGCGGACGGCGGGGCCCCCGGGCGGAGCCGGGGAACCAGTACGCGCAGGGCCCCCGGGCGGATGGTGCAGGTCACGGGCGTGGGCATGGTGAGCGCCTCGCCGTCCACGGCGACGGCGATGCGTTCCGCCGCCGATCGGACGACGACCTGGCGGGAGGTGAGCAGGTGCAGGCCCGCCGCCTTCGCCCCGCGCAGTGCCACGTCGGCCGCCTGGGCGGCGTTGTTCACCCGGATCCCGACGACCCCGAGCTCGCCGAGGTCGAGCCGCGACCGGCGGGCCCCCATCGGTTCGGGGGACGAGTACGGATTGTTGCTGACCAGCAGCGCCTGCTGGGCCTCCAGCCGCGTCTCGTCGGTCACCGCGTCGAGGGTGGTGCCGGCGTATCCGAGGAGGAGGTCGGGCAGGGCGGCGAGCGCCGAGTCCGCCTTGGCGTCCCGGTACTCCGGTCGCTGCACGATCTCCGCGTAGACGCCGAAGGAGGCCGTGTTGACGAAGGTCTGGCCGCCCACGACCCCCAGGTCGATCCTGAGTTCCTCGCCGTCGGTCAGCGCGTCCAGGCACCGGGCCGGGTCCTCGCGGTCCAGTCCGAGGTCCATGGCGAAGTGGTTGCGGGTGCCCGCGGAGATCACGAGGAACGGCAGGTCGTACTCGGCGGCCACCTCGGCCACCCGGGCCTGGGTCCCGTCGCCGCCGGCCACCCCGAGCAGGTCCGCGCCCTCGGCCACCGCCTGCCGGGCGAGGGCGGCGACGTCCGTCACGACCTCCGGGTCCAGGAGCACCACCCGGGCGCCGAGTGCCTCCCCCTTCTCGACGAGGCCGAAGCGGCCGACCTTCCCGCCGCCGGACTTCGGGTTCATGATCAGAACCGGGCTCCGCGGGGCGTCGGCCCGTGTGGCGGCCCGCATGCCGTCGGGCCGCCGGGCGGCCCGCAGCGCGGTCCGCGCGCAGGCGACGGCGGCCGCCCAGAGCGCGATGGCGAGCAGCGCCGTGGGCCACAGGTCCGCCCGGGCGTAGATGAGCAGGATGGCCACGGGCGCACCCACCACGAGCAGCGTGCCGACCAGCCGTACGGCCCCGCGGTGGGACACCACCCACCAGGTCCCCATGGCCGTGAGCGCGGCCCCGGCCACCCCGACGACGAGGACGAGCAGCCCCCCGATGACCCCCTCGGCCACCAGGGTCAGCGCCGCGAGCACCGCACAGGCCACCGCCAGCAGGGCCCACAGCCGAGCCCGCCGGGGCGGGCCGGAAGTATGCGGGAGTGCCATGCCCTCACGTCCTCGCCTCGTGCCGGGTCATCTCCGATCATCTCCCGAACCGGATCGACCGTCGACGCGAACCCGCCCCCACCACCACGGGCAGCACCCGCACAGAACACCCGGTCGACGGGTGGGTCCACCAGAATCTGGACACCCCGCCCTGCGGGATCTCGGTAGGCTTCGACCGGTCACAGCGAGGGTTCCGCTCCGCCTGGGGGCCGGCACGGTTCCGGTCGGCGACGGCCTTCCCGGCTGGGCGGTCGCGATCGGCAGCCGAGAGTGTGGGTGCGGCCACCTGGTCCGCCCTGGGGGAGTTCCGAATGTCGCTGGTGGATCACCAGGAGGTCGATGTCGTCGTCACGGCCGTCGCCCCGTACGGGTCGCAGGTCGATGCCGACGGTGTCACGGGGTTCGTCGACCAGGCCAAGCATCCGTCCTGGTGGTCGTCGGACGTACCCCCTCCGCGGGTCGGCGACCGTCTCCACGCCGTCGTGCTGGACGACTCACGGACCCCGCCCCGGCTGAGCGCGCTCACGACGGACGTCGACATCGCCCGCGTACTGCGCGCCCGCGCGTCGTGAACGTGGAGTCGGACTCCTCGCCGACTCGCTCGTCGTCGTGGGCGAGGACCTGACCGTGGGGCTCGTCCTGGAGATCCTGCGGGCCTCCCCGTCGGGTCACGCCGTGGCCCGGGCCGTGGTCGCGGTGCACCGGGCCGAGGGGCCGGCCGGGGAGGTGCCGGCCGGTCATCCGTGACGCGGCGGCACCGCACACGTACGGGCCCTGCTCGCCGGGCGCGGCTGACCGGCACGGCGCCCGGCGGGGCCGGCGGCCCGGGTGTCAGTGGGCGGTGGTGTCGCGCAGGGCCGTGCCCGCGAACTCCTTGGTCCGGTCCACCGCCTGCTTCATGGAGAGGTAGTCCGTGCCGCCGGGCGGGAAGTAGTCGATCGCGCCGACCGCGCCGTAGCTCGCCCAGAAGCAGCTGGCCATGGGGAAGCCGTCGGCGAGGTTGTGCCGGCAGGCGACCGCCAGGGTTCCGGCGGTTGCGACGGTCGGCTCGCCGACCGTCTTCCGCTCGCCGCCGGGCGGCAGGGCGGCGGCCATCGCCTGCTGTGCGGCAGCCATCGGATCCGGCACGGTGTGGAAGAGCTCCGTTCGGGCGATGAGGTCCGGCGCCGACACCGTCTTGCCGGACTTGGTCAGCCTGATGACCGGGAAGCCCCAGCAGGTGGTCACGGTCTCGTTCCGGCCGCTCGAACGCGGGGACAGGCCGTCCACGCCGGAGACGCGCAGGTCCTTGCCGTCGCCGAAGCGGACGGTGGAGCTCCCCTCGTCGCACTCCAGCTGTTCCATCACCGGAAGTCCGACCGTCGTGGGCCGGGTGCCGGGGTCGGGTTCGAGCTTGCCGGCGGCCGGTCCGGGCGCCGTGCTCCCCTGCGCGCCGGGCCCGCCCGCCGTGCCCGCCGCACCCGCCGTGCCCGCCGCGCCCGCCGTGGAACTGGTGGCGGGTGAGGCCGGTCCGCCGCCCCCCGGTCCGCCGCCCCCCGGTCCGCAGCCCGCGCCGAGCCCGCCGAGCAGCACCAGCGCGATCGCCACCGCCGTCCGCATCGCGGCGTGCCTGCTCATGTCCCGTACCCCCGATGCCAAAACGATCAAGGGCACCCTACGGGACGCCCCGCGCCCCGCCGGGTCCCCGCCTCCCCGCCCCTTCACACCACCGCCCGCACACCGTAGCCTGACGCACCGTCAGATCAACCGTGCCCGGAGGTCCGTCATGCTGCTGCAAGGGAAGACCGTCGTCGTCTCCGGGGTCGGGGCCGGGCTCGGGCATCAGGTGGCCGCCACCGTCGTGCGCGACGGCGGGAACGCCGTGCTCGGGGCGCGGACCGAGGCGAATCTCGCCAAATCCGCCGCCGAGATCGACCCCGACGGAGCGCACACCGCCTACCGGGCCACCGACATCACCGACGAGGCCCAGTGCGGGGCCCTCGCCGAGCTCGCGCTCGCGCGCTTCGGCCGGATCGACGCCGTCGTGCACGTCGCCGCGTGGGACTCGTACTTCGGGGGCCTCCAGGACGCCGACTTCGGGACCTGGCAGCAGATCATCGACGTCAACCTGCTGGGGACGCTGAAGATGACCCGCGCCTGCCTGCCCGCACTCAAGGAGCGCGGCGGGTCCGTGGTGATCGTCGGGACGCAGTCGGCCGTCGCCGCACCCAACGAGGTGCAGCAGGCCGCCTACGCCGCCTCCAAGGGGGCGCTGACTTCGGCCATGTACTCCATGGCCCGCGAGCTCGGCCCGCACCGGATCCGCGTCAACACCGTGCTGCCCGGCTGGATGTGGGGCCCGCCCGTGCAGGCCTTCGTCACCTTCACCGCCCACACCGAAGGGGTGCCCGAGGCCGAGGTGCACGCCCGCCTCACCCAGCGGATGGCGCTGCCCGATCTGGCCACCGACGGGGACGTCGCCGACTCCGTCGCCTTCCTCGCCTCCGACCGGGCCAGGGCGGTAACCGGCCAGTCTCTGCTGGTCAACGCCGGTGAGCTGATGAGGTGACCCTCTCCACCGCCGGATCACCGGATCGTATGCTCGGCCCATGACCACTCCGAGTGACGCTCCGACCGACAACGCGATGCGCCGCGCGCTCCGGCGGGCCCGCGACGGCGTCGCGCTCGACGCGACCGAGGCGGCCGTACTCCTCCAGGCGCGCGGCGAGGACCTGGGGGACCTCGCCGCCTCCGCGGCACGGGTGCGGGACGCCGGGCTCGCCGCCGCCGGGCGGCCCGGTGTCATCACCTACTCCCGTAAGGTCTTCATCCCCCTCACCCGCCTCTGCCGGGACAGGTGCCACTACTGCACCTTCGTCACCGTCCCCGGAAAGCTCCGCAAGAGCGGCCACGGGATGTACCTCTCCCCCGACGAGGTGCTCGACATCGCCCGCCAGGGGGCGGCGATGGGCTGCAAGGAAGCGCTGTTCACCCTCGGCGACCGTCCGGAGGACCGCTGGCCCGAGGCCCGCGAGTGGCTCGACGCGCACGGCTACGACGACACCCTCGCCTACGTGCGCGCCATGGCGATCCGGGTCCTGGAGGAGACCGGCCTGCTGCCGCACCTCAATCCCGGCGTCCTGTCCTGGTCCGACCTCCAGCGCCTCAAGCCGGTCGCGCCCAGCATGGGCATGATGCTGGAGACCACCGCGACCCGCCTGTGGTCCGAGCCGGGCGGCCCCCACCACGGCTCCCCCGACAAGGACCCGGCGGTGCGGCTGCGGGTGCTGGAGGACGCGGGGCGGTCCAACGTGCCCTTCACCACCGGCGTGCTGATCGGCATCGGCGAGTCCTACGAGGAGCGCGCCGACGCCTTCTTCGAACTCCGCCGGATCCAGCGTGCCTACCACGGCGTCCAGGAGGTCATCGTCCAGAACTTCCGCGCCAAGCCGGACACCGCCATGCGCGGCATGCCGGACGCGGAGCTGGAGGAGCTGGCCGCCGCCATCGCCGTCGCGCGGCACATCCTGGGACCGAGCGCCCGGATCCAGGCCCCGCCGAACCTGGTGGACGCCGAGTACGCGCTCCTCATCGGAGCGGGCATCGACGACTGGGGCGGGGTGTCCCCGCTGACCCCCGACCACGTCAACCCCGAGCGGCCGTGGCCGCACATCGAGGAGCTGGCCGCGCGGACCGCCGCCGCCGGTTTCGAGCTGCGCGAACGCCTCACGATCTACCCGGAGTTCCTGCGGCGCGGCGAGCCCTGGCTGGACCCGCGGCTGCTGCCGCACGTACGGGCACTGGCCGACCCGGAGACCGGGCTGGCCGACGAGAGCGCCGCCGTCGAGGGCCGGCCGTGGCAGGAGCCGGACGAGGGCTTCACCGCGTACGGGCGCACCGACCTGCACGCCACCATCGACACCGAGGGCCGTACCGGCGACCGCCGCGACGACTTCGACGAGGTGTACGGGGACTGGGAGGCGCTGCGGGAGGCTGCCGCGCCCGGGATGGTGGCCGAGCGCATCGACACCGACGTACGGGGCGCCCTCGCGCAGGCCGCCGACGATCCGACGAAGCTGACGGACGCGCAGGCGCTGGCGCTGCTGCACGCGGACGGCGCGGCCCTCGACGCCCTGTGCCGCATCGCAGACGACCTGCGCAGGTCGGTCGTGGGCGACGAGGTCACGTACATCGTCACGCGGAACATCAACTTCACCAACGTCTGCTACACCGGCTGCCGTTTCTGCGCCTTCGCGCAGCGCCGCACGGACGCCGACGCCTACACCCTCTCCCTCGACCAGGTCGCCGACCGGGCCGCCCAGGCCTGGGAGGTGGGCGCGGTCGAGGTGTGCATGCAGGGCGGCATCCACCCGGACCTGCCCGGGACGGCCTACTTCGACATCGCGCGGGCGGTGAAGCAGCGGGTGCCGGGCATGCACGTGCACGCCTTCTCTCCGATGGAGGTCGTCAACGGCGCGACCCGCACGGGCATGTCGGTACGGGACTGGCTGACGGCGGCCAAGGAGGCCGGCCTGGACTCGATCCCGGGTACGGCGGCGGAGATCCTGGACGACGAGGTCCGCTGGGTGCTGACCAAGGGCAAGCTGCCGACGGCGGACTGGATCGACGTCGTCACCACCGCGCACGAGCTCGGGATCCGCTCCTCGTCCACGATGATGTACGGGCACGTGGACCAGCCGCGGCACTGGCTCGGCCACTTCCGCACGCTGTCCCGGATCCAGCAGCAGACCGGTGGTTTCACGGAGTTCGTCACGCTGCCGTTCATCCACACCAACGCGCCCGTGTACCTGGCGGGCATCGCGCGGCCGGGCCCGACGGTCCGCGACAACCGGGCGGTGACGGCGATGGCCCGGATCCTGCTGCACCCGCACATCCCCAACATCCAGACGAGCTGGGTGAAGCTGGGGGCCGAGGGCGCGGCCGAGATGCTCCGGTCCGGGGCCAACGACCTGGGCGGGACGCTGATGGAGGAGACCATCTCGCGGATGGCCGGGTCGAGTTACGGCTCGTACAAGTCGGTGCAGGACCTGATCGCCGTGGCGGAGGCGGCCGGGCGGCCCGCGAAGGCCCGTACGACGCTGTACGGGGAGGTGCCGCGGGAGCGGCAGGACGCCGCCCGCGCCTCGGACGGGCACCTGCCCGAGCTGCTGCCCGTACTGGACTGAGCGCGGACGCACGCGCGGAGGGGATCCTGGGCACCGGCTCCCCTCCGCGCTGACGGGGATCAGCCGACCAGGAGGTCCTTCTTGAGCTCCTTCAGCTCGCGGGAGTCGATGCCGAGCCCGTTCCTGAGGTAGCGGTCGAAGGAGCCGTACGTCGCCGTGACCTCGTCGAAGCCGGCGTTCAGGTACTCGGGGCGCACGTCGAGCAGCGGCTTGTAGACGGCGGCCTGCTGGGCGGGCAGGTGGGAGAGGATCGCGTCGTTGGCGGCCTTGCGGTAGTCGTTGCTGGCCAGGTAGTCGGCCTCGACGGTCTCGCGGGGCACGCCGAGGGCGGTCAGCAGCGCGGCGTTCGCCCAGCCGGTGCGGTCCTTGCCGGCGGTGCAGTGGAAGAGGACGGAGCGGCTGCGGTCGCGCTCGATGCCTTCGAAGACCTGGGTGTAGGCCTTCTTGCCGCCGGCGCCGGAGACCATCGCCCGCTCCGCGTCCACCATGGCCTTGACGGCCTCGTCGGGGGTGCGGGGCATGGTCTGGAAGGAGCCGGAGCCCGCGAAGACGTCGGCGACGACGTAGGTGGTGCCCGTGGGCACCTTGTCGGCGTCCTTGCTGCGCTCGTCCTCCATGCGGAGGTCGAAGACCGTCCTGACGCGCAGGCGCTGCAGCTTGGCCAGGTCGTTCTCGGTCAGCTTGTTCAGGGCGTCGGAGCGGTAGATCTCGCCCATCTTGACCCACTGGCCGGTGCTGGTGCGGTAGCCGCCGGCGTCGCGGAAGTTGGCGGTGCCGTCCAGCTTGATCAGGCGGTCGGCGAGGCGCAGGCCCTGGCCGCGGCCGGGCTTGAAGTCGAACCACTGGCGGTCGGCGGCGGGCAGGCCCTTGACCACGGCCTGGCCGCGGGATCCGCCCTTCGCGACGACCTTTCCGTTCGCGCGGATCTCGACCCGGTCGGTGCCGCGGGCCTTCCACCGGAGGGTGAAGGAGCCGTCGGCTCCGGCGGTGACGGTGGCTTCGGTGAACGGGACGGCGGACCGGTCGGGCCGGTCCCAGCCGGTGGCGGAGGCGAGCGGGGCCGCGGCCAGGGAGGCGGCGAATGCGGAGGCGACGGCGGTCGCGGCGAGGAGTGCCTTCTTCATGGCTCCGAGGCTGGGCGGCCGCGGCGAACGTCCGATGAACGAGGCGTGACCGAAAACGACCGGCTCGAAGGCGACTGGCAAAACGTGCCACCACGCGGATTGCGGCTGGAAGTCTTCGCATTCTGGCTGATCTGCGTTCGTTTCCCGGCCCCTTGGCCGACCACTTCCGGATTCGACCGATCCTGTCCACTACAGTGCGGGTTCGCGTGCGCGGCGGGTACGGGTAGGGACGCCGGCATCGATCGGACTGGTCAGCGGGGGGGCTCGGTGCCGGGGATGGACGCAGTGAACGGTACGAACGGCGGTTCCGGCGGCCCGCGGACCGCACCGCCCGCTCCCGGCCCGGTGGTCGGCCACGCGGCCACCGCCCCGGGCCACGCCCCGCTCGGCGGCCACGCCCCGCTCGGCGGCCACGGACCGCAGCCCCCGGCCGGGAGCCCGCAGGACACCGGGCCCGGCGGCCCCCTGCACGTCCACGCCGACCCGGCGGAAACGGGCCCGGCGGAAGCCGCCCCCTCGTCCGCCCCCGCTGCCGCCCCGGCCCCCCAGGCCCCGGGCGCGAGTCCCGGCAGCGACGCCCCCGCCGCACCCCTGCACGTCCACGCCGCCTCAGGCCTCCCCGGCCCCGGGGGCAGCGTCCACGGGTCAGGCGCCCGCCCCGACGGCCCGGCCCCGGGCGCGAGTCACGGCAGCGACGCCCCCGCCGCACCCCTGCACGTCCACGCCGCCCCGGCCGGCACCGGCGCCGGACCGGCGGGCGGCAGCGGTCCCGTACGCGGCGGCGCGGAACGGGCCGGGGCGAACCGTACGCTCGGCCACGGCATCGTCACCGGCCTCTGGGGCCGCGCCGAGCAGCAGGACTTCCGCGGCCGGGTCCGCGGCACCCTCCTCGGCTCCGCACTCGGCGACGCCCTCGGCGCACCCGCCGCCGGCCTCTCCCTCGCCGCCCTCCGCGAGGCCCACGGCCCCGACGGCCTGACCGGTCCGGCCCCCGCCCTCGGGCGCCGCGGCCGGGTCACCGCCGCCACCCAGCTGACCCTCTTCACCGTGGACGGGCTGATCCGGGCCCACGTGCGCCGCGACACCGGCGCCTGGCACCCGCCCACCGACATCCACCGCGCGTACCTGCGCTGGGCCGCCACCCAGCACGACTGGGGCCCCGACGAGCGCCGCAAGGACAACGGCTGGCTCGCGCAGCAGGAGTGGCTCTACGCCCGCCGCGCCCCGCACCGCGCCTGCCTGACCGGCTTCGCCGACGACGTCCTCGGCACCCTCGACCAGCCGAAGAACCCCACCGCCCGCGACGCGGCCGCGGCCTCCCGTTCCGCGCCCTTCGGACTGCTGGTCGGCTGGGAGCCCGCCCTCGTCCTCCAGCTGTCCGTCGAGTGCGCCGCGCAGAGCCACGGCCACCCCGTCGCCCACCTGTCGGCCGGAGCCGTCGCCGTCATCGTCCACGGCCTGATCCGCGGCGACTCCCTCGACTCCGCCGTCCAGCGCGCCCTGGGCCTGCTCGGCGCCCGCCCCGGGCACCAGCCCGTCACCGACGCCCTCCAGCGCGCCCTGGCCGCCGTCACCCAGGGCTCGCCCGGCCCCGAGGCCGTCGCGGCCCTGGCCCCCGGCGAGGCGGGAGACGGATCCGACGCCACCGAAGCGCTCGCCGCCGCCGTCTACTGCGCCCTGGTCGCCGAGGACGTCCCGCAGGGCCTGCGCCTCGCCGTCAACCACGGCGGCGACTCCATCGCCGCCGGCGCGCTGTGCGGGGCCCTGCTCGGCGCCCTGCACGGGGAGACGGCCCTGCCGGCCGCCTGGCTCGCCGAGCTCGAAGGCCGCGCCGCGCTGCTGGAGATCGCCGACGACTTCGCCCTGGAGATGACCCAGGGCCCGAGCCTGCACAGCCCCACCGCCGCCGCGCCGGGCTGGCTGGCCCGCTACCCGCGCGGCTGAACCCCGCCCCCGGCACCTGACGCCCCCTCAACATTCGCGGGTCCAGCCCGTACCGTGGCGGGTCCCACGTCTCGGAGGTGCCAGAACCCATGCGGATCGCCACGACCATCTTCCTCACCGACCGCACCATCTCCCCCGTCCGGCTGGCCCACAGCCTCGAAGAGCGCGGCTTCTCCGGCCTCTACCTCCCGGAGCACACCCACATCCCGGTCAGCCGGGAGACCGCCGCCCCCATGGGCGGTGAACTCCCCGAGATGTACGGGCGCACCCTGGACCCCTTCGTCGCCCTCGGCCAGGCCGCCGCCGTCACCGACCGGCTCCACCTCGGCACCGGCATCACCCTGGTCGCCCAGCACGACCCGATCGACCTCGCCAAGCAGGTGGCGACCCTGGACCACCTCTCCCACGGCCGCCTCACCCTCGGCATCGGCTACGGCTGGAACGTCGAGGAGGCCGCCGACCACGGCGTCGAGTGGCGCACCCGCCGCGACCTCGTCCGCGACCGGATGGCGCTGATGCGCGCCCTGTGGTCCCCCGAGCCCACGGCGTACGTCGGCCAGTACTGCTCCGTCCAGGCCAGCACCGCCTACCCCAAGCCCGTCCAGGCCCCGCGCGAACTGGGCCCCGGCGCGCCCCTGTACGGCCCGCGCACCCTGATCGGCGGCGCGGCCGGCCCCAAGCTCTTCGCCGCCATCGCCGACCACGCCGACGGCTGGCTCCCCATCGGCGGCGGCGGCCTCACCGAGTCCCTGCCGGTGCTGCGCCGGGTCTGGGAGACCGCCGGGCGCGACCCGAAGACCCTCCAGGTGGTCCCGTACGCCGTCCAGCCCTCCCCCGGCAAGATGAGCCACTACGCGGACCTCGGCATCGAGGAGGTCGTCCTCCAGCTCCCCTCCGCCCCGAAGCCGGAAGTCCTGCGCACCCTGGACCAGTTCGCCCAGTACCTCTGACCGGGCCGTCGGGCTGCCGGGCCGCCGGGCCGCCGAAATCCCCTCGACGCCGCGCCACCGCCCTGCCGATCATGACGCCATGACGAACCGGGGGGCGGACGGCGTGGACCGGGAGACCGAGAACCAGTGGGCGGCACTCCCGGAGGGCATCCGCGCGCAGACCGACGGATACGTCCTCCAGGACGCCCTCCTGCCGGCGGTCAAGCTGGTGTGGGACGCCGGCCGCGCCTGGGGCGTCGGCCTGCACCAGGCCCAGCGGATCGTGAACGCGCGCTACGAGCACCTCGGCGACCGGGTGGCGCGTACGCCCGACTCCCCGGTCGACTTCGACTCGCTCGCCGCCCTCGCCCACGGCGTCCCGGGCCGGGTGGTGGCGATCGAGGCGGTCTGGGACGGGGACACCGTGCACGACTGGTTCGTGAACCTGCTGGCCATCGCGGAGGAGCCGGACGGGGAGAAGTGCCTCGCCACGATCTACTGGGGCACGGCGCAACGCGCCCTGGGCGACGCCGACACCGGCGGCCGCCACCCCTCGGCGGTGGCCGCCACCCGTGCGGGTACCGAGCTGGCCGAATACCTGGGCGTCCCCTTCCACTTCGCGAGCCCCGACACCCCCGACGACGAGGTCCCCCGCTGGCGCCCCTGACCGGGGCCGGCGGTCAGGGCGCCGCCGGCGCGGGCATCCCGTCCACCAGCACCACCACCCCGACCACGTGCCCGTCGGCGGATCTGCCCACCCAGACGGGATGGCTCCCGTCCGAGGTCACCGCGAACGCGGCCAGCTCGGCGCCGGAGGCGGGCTCGCGGGTCCGGAGGAAGAACGCGGAGCCGGGTTCCCGCGCCCAGCCCCCGTCTTCGCGGTCCTCGACGGCCGTCCCGAAGCGCCGCTGGAGCGACCCCCACGCCCGGGCGTCGGCGAAGGCCCCCGTCGCGCCGTCCGTACCGAAGCCGTAGGCCTCGCCCTCGCCCAGCCGCCGGGGGTCCTGGCCCGGCCCGAGGGCCATCTCCCAGGACCGCGTCCCGTGCCCGCGCGGCATCGGCGGGCAGGGGCCGCAACGGCGTACGGGCCGGCCACGAGCGGCTACGTCCGCACCCCCGCGCGGTGCGTCAGCTCGGCCCAGACCGTCTTGCCGACCAGCCGGTCCCCGACCCCCCAGTCGGCGGCGACGGCGTCGACGATGCGGAGCCCGTAGCCGGATTCGGCCTGGTAGGCGTGCGGGCGCAGGGCGGGCCGGCGGTCGCGTCGGGCGTCTGACACCTCGATGCGCAGGACCCCCTCCAGCAGGGTCATCCGGAGTTCGAAGTCCCGCCCGGGCACATGCCCGTGCAGGACGGCGTTGGCGGCGAGTTCGGCGACGAGGAGCCCGGCGTCGGCGGAGAGCGCGGTGGTCTCCGGAATGCCCCAGTCATGGAGCTCCACGAGGGCCAGCTGGCGGGCGAGGCGCGCCCCGCGCCGGGTGCAGCTGAAACGCTGAGTGAACACGCGTACGAGGGTCCGGGCCGGGCCGGAAGGTGCGGTCATGGCGCCAACATCCCGTGCGGCCAGGGTCGTTCGACACCAAGCGAACTCGTACAAACCATCTGTACGAGTTCACTCCCTGGACAGTGCGAGTCACGGTGCGTGAACATTTTTCGCGGAGGTGACCGCCATGGTGAGTGCCGACGACAGCGGCGACGACGAGGTCGAACCGGATGACAGCCTGCGCAGCTTCGGCGAGACGGTCAAGGCCTCGCGAAAGCGGGCCGGCCTGACCCAGGAACAACTGGCCGTCCTGGTCGGCTACTCGGTGCAGTACGTCGGCTCGGTGGAACAGGGACGCCGCCACCCGTCGCAGAAGTTCGTCAACAAGTGCGATGCGGCGCTGAACGCGCACGGCGTGATCATCATCGCGGCCCGGCAGTTGTCGCGGCGGCGCGGGCTGGCGTCCTGGTTCCGGCGGTGGGCGGAGCACGAGGCGGGCGCCGTCATCCTCAACACGTACGAGTGCCGCTCGGTCCCAGGGCTCCTCCAGCCGGAGTCCTACGCCCGCGCCCTCATCGACAACGTCCCGCCCCTGGCGACCCCTGAGGAGGCCGACGCCCGGGTGGCGGTGCGGATGGCGCGCCAGAAACTGCTGTACCGGATCCCGTACATCCTGTTCAGCTTCGTCATCGAGCAGTCGCTGATCGAACGGCGGACGGGCGGCCCGGAGGTCACGCGGGAGCTGATCGACCGGCTGCTGGAATGCGGGCAACTCCCCAACGTCGACATCCAGATCATGCCGACGGTCAGCCCGCAACACGCGGGCACCGACGGCCCCTTCCAGCTCCTGGAAACCGATGAGCACGAGTGGCTCGGGTACACCGAGGGACAGCAGACGGGACAGGTGATTTCGGACCCGAAAGACATCAGCCTGCTCCACCAGCGGTATGCCAAACTTCGCATCCAGGCCCTCAATCCTGCGGACAACAGGGCCCTGTTGATGCGAATGCGAGGATCCCTGTGAACAGCTCCGAGTTGCGCTGGTTCAAGAGCACCTACAGCGGCAGCCAGGGTGACAGCTGCGTCGAAGTCGCCCTCTCCTGGAACAAGTCCACGTACAGCGGCAGCCAGGGCGACGACTGCGTCGAGGTCGCCGCGTGCGCGGACTCCGTCCACGTCCGGGACTCCAAGGTGACGGCCGGCCCCGAGCTGGCCGTCGCGGCCACGAGCTGGGGGGCCTTCCTGGCCGGGGTGGTCGGGGTCGTCGCGCGCCCCTGACGCGCCCTTGAGCGCCCCTCATGCGCTACACAGGGTGACCGCCATTGGGGTGAAACACCGTTTCCCGTGAACTCTCCGTGATGTTGATCCGGTCGCGTGCCGTCTGTCCGGCGCGTCGATCGAACTTCTTAGGAGAGTGTCATGCGTATTCGCTCTGCCCTGACGGCGTCCGTCCTGGCTGCCGGCATCCTGCTGGGCGGCGCCGGCGCGGCCCTGGCCAACGACGGCGTCGACATCGAGGGCTTCTCCGCCGGGCACAAGGCCTTCGCGAAGAACTGCTCCTCCTTCGCCGGCATTCCGGCGAAGATCGGCCCCCTGTACGCCGACAACTGCGAGGCCGAGGGCGAGAAGGAGTGGGCGAAGGCCTACCACCTGGGCGCCTGACGACCGGCGTCCGGCGGCCGGGGCCCGTCCCACGGGGCTCCGGCCGCCGGACCGGCCGCGCAGCGGCCTCCCCAACCAGCCCTGCCACGGCGGGGTTTCGTAGTCTGACGGGCATGATCGATTCACATGCTCATGTCCGCGTGGCCCGGCCCTCCCTCGACTTGGGGGCCGCCGAGCGGTTCTACGTCGACGGGCTCGGGCTGCAGGTGCAGTGGCGCAGCGCCGAGAGCAAGCCCGGGGAACACGACCTGCTGATGGTCGGACCGGCCGGCGGCGGCTGGCACTTCGAGCTCACGCGGGACGCCTCGAACCCGATCCTGCCCGCGCCCACCGTCGACGACCTGTTCGTCGTCTACCTCGGCGAGGCTCCCGACGAGGCCCTGGTCCAGCGCCTCGTCGAGCACGGCGGGACCCGCGTCGCCGCCCACAACCCGTACTGGGACGAGTGGGGAGTCACCGTCGCCGACCCCGACGGCTACCGGCTGGTCCTCTGCTCGCGCACCTGGGGCCAGGCCGCGGCGTCCTCGTAGGCCGGCCCGCGGCCGCCCGGGGCAGCGGTGTCGGCACGCACCACTAGGGTGACTGGCCACTGACCTCAAGGGGCTTCACATGGGCGTTCATCCTGACGTGGCCGTACTCGTCGACCTCGTACCGGCGGACTTCGCCGGCGGCGAGCGGATCGACTGGGCCGCGGCCGAGGCCGCGCTGGGCACCGGGCTGCCGAGTGACTACAAGGCGCTGCTGGACACGTACGGCGTGGGCGATCTCGGAGACCTCGTCATCCTGCCCCCGCTCCCGAGCGACGTGCGCGGGTGGGAAGGGTGCCATATCGCAGGCATGACGGACGGCCTGCGCGGGCTCTGGGAGCAGGACTCGGGAGTCCCGGGCGTGACGCTGGGTGCGGATGCCGTCCTGCCCTGGGGTTCCGGAATGAACGCCAACGAGATGGCCTGGCTCATGGACGGCCCGGACCCGGACCGGTGGCCCGTCATAGCCTGGCGCCGGCACCACGTGTGGGGCGAGTCGGCCTGGGCCCTGTTCGACTGCACCATGGTCCAGTTCATCACCCGCATGATGCTGGGCCAGTTCGACGCCTGCCCGCTGGGCGACGCGTCGCTCTGGAAGCGGACGGACACCTTCGTCAGCTGGCGGGAGCAGCATCGACGGCTCAGGGCCGGACTGGACCCTGCTACCGGTGAGCCCTGCCCCTTCGCCGACATGTACCCCGTCACGGACGACTGGCCCTGATCGCGCACGGACCGGCGGCGTGAGGGCCCGGTCAGGTCCTAGGCTCCGAGGGCCGGGTAGTCGGTGTAGCCCTCCGCGCCCTGTACGTGCATCAGGAACTCGGGGCGGAGCTCGTTGAGCGGCGCGTCCGTGCGCAGCCGCTCGACGAAGTCGGGGTTGGCGAGGAAGCCCCGGCCCAGTGCCACGAGATCGGCGCCCTCGGCGAGCAGGCGTTCGCCCTGCCGCTTGCCGCCGTCGGCCGCGACCTCCTCGCGGGAGAGCGCCGGGTTGGCGATCAGGGTGCCGGGCCAGTCCCGGCGGATCTGTGCGAAGGCGGGCCGGCCGGGGTCGGCGTGGACCTGGTGCAGGTAGGCCGGTGCCAGGTCGGCCAGGGCTTTGACCAGGGCCGGGTAGATCTCCTCGGTGTCGCCCTCCTCGATCCCGTTGACGTTCACTCCGGGCGAGATGCGTACGCCGACCCGCTCCGGGCCGATGGCCTCGGCGACGGCCCGGACGACCTCGACGGTGAACCGGATGCGGTTCTCCACGGAGCCGCCCCACTCGTCGGTACGGCGGTTGGTGTTGCGCGCGAGGAACTGGTGCAGCAGGTGCCCGTTGGCGGAGTGCACCTCCACTCCGGCGAAGCCCGCTTCGACGGCGTTCCGGGCCGCGCTCGCGAAGTCGGCCACGGTGGCCCGGATGTCCTCGGCGGTCATGGCGCGCGGTACGACGCCGTCACGGAGGCCGCCCGGGGTGTGCAGCTGCTCGGGGAAGGGCACCGCGGACGGGGCGAGCGGCACGTGTCCGCTGGTCTCGGGGTGGCCGACCCGGCCGCCGTGCTGGAGCTGGAGGAACATCTGCCGGCCGCCGGCGGCCCGCACGGCCTCGGTGACCCGCCGCCAGCCGGCGATCTGCGCCGGGGTGTGGATGCCGGGGATGTGCGGGTAGGTCTGCCCGGCGGCGTTCGGGGTGCTGGCCTCGGCGATGATCAGGCCGGCCGAGGCGCGTTGTGCGTAGTAGGTGCGCGTTGTGCGTAGTAGGTGGCCATGAGCTCGCCGGGGACGCCGTCGGCTCCGGCGCGGTTGCGGGTCAGCGGAGCCATCACCAGGCGGCTGGGCAGTTCCTGGCCGCCGAGGCGGGCGGATGCGAAGAGGCGGGAGGCGGCGGGAGTGGCGGCGGGGGCGGCGGGGGCGTGCTGTGTCTGCGTCATGCCGGTACCGTAAAAGCTGACACTGGTGTCAGGTTCAAGGGCTGGGGTGGGGCATGCGGATCGGCGAACTGGCGGCACGCACCGGGGTCGGTGAGCGTTCGCTGCGCTACTACGAGCAGCAGGGCCTGCTCGCTTCGGACCGGACGCCCGGTGGCCACCGGGACTTCCCCGAGCGTGCGGTCGACCGGGTCATCCGGATCCAGGAGCTCTACGCGGCCGGCCTGCACAGCGCGAAGATCGCGCAGATCCTGCCCTGCATGCGGGACGAGGACGGCGGCCCGTCGGTGCGCGCCACTCCGGCGCTGGTGGCCGAACTGGCCACGGAGCGGGAGCGGATCGACCGGATGATCGGCGATCTGATCCGCTCCCGCGAGGTGCTGGACGAGGTGATCGCGGCGGCGGCAGGCCGCGCGGCCGCCCCCTAGGGGGTGTCGCCGGGGGGTGTTTCCGGCTTCGCGTGGAGGACCGCGCGGGCCTGTTCGGCAGCGCGGGTGATGCCCTCGGAGACGAAGTCCATGAAGCGGGCGATGTTCTCCAGGCGGTTGGCGGCCGGGGATTCGCGGCCGAGGACGCCAACGCCCTGGCGTGCGGTTTCTATGATCAGGGCGTTCGCTCGGACACTGGCGATGATCGCCTGGTACCAGACGTCCTCGTCGACGAAGTAGCGCTCGCGGCGGCGTTCGTCGCGTTCCCTGCGGACGAGGCCCTGGCCCTCCAGGAAGGCGATCGCCTTGGAGATGGACGCCGGGCTGACCTGGAGGCGCTGGACGAGCTCGGACGCGGTGAGGCTGCCCGAGTCCGTGATGTAGAGGCAGGACAGCACCCGGGCCATCATCTTCGGCGTGCCGGCCTGGACGAGGACGTCGGTGAACACGTCCTCGAACTCGCGCACCGCCTCGGGGTCACGTCCGTGGGCCTGCGGGGACGCCTCCGGCCCGCGGGGGGCGGCCTGGGTGCGCCGGTGGGCGCGGCGTTCGGTGGCGCGGTGGGCGAGGTCGGCCCGGTAGGCGTTGGGTCCGCCGTTGCGCATCACCTCGCGCGAGATCGTCGAGGTCGGACGGTCGAGGCGCCGGGCGATCTCCGCGTAGGCGAGGCCGTCGGCCAGTCCCATGGCGATCTGCTGGCGTTCCTGCTGGTTGAGCCTGCCTCCCGGCATCGCGGCCTCCTTCATGGTCCCTGGTGGCCCCCACTATAGCGTTCACCTCCATTTCATTGCAACGAACTGGCATCTCGTCGTTGCGTTAAGCCGGAGACCATTGCAATGAATTACTCGCTCTGACCTGCAATATCAAGGATTCGACGCAACGAGAGTGTTGCCAGTTTCTGAAACGCAACGTAGCTTTTCGTCTATCAGAAACCGCGGGGCGCACGGAGCGCAGCCGCTGACGAGGGAGAGACACCATGCAGAAGTTCGCCACCGCCGCCCCGATCACCGCCGTCCTGGACGTCCCCGCCGGACTCGTCCGCGTCATCGCCGCCGACCGCGCCGACACCACCGTCGAGATCCTTCCCGCCGACGCCTCCAAGGGCCGCGACGTGAAGGCCGCCGAGCAGACCACGGCCGTCTACGAGGACGGGGTGCTGCGGATCGCCGCCGCACCGGCGAAGAACAGGATCCTCGGCAACCACCCGGGGTCCGTCGAGATCACCGTCCAGCTGCCCGCCGGCTCCCACGTCGAGGCGAAGACCGCGGCCGTCGAGTTCCGCGGCGTCGGACGCCTCGGCGACGTCACCCTCGACAGCGCCCAGGGCGCCGTCAAGCTCGACGAGACCGCGAACGCCCACCTCACCCTGATGGCCGGCGACATCGCCATCGGCCGCCTCGGCGGCTCCGCGCAGATCACCACCCAGAAGGGCGACCTCCGGATCGCCGAGGCCCTGCGCGGAACCGTCGAACTGAACACCCAGGCGGGCGACATCACCATCGGAGCTGCCCGCGGCGTCTCCGCCACCCTCGACGCCGGCACCGCCTACGGCCGCGTCCGCAACGCCCTCACGAACACCGACGGCGCCGCCGCCGGCCTGGACATCCGCGCCACCACCTCCTACGGCGACATCACCGCCCGCAGCAACTGACCCGCAGTCACCGCTTCCGAAGGAGCACTCCTCATGACCAACCTGGCCATCTCGGCGAACGGGCTGCGCAAGTCCTACGGCGACAAGGTCGTGCTCGACGGCATCGACCTGGCGGTCCCCGCCGGCACGGTCTTCTCGCTGCTCGGCCCGAACGGCGCCGGCAAGACCACCGCCGTCAAGATCCTCTCCACCCTCATCGGCGCGGACCCGGGCACCGGGGCCATCCACATCAACGGCCACGACCTGGCCGCCGCCCCGCAGGCCGTCCGTGCCTCGATCGGCGTCACCGGCCAGTTCTCCGCCGTCGACGGCCTGATCACCGGCGAGGAGAACATGCTCCTCATGGCCGACCTGCACCACCTCTCCCGCAGCGAGGGACGGCGGGTGACCGGCGAACTGCTGGAGCGCTTCGACCTGGTGGAAGCCGCGAAGAAGCCCGCCGCCAGCTACTCCGGCGGCATGAAGCGCCGCCTCGACATCGCGATGACGCTGGTCGGCGACCCGCGGATCATCTTCCTCGACGAGCCCACCACCGGCCTCGACCCGCGCAGCCGCCACACCATGTGGCAGATCATCCGCGAACTCGTCACGGGTGGCGTCACCGTCTTCCTCACCACCCAGTACCTGGAGGAGGCCGACCAGCTCGCCGACCGCATCGCCGTGCTCAACGACGGCAGGATCGCCGCCCAGGGCACCGCCGACGAGCTGAAGCGGCTGATCCCCGGCGGACACGTCCGGCTCCGCTTCACCGACCCGGCCGCCTACCGGTCCGCGGCCCTCGCCCTGCACGAGGTCACCCGGGACGACGAGGCGCTGGCACTGCAGATCCCCAGCGACGGCAGCCAGCGCGAACTGCGCACGATCCTCGACCGGCTGGAGTCCGCCGGCATCGAGGCGGACGAGCTGACCGTGCACACCCCCGACCTCGACGACGTGTTCTTCGCCCTCACCGGCCCGGCCGCCATCCCCAACCAGTCCAAGGAGAACGTCCGATGAGCTCCCTCTCCCTCGCCGTGCGCGACTGCTCCACGATGCTGCGCCGCAACCTCCTGCACGCCCGGCGCTATCCGTCGCTGACCCTGAACCTGCTGCTCACCCCGGTCATGCTGCTGCTGCTGTTCGTCTACATCTTCGGCGACGTGATGAGCGCCGGGATGGGCGGCGGTGGCGACCGCTCCGACTACATCGCGTACGTCGTACCCGGGATCCTGCTGATGACCATCGGCAGCACCGTCATCGGGGCCGCGGTGTCCGTCTCCACCGACATGTCCGAGGGCATCATCGCCCGCTTCCGCACCATGGCGATCCACCGCGGCTCCGTGCTCGTCGGACACGTCGTCGGCAGCGTCCTGCAGTCACTCGCCAGCGTGGTCCTCGTCGGCGCCGTCGCGGTCGCCATCGGCTTCCGGTCCACCGATGCCACCGCCCTGGAGTGGCTGGCCGCGTTCGGGCTGATCGCCCTCTTCGCCCTGGCGCTCACCTGGATCGCCGTCGGGATGGGCATGAACAGCCCGAACGCCGAGGCCGCCAGCAACAGCGCGATGCCACTGATCCTGCTGCCGCTCATCTCCAGCGCGTTCACCCCGATCGAGGCGATGCCGGGCTGGTTCCAGCCGATCGCCCAGTACCAGCCGTTCACGCCGGCCATCGAGACCCTGCGCGGCCTGCTCCTCGGCACCGAGATCGGCTACAACGGATGGCTCGCGGTCGCCTGGTCGGTCGGCCTGGCGGTGCTCGGCTACCGCTGGTCGGCGGGCTCCTTCAACCGCGACCCGAAGTAACCGGTATGAGCGAGCGGGCCTCCCCCGCAGCATCGTCCCGCCCCTGGGCGGCGTACGCCGACACGGCGGTCGGCGTACGCCGCCCGTCGGCGTTCCGGCCCCCGCCGGTACGGGCGTCGTCCGGCGGCGGGACGATGCTGCGGGGAGGCCCGCTCAGCCGGCGGCCCAGAACTGCGCCAGTGCGGCCTCCCTGTAGGGCTCCGGGGTGACGCTGAGGTCCCCCGCGAACGGCCGGTCCAGAGCCACCACCAGGAGCAGGCTGAAGCCGATCAGCCCGGCCACCGCCGACACGAAGAGCAGCTGCGTCTTCAGGCTGCGCAGCCCGAACAGGAAGGTGAGCGGGACGATGACGAGCGCGCCGCCGTACACCAGCACCTGGAGCAGGCCGGGCAGCGAGGTCTCGGCCATGGTGACGCGGGCCCGGCGCTGCGCGTTGACGTCGTTCAGGCGGGTGACGGCCTCGGCGTAGAAGGTCTCGGCGCGCGGGCCCTGCGGCTCGTACGCCAGGAGGGCCTGGTAGAGGCCGTGGGTCTGCGCGCCGGTCGCCTCGAAGCTCGGCCGGCCCTCGCGCATCAGCGGCCACTGCACCTCGACGACGGCGTGCGTGTACGCGCCCACCGCCTGCTGCACACGTGCCCGGTCGGCCGCGGGGAAGGCGTCGGCGCTGCGCACGACCGCGGCGAGCCCGCTGGCCTCGGAGGCGACGATGGTCTCGGTGTTCTCCCGCTGCGTCCACAGGGTGACGACGACGAACGCGAGGATGATGCCGTAGATCGCGCCGAACATGCCGAGCGCGACCCCGACCATCTCGTTGTGCTCGCCCTCGGCCAGGTGCGGGAACCGGCGGCGGGCGGCCACGCTCCCGGCCACGGCGAGGCCGGTGAGGCCGCCGACCACGAGGAGGGCGATGACAGAGGTGCTGAGGTGGTTGAGCAGCCAGAGGATCATGCCGTGCTCAACGAGCGCCGCCGTCGCAGAGCTCGGCCTCCGCGGCGCTCCTGCGGGAGGGGAGCCGTGGCGGAGGCGGGGGGCGCAGGGGTCACTCGACCTTGGGGGCCTCCGGGAGCCCGCCGGCCAGGGCCGAGCCGGTGCCCCTGAGCGAGGAGTCGGTGGCGCGGGTGGCGGACCCGGCGGCCTGGGCGGTCACGCCCACGGCGGTCTTGGTGTCCTGGACGGCCTGGGTCGGGTGGTCGACGATGTCGACGACGCGGCCGACGACCGGGGGCGCCTGCCCGGGCGCCTCGTCGGCGTGCGCGGTGACGGGGAGCAGTGCGAGGGCGGCGCCACCGGAGACGACCAGGGCGGAGAGGGTGCGCTTCATGGCGTTCATGCCCGGCCCAACGACCCCGCCGCACCCCGGGTCACCACCTACGACCACGTAGGAGTGATCCCCAGGGATGCCACCCCGACCCAAGACGCTTGCGTAATGTGCCGCAGCAGTCATGTTCCCGGATCGAGAACGGCGAGCTGGAGCGCAGCGAGGTCGAGACGCTCGCCGCCTACGTCCGGGCCCTCGGCGGCAGGCTGAAGATCGTGGCCGAGTTCGGGGACGAGCAGTACGTGCTGGGCTGACCGGCCCGCATGGACGCCCGCGGCCCCGGATCGGGGGAATCGATCCGGGGCCGTGGGCATGACTCGGCGGGCGGGGCGCAGGGGCGCGGGGAGGGTCAGTCCTCGACCACCAGGGACGGGGTCGACTTCGTCAGGACCTCGCCGCGGAAGAAGGCCGGGCTGCGGCGCTCGGTGACGAACATGATCACCAGGCCGAGGGCCAGCAGGCCGACGCCGATGACGAAGACGTTGCCGACGTCGAGGCCGGGGAGCGTGGAGCCGGAGCCGTAGGACGGGTCCCAGGCGTCGTAGAGGGTCTTGAAGAAGACCGCGGCCAGCAGCAGGCCGCCCAGGATCGGGAAGACGCCCTTGAAGAACAGGTCGCGGGCGGAGCGGCGCAGTTCGCCGCGGAAGTACCAGACGCAGGCGAAGGCCGTCAGCGAGTAGTAGAAGCAGATCATCAGGCCGAGCGCGAAGATCGTGTCGGTGAGGACGTTCTCGCTGACCAGGGTCATGACCGTGTAGAAGGCGCCGGTCGCGACGCCCGCCATGACGGTGGCGCGGCCCGGGGTCTTGAAGCGCGGGTGGACCTTGGCGTAGGAGGCCGGCAGGGCCTCGTACGTGGACATGGCCAGGACCGTGCGGGCGACCGGGATGAAGGTGGTCTGCAGGGAGGCCGCGGCGGAGGCCAGGACGGCGACGAAGAGCAGGATGCCGAGGACCGGGCCCATGACGGGGCCGGCGAGGGCGGCGAAGACGTTGCCCGAGGTCTCCTCGTTGGCGAGGCCGAGGCCCTCGCCGCCGGAGCCGACGGCCATCTGGGCGGCGACGCCGGTGGCCAGGTACGAGCCGACCAGGACGACCATCGCGATGAGCGAGGCGCGGCCGGGGGTCTTCGTCGAGCCGGTGGTCTCCTCGTTGGTGGCCAGGCACGCGTCCCAGCCCCAGTACATGAAGATCGAGAGCGAGAGTCCGGCGGTGAAGGCCGCCATGGACTCGACCGCGAAGGGGTTCATCCAGGACCAGGAGAAGTCCAGGCCGGTGTCGAAGGTCCCGGCGGAGGCCTTCTGGAAGGCCATGGCGACGAAGACCGCGAGCACGACGAGCTGGAGGCCGACGAGGGCGTACTGGACGCCCTTGGTGGCGGTCATGCCGCGGTAGCTGATGGCGGTCGCGACGGCGATCAGGGTGAGGCAGGTGACGATGTGGACGAGCTTGTTGTCGTCCAGGGCCGCGACCGAGGCGTTGTTCGTGATCTCGCCGGCCAGCAGCCAGAAGTACGAGGTGGCGACGCCCGCGAGGTTGGAGAGCACGATGATCGTCGCGATCACCAGGCCCCAGCCGCACATCCAGCCGATCCGCGGGCCGAAGGCCTTGACGGTCCAGGTGAAGGAGGTGCCGCAGTCCGGCATGGCCTTGTTGAGCTCGCGGTAGGCGAAGGCGACCAGGAGCATCGGGAGGAAGCCGGCGAGGAAGATCGCGGGCATCTGCAGGCCGACCTCACCGGCGGTGGAGCCGAGGGTCGAGGTCAGGCAGTAGACCGGGGCGACGGTGGAGATGCCGATGACGGCGCTTCCGACCAGTCCGACGGACCCCTTGCCGAGGCCCTTGCCGCGGACGTCGCCCTCGGCGACGCCGCTTACCGTGTCTCCGGCCCGAGGCCGAACGTCCAGCTGAGTCATGGGTCAGGACGTTAGAGGGTGCGTTTTCCACATCTGGACGATCGAAGTCCGGAACTCAGAGCCCTTGAATGCCTTCGATTCCAGAGACCGGGAGACTTCACGAGCACTTAATACAAGGTTCACTCGGATATGCGCCCGCGCTTCGACAGGATCGACAGAGACTCTTTCGGCATGCGGAAACCGCAGCCATGTCCGTTTTGCGTATTTTCAAAGTTTCCGTCGTGACTTTGCGGTGACCGGTGGTAACCGGGCCCCGGGCGGGTTTGCCGCGAGCATGATCATCGACCTAGAGTCGCCGCCGTCCAAGGTCATTCACACGGGGGACGGACACAGACATGCGCACCACCACCTCGCTCATGGCATCGGCCACGGCCGTCGCCGCGCTGCTCACGCTCACCGCCTGCGGCGGCGGCGACAGCGGCGCGGCACCGGTCGTCGGTGCCGGCTCCGGCGCGGACGGCGGCACCGGCGCCGACACCGACGGAGGCCCTCACGAGGGCACCCTGGAGAACCCCACCAAGAACGGCGGGGTCAACGGGAACGCACCCAAGGACGGGACCGCCTTCCAGAAGCTGCCCAAGGCGGGCACCATGGCCGCCGCCGCCCGCTTCGTCAACAGCCACACCGACTGCGCCCGGCTCAGCTCCACCCCCGGCGAGAGCGGACCGACCGGCATGGGCGCCGAGTTCGACAAGGCCGCCACCGTGACCGAGACCGGATTCTGCGGCTCGGGGCGCCGCACCACCCTCGTCCTCTACAAGGACGCGAAGGCCTTCCAGACCGCCTTCAAGGCCGAGATGGCGAAGAAAGGCAGCAAGGGGAACCCCAACCAGGGCATCGTCGTAGGCCAGGACTTCGCCATGGGATCCGTGGACTCGGACGCCATGAGCGCCCTGCTCGAACCGCAGGCCGGACTGCTCATGCTCAACTGCCACCCCGACTTCAAGCCGCCGAGCGGCTTCCGCAAGGAACCGGCCCTGGTGAAGGGCTGTGTCCTCACGGACTACTACAAGGACGAGTAGGAGCGGCGTCCGTGCCACCCCGGGGCCGCCCCGGGGCCGCCCCGGGGCCGCCACCGGACCGGGTTGATGCTCCTATTGACTGTCAAGCAGCGGTGAGCCAGTCCCGGTAGGCGTGGGCGAGGTCGTCGTCTCGACGGATTCCGCGTTCGAGGGTGGAGATGGTGGCCGGCCAGAGGCCGAAGTGGCGTGCGGCGGCGGTGAGTGTGATGTTCTTGGACTGCCGCAGAGGTCTCAGATCGGCGATGGCGGGGACGGTGACCGTGGTGGTCAGGCAGCGGAATATCTCCCGGGCGATGGCTCGCTTCAGGAGTCGGATGATCTCCCTCTTCGTGCGGCCGGCGGCGGTCTGGCGTGCCACGTACTCGCGGGTGCGGGAATCGCTGGACATGCGGACCAGGGCGATGCGGTAGAGGGCGGCGTTGGCGGCCCGGTCGCCTCCTCGTGAGAGGCGGTGCCGGTTCGTCCGGCCGCTGGACGCGGGGACCGGTGCGGCTCCGCAAAGGGCGGCGAAGGAGGCCTCGGTCCGCATGCGTTCGGGGTTGCCTCCCGCCGTGATCAGCAGTTGGGCCGCGGTGTCGGGGCCGACTCCGTAGGCGGCCCGCAGACCCGGGTTCTGGACGGTGGCCTCGCTGTCCAGGGCTTTGGTCAGGGTCGCGTGCTCGGCGGTCAGCTCTTTGACGCGCCGGGCGAGGATCTTGAGCGCGGCGAGGACTGCGGTGTGGACCGCGTCCCCGGCCGGTCGCAGCCGGGCCAGCGCATTGGTGCGGTCCGTTCCGCTGAGCTGCCCGTATTTGGCGCGGATGCTCTCGGGCGCGGTGAAGAGGATGTGGGTGATCTGGTTCAGGGCAGCGGTGCGGGCCTTGACTGCGGAGCGGGCGGCATTGTGCAGGGCGCGTATGCCGGCGACGGTGTCGTCCTTGGGCGCACTGGAGGCCCGTCCGGACATGACGGCGCGGGCGGCGGCGTAGGCGTCGATGGGGTCGGACTTGCCGATGCGACGGCGTTCGGCGCGGTCGGGACGGTTGACCTCGACGACCGCGTGCCCGTGTTTGCGTGCGGCGCGGGTGAAGCCGGCGCCGTATGAGGAGGTGCCTTCCACGCCGATCGTGATCACCTGGCCGTGGGCATCCAGGAACGCCAGGGCCGCGGCGTATCCGGCAGCGGTGGTGGTGAACTCGGCGTCTGCGAGGCGGCCGCCGTTGTCGCTGATGACCGCGACGTGGACGGTGTCGGCATGGGAGTCGACCCCGCCGAACACATCCTGGTCCGCGATGTCCTGCGCAGCCTCTGATGTCATGCTGATGATGCCTTCCCAACCGGAGGTGGGCACCGGCCGGGTGGCGCAGACAGGACATTGAGGGGGCTTCTGACCAAGCTCCTATCAGGTCATGTTCCGCCCGGCCGGAGCCGTGAGAACAGGTCCCGGCGGCCGGACAGAACAACCGGAGGACAACCCAGCAGGGCGTCAGTCAGTGCCCGAGCCACGACCACCGGAACCTGAGTATCAGCATCAATGTCAGTGCCGTCCGCGAGACTGGCCCCATGCCCACGGCCGATGAGCTCCTCAGTGCGGAAACCGTCACCACCCTGGCCCGGCTGCTCGCCCGTGCGGGCGGCCGCCGGTCCTCCCCGGCTCTGCGCGCACGCGCCGACGCACTCGACGGACTGACCTTCAGCGGCCGCGTCGCCGCCGTGCGCGACGCCGTCCTCGACGACCTTCCCGCCGAATGGCCCGCCTTCGAGGCCGTCGTCCGCACCGCCCTCGCCGATCCCGGCTTCGAGGGGTGGATGACCTTCCCCGTCGACGAGGCCGTGGCCGTACGCGGGCTGGAGGTGTTCGAGCCCGGCCTGGAGCTGCTGCACGACCTCACCTCCCGGCTCACCGCCGAGTCCGCCGTCCGGCCCTTCCTGCGCGCCGACGCCGGCCGCGCCCTGGCCGTCGTACAGAAGTGGACGGACGACCCGGACCCGCACGTACGGCGCCTGGCCAGCGAGGGCACCCGGCCCCGGCTGCCGTGGGCCCCGCAGCTGCCCGCCTTCGTCGCCGACCCGCGGCCGGCCCTGCCGGTGCTGGACGCCCTCTACCGCGACGGGTCCGAGTACGTCCGCCGCTCCGTCTCCAACCACCTCAACGACATCAGCCGCGACCACCCCGACCTCGCCGTCGAGACCGCGGCCCGCTGGCTGGCCGAGCCCGCCGACACCACCGACCGCGTCGTCCGCCACGGGCTGCGCACCCTGGTCAAGGCGGGCCGGCCGGAGGCACTGACCCTGCTCGGGCACGCCCCGGACGTACCGGTCACCGTGCACGGGCCGGTGGTGACCACCCCGCGCGTGGCCGTCGGGGAGTACCTCGTCTTCGACTACGCCGTCACCAACACCGGAGAACTCCCGGCCGAGCTGGTGATCGACTACGTCGTGCACCACACGAAGGCGAACGGCACCCGCACCCCGAAGGTGTTCAAACTCGTCACCCGCCCGCTGGCCCCCGGCGAAACCCTCGCAGGAACCAAGCGGCACTCCTTCAAGCCCATCACGACCCGCCGCTACCACTCCGGCGAGCACCTGGTGCAGCTCCAGGTCAACGGCCGCGTCCGCGGCGAGGCCGTTTTCTCGCTGGACGCCGGATGATCACTGCGGCATGCTGCGGGGCATGACCTACGGAATCGAGTCCCACCCCGCCCGGTGAGCGCCCGCGAAGAGCGCCAGGCGCTCACCTCCCGGACGACCTCCCTGTACGACTACGCCCTGTTCCGCCACGGCATCGAGCCGGACGGCCGCGTCCCGCGCAAGGGCTTTCCCCTGCCGGAGGGCCCCGCGGAGCCCAGCCGCGCGGGCCTGACCTGGCAACAGGCACAGACCGAAGTCACCGACGCCCTCACGCCCCTGCTCCACGACCCCGACCCGGTACGGGCCGCCGCGGCGGTCCACCGGGCGGCCGCCGAACTGGCCATGCCCCACCGCACCCTGCGCGCCCACACCGCACGGCTCGCCCTCGCCGACGAGGACGCCGCCCGGCGGACCGCCCGGCAGCTGATCCGCACGGGTACGGACGCGGCGGCCGTCGGTGTCGGCATGGCCCTGCTGATCCGCCTCGGCGAGCCCGAGGACGTGCCCTGCCTCAAAGCCCTCGGCATGCTGGGAGGTCTCGCGGACGCCGCGAGCGCCGCCCTCGACCCGCTCGACCGGCAGGCGGCCGCCCTGCTGTACATCCGCAGCCGGGACCGGCCCGGAGAGCTGACCCCGCTGACCGACGCGGTCGCCTCCGGCGACACGGAGGCCACCCGGTCCGCGCTGGTCTCGCTGACGGACGAGGCGCAGGCCATGTGGCTCGGCCGGCGCATCGCCGAGGCCGCCGACCTGCACGGGCTGCTGCGGGCCCGGCCGCAGGACGCCGAGCTGCTCGCGCTGACCGGCCGGCTGCTGCACCGGATGGCCGACCAGCTGGAGAGCCGCCCCGACATCCTCGACTACCGGCCCGCCCGGGCCGTGTACGAGGCCTTGGTCCGGCACGCCGACCGGCTGCCCCCGACCCCGGAGCACCGCTCGCTGCTGCTGTCGATCGCCCTCGACCTGCACAGCGGCCCCGCCGTACTGCTGAACTGGCGGCCCGGGCGGCGCCGGGCCCTGCTCGACGCCCTGGACGGGCTGCTGCCCGCGGCCGCGCCGGAACCCGTACCCGGCGACCGTGAGGCGGACTGGTTCAGGCGCAACCGGCAGCTCCCCTTCGCCCGCGCCGAGGACGGTGACCGCCCGCGGTGGGAGGTGGTCGTCGTCCACGGGTCGGCGGACTCCTCCGCCGTCGAGACCCGGATCCTGGCCGACGGAGTCCCGCTCGTCGCCGCGCTCTTCGGAAAGGGGCGGGGCAACCCGCCCGAGCACCTGCTCGACAGCGGCCGGCTTTGCGCCGCACCGGAGCCCCGGGAGGTGCAGCTCGCCGAGGCGTACTGCACCGAGGGCTGCTGCGGCGCCCTGTACGTGACGGTCCGCCGGGACGGCGACGAGGTGGTGTGGGACGGCTGGCGCGGAGCGGTCGGCCCGCTGCCGCCCCCGTACCGCTTCGACGCGGACGCCTACGACGCCGAACTCGCACGCGCGGAACGGGACCACTCCTGGTGCTGGCCGGCCCGCAGCACCGCCCGGCTGATCGCGGCGGGCCTGCGGGCACGTCCCGAGCTGACGGCCCGGTGGGAGATTTCGCAGCACTGGGTCGGCACCGACTGGCGGAACCCGGACACCGTGGTGCTCCACTTCCGCCACGAACCGTCCGCGCCGCCGCCCGGCACCGGGGGATCGCTCGCCTTCCATTGGTCGCTGCCCGACGACGACGGCCCGCCCCGGGACCGGGCGGCCGCCGTCCTGCGACGACTGGAGACGGACGACCCGAAGGCCTTCGCCACCTTCGGCGGAGGCAACGACGAGCTGGCCGAAGCCCTCGGCTACCGCCCACCCCCGTCCGCCCCGCGGGCATGACCCGGGTCCGGCCGGGGCCGTCCGCCCCCGGCCGGACCCGGCGCCGCCGTCTCAGCCCGGCCAGACGATCGACTGGACCTCGCTGTAGGCGTGCAGCGCGTACGAGCCGACGTCCCGGCCCACCCCGCTGCGCTTGAAGCCGCCGAACGGGGCCTCCATGTTGCGGCCGATGGTGTTCACGCCGACCCCGCCCGACCGCAGCCGCCGCGCCACGCGGAACGCGCGTGCCGAGTCCCCCGACCACACGTAGCTCAGCAGCCCGAAGTCGCTGTCGTTGGCCAGCCGGACCGCCTCCTCCTCGTCGCCGTCGAAGGGGACGACCACGACGACCGGGCCGAAGATCTCCTCGCGGACCACCCGCATGTCGTTCGTGCAGTCCACGAGCAGGGTCGGGGCGACGTAGAAGCCGCGGCCGTCCCCGACCACGGGGCGCTCGCCGCCGTACGCGATCTTGGCACCCTCCTTCTTCCCCAGCTCGACGTACGACTCCACGCGGTCGCGGTGCGCCGCCGAGATGACCGGGCCGACCACCGTGCCAGCCGCCGCCGGGTCTCCGACCTTCATGAAGGCCAGGTAGCCGGTGAGCTTCTCGATCAGCTGCTCGTACACCGACCGGTGGACGATCACCCGGGTCGGGGCGGTGCAGATCTGCCCGGAGTAGAAGGAGAAGGTCGTCCCGATCCCCATCACCGCCGCGTCCAGGTCCGCGTCCTCGAAGACGATCGCCGCGCCCTTGCCGCCGAGTTCCATCAGCTGCCGCTTCATCGTGCGGCCGCAGACCTCGGCGATGCGCTGCCCGACGGCCGTGGAACCGGTGAAGGAGACCATGTCCACGTACGGGGAGTCCACCGCGGCCTCGCCGACCTCCACCGACTGCCCGTTGACCACGTTCACCACGCCCGCGGGCACCCCGGCCTCGTGCAGGGCGTCCGCCATCCTGAACACCGACAGCGGGTCCTGCGGTGCCGGTTTGACCACCACCGTGTTGCCCATGGCCAGGGCGGGTGCGACCTTGCCGGCCGGGTTCGCCCACGGGTTGTTGTAGGAGGTGATGCAGGTGACCACACCGACCGGCTGGCGCACTTCCAGGGCGCCCAGGATGCTCGCCCTCCCCATCGGGCCGGCCTCCGTGACCTGCGGCGGCAGCCCCTTCTCCACCGGTTCCAGGGCGCCCTTGGCGTAGCGGCGGAAGCGGGCGACGCCCACGCCGACCTGCATGCCGCGTGCGATGCCGGTCGGCGCGCCCGTCTCGGCCTGCGCCAGCGCCGCCCACGGCTCGCACTCCCGCTGCATGATGTCCGCGGCCCGGTCCAGGATCTCCGCCCGGGCCTGCGGGGTGGTGCGCGACCAGCTCTCGAAGGCGTCGGCCGCGGCGCGGGCCGCCTCCTCGACCTGCCCGCGCGAGGCCTCGGGGGCGAGCCCGACCACCGACTCGTCCGCCGGGTTGACCACCTCGTAGTGGCCGCCCGCGGGCTCGACCCACTCGCCGCCGATGTAGAGGGGTTGTGCCTTCAACGGGTGCTCACCGTCCTCGTGTCCCGGCCAGAGCGGAGCACGGTCCCGGGGATCGCCCCGGTCACCTCGTCGTCGCGGATGGTCTCGACGCCGTTGACCCGTACCGAGACGATGCCGATGGCCCGTGCGTCCAGCCGCGGGCTGTCCCCGGGCAGGTCGTGGACCAGGGTCGCGGGGCCGGCCTCGATCCGTTCCGGGTCGAAGAGGACCAGGTCCGCGTGGAAGCCCTCGGTGAGGCGGCCGCGCTCGCGGAGCCCGAACAGCCGGGCCGGGTCGTCGGTGAGCATCCGTACCGCCTGCTCCAACGGCACCAGCTTGCGGCCGCGCAGGCAGTCGCCGAGGAACCGGGTCGTGTACGGGGCCCCGCACATCCGGTCCAGGTGCGCGCCGGCGTCGGAGCCGCCGAGCATGACGTCCTCGTGCTGCCAGGTCTCGGCGCGCAGGGCCCAGCTCGCGGGGTCGTTGTCGGTGGGCATCGGCCACAGGACGGTGCGCAGGTCGTCGTTGGCGCAGATCTCCACCAGGCACTGGAAGGGGTCCTGGCCGCGTTCGGCGGCGATGTCGTTCACGACCCGGCCGGAGAGGCCCTCGTTCTCCTTGCTGTACGTGTCGCCGATGACGTACCGGCCGAAGTGGGCGAGGCGCCGGAAGACGCCGGCCTCCTTGCTGTCGGCGCGGCGCAGCATCTCGGCGCGTACGTCGGCGTCGCGGAGCCTTTCGATCCGCTCGGGCACGGGGAGGCCGAGGACCTCTCCCCAGCCGGGGATGAGGTTGAGCGCGCAGAAGGTCCCCAGCGACATGTTCATGGGGGTGAGGATGGGCATCGTCAGCGCGACGATCCGGCCTCCGGCCTTGCGGGCGCGCTCGCTGGGTATCAGCTGGCGCGGGACCCGTTCGGGGACGGAGGCGTCGATGGTGAGGACGTTCCAGTTGAGGGGCCGGCCGGCGGCGGCGCTCATCTCCACGAAGAGGTCGATCTCGTCGTCCGAGAACTGGTCGAGGCAGCCGGCGACGATGGCCTCCAGCTGGGTGCCCTCGTGTTCGGAGACCGCCTTCGAGAGGGCGAGCAGCTCGGCGGGCCGGGCGTGGCGGGAGGCCACGGGGGCGCCGGAGCCGTCGGAGTGGGTGGAGGACTGGGTGGTGGACAGGCCCCAGGCGCCGGCGTTCATGGCGTCGTGGAAGAGGTCGAGCATCTGCTGCATCTGCTCGGGGGTGGGCTGGCCGCCGACGGCGTCCTCGCCCATCACGTGGCGGCGCAGGGCGCAGTGGCCGACCATGAAGCCGGCGTTGACGGCGATCCGGCCTTCCAGGGCGTCGAGGTACTCGCCGAAGGTGGACCAGGTCCAGTCGACGCCCTCCTCCAGGGCCTTGAGGGCCATGCCCTCGACCTTGCTCATCATGCGGCGGGTGTAGTCGGCGTCTTCGGGGCGGGCCGGGTTGAGGGGCGCCAGGGTGAAGCCGCAGTTGCCGCCGGCGACGGTGGTCACGCCGTGGTTCATGGAGGGTGTGGCGTACGGGTCCCAGAAGAGCTGGGCGTCGTAGTGCGTGTGCGGGTCGATGAAGCCGGGGGTGAGGATCAGCCCGGTGGCGTCCTCGGTGGTGCAGGCCTCTTCGGTGACGGTTCCGGGTGCGGCTATCACCGCGATCCGGCCGTCGCGTATCCCCACGTCCGCGACGCGGGCGGGGGCGCCGGTACCGTCCACGACGGTCGCGCCCTTGATCAGGTGGTCGAGCATGACGTCCCTTCTGCCGGAGTTCGCGTTGCGGCCCGTCTCGTGGGGCTCCGCCCCCGCGGGCCCGCGCCTCACACGCCGGCGGGGCTGGAATGCCCAGCCGGCGTGTGAGGCGCGGGGTGTGGGGCGGAGCCCCCGCGGGCCCCGGCCGGTGGCCGCCCGGCCGGGGCCGGTGCGGGACGGCGGTCCGGGAAGACGCCGTCCCCGTAGGTGCCCCCGCAGGGGTCAGGCGGACTGCCGGAAGCGGGTCGTGCGGTGCACCGGGTCCGTGTCGATGTGCGGGATCACGTGCTCGCCGATCAGCTTGATCGTGGTCATCGTGTCCTCGTACGAGACGCCGGTCGGCAGGCCGAAGGAGAGCTGGTCGGCGCCCGCCTGCTCCCAGCGCTTGCACTGGGCCCGGACCTCCGACGGGTCGCCGCAGATCAGCAGTTCCTCGGCGATGAGCAGTTCGATGATCTCCGCGTTGTACTCCGGGAGGGTCTCGGGCCATTCGGGGATCGCCTCGGGCCGCGGGAAGGTGTCGTGGTAGCGGAAGACCAGCGACTGGAAGCGGTTCATGTTGGCGCCCACGGCGATCTCGACGGCCTTGTCGTGGGTCTCGGCGCAGATGGCGGTCGAGGTGACCATGACGTTGTCGTTCACGAAGGCGCCGATGGCCTTCGCCTCCCGGATGGCCGTCTTGTACTGGTCGAGGACCCACTCCATGTCGGAGACCTTCTGCACGCTGAAGCCCAGCACGCCGAGGCCCTTCTTCGCCGCCATCGCGTACGAGGACGGGGAGCCGGCCGCGTACCACATGGCCGGGTGGGCCTTGCCGTACGGCTTGGGGAAGACCTTCCGCGGCGGGAGCGACCAGTGCTTGCCCTGGAACCCCTCGTACTCCTCCTGGAGGAACATCTTGGGGAATTCCGCGATGGTCTCCTCCCAGATCTCCTTGGTGCCGTTCATGTCCTCGATGCCCGGCAGAAAGCCGAGGATCTCGTGGCTGCCCGCGCCGCGGCCGGTGCCGAACTCGAAGCGGCCCTTGGAGAGGTGGTCGAGCATGGCGACCTTCTCGGCCACCTTGACCGGGTGGTTCACCGGGGCGAGCGGGTTGAAGATGCCGGAGCCGAGGTGGATGCGCTCGGTGGCGTGGGCGAGGTACCCGAGGAACACCTCGTTCGCCGACAGGTGCGAGTACTCCTCCAGGAAGTGGTGCTCGGACGCCCAGGCGTACTTGAAGCCGGACTTGTCCGCCTGTATGACGTACTCGGTCTCCTCGATCAGCGCCTTGTGCTCTGCCTCGGGGTCGACCTTGGACCGCGCCTCAGGCACGTATCCCTGCACAAAGAGCCCGAATTCCAAGGGGTTCACCGTCCTTTGGTTTCTGACGTTGCGTCAGATTCGATGTCTCGACTGTTCCATCGCCGGGGTGGGACCGTCAATACCTGACGACCCATCAGAGAATGCTGACGCCCGCAATCCAGCCGCCGTCGATCACGAACGGCTGGCCGGTGATGTAGGAGGAGTCGTCGCCCGTCAGGAAGAGCGCGAGCTTCGCGATCTCCTCCGGCTGCCCCACCCGGCCCATCGGGACGACCCGCTTGTAGAGCTCCGCCATCGCGTCCCTGGCCTCGTCGGTCATGTTCGCCGGGTCCAGCAGGCCCGGGTTGGCCATCGGGGTGTCCACGGCGCCCGGGCACATCGCGTTGACCCGGATGCCCTTGGCCGCCAGCTCCAGCGCGGCCACCCGGGTGAGCCCCAGGATCGCCGCCTTGGTGGCGGCGTACGTCCCGACGTACGCCATGCCCGTCAGGCCCGTGTACGAGGAGGTGTTGACGATGGTGCCGCCGCCCGCCGCCTCGATCTCGGGAGCCACCGTCTTGATGCCGAGGAAGGCGCCCACCTGGTTGACCTGGACCACCTGCTGGAACTCCTCCAGCGGGGTCGCGGTCAGCTCGTTGAAGCGCAGGATGCCCGCGTTGTTGACCAGGCCGTCGACCGGCCCGAAGGTCTCCTTCGCCGCGGCGATCGCGGCCGCCCAGTCCTCCTCGCGGCTCACGTCCATCCGTACGTACCGGGCCCGGTCCTCGCCGATGTCCTTGGCCACCGCCGCGCCCTGCTCGTCCAGGACGTCACCCAGGAGCACCCGCGCCCCCTCGGCGGCGAAGAGCCGGGCCTCCTGCTCGCCCTGCCCGCGCGCCGCGCCGGTGATGATGACGACACGCCCGTCCAGCTTGCCCATGATCCGTCAGCCCCCATTCGTCCAGCCGTCCGGCCGTTCAGTCATTGAGTCGTTCAGACGTTCAGTCGTTCAGTCGTTGAGGAGGGGGGCCACCTCGGCCCCGAAAGCGGTGATCTGGTCCACGAGTTCGGCCCGGTCGCGGCTGCGGAAGCGCACCTGGATCTGGTCCACTCCGAGCGCCCCGTACTCCCGCAGGGACTCGGCGAGCGCCTCCGCCTTGCCGGTGAGGGCGCGGCGGCCGGTGTCCCAGCCGGGCTCGCCGACGTACAGCGCCTCGGTGATCGCGCCGAACTCGAACGGGCCGTCCGCCCCGGCCTCGGCGCGCAGCTCCTCGATCCGGGCGATCTGCGCCGGGAGCCTGTCGCGCGGGTCCCCCTGCGGGAGCCAGCCGTCCCCGCGGACCGCGGCCCGGCGCACGGCGGCGGGCGAGGAGCCGCCGACCCAGACGGGGATCCGCTCCTGCGCGGGCCGCGGCAGCTGGCCGAGGTCCTTGAAGGAGAACAGCTCGCCCTCGAACTCCGGGTACTCCTCGGGGCCCAGCGCCGCCCGCAGCGCGTCCAGGGTCTCGTCGAGGACGGCGCCCCGTCGCGCGAAGTCGACGCCGAGCACCTCGAACTCCTCCTGCACGTGCCCGGCGCCCACCCCGAGGATCAGCCGGCCGCCGGAGAGGTGGTCGAGGGTGGCGTACTGCTTGGCGCTGACCAGCGGGTGGCGCAGGCCCAGGATCGCGACGTGGCTCAGCAGCCGTACGCGCTCGGTGATGCCGGCCAGGAAGGACAGGGTGGCCACCGGGTCGTACCAGACGGTGCTCATGGGGCCGGCGAGCCGCCGCGGGACGGCCACATGGTCACAGGTGGCCACGTACCCGAAGCCGGCCCGGTCGGCGGCCCGGGCGATCTCGGCGAGATCGGCGGCCGTGGCCGCGGCCTCCCAGGGTTCGGCGTAGATGGTGCTCTGCGACTGGACCGGGAGCTGCATCCCGTAGACCAGCCGACCTTGCGGAAACACGCGCGCCATGAGGGGCCCGCCTCGCCTTCGTCTGCCGATTCGTCATATCGGTGCGGGCCCATCGTCGTAGCTGACGATCCGTCAGACAAGGGGTGCGGCACACCCGCGGCGGAACCGGGGCGTTCCCCCGCCCCGTCCCGCTCGCTAGGGTGCGCGCGTGGATCTGATACTCACGCTGGTCAGCGGGATCGCCTGGACGGTCGTGTACCTGGAGGCGATCCGCGTCGGACTGCGGGACCGGACGTACGCGATGCCCGTCGCCGCGCTCGCGCTCAACTTCGCCTGGGAGACGACCTACGCGGTCCGCGACGTCTCCACCGGGCTCTCCGCGCAGGGCGTGGTCAACGTGGTGTGGGCGGTGGCCGACCTGGTGATCGTCTACACCTACCTGCGCCACGGGCGCGCCGAGCTGCCGGAGTTCGTGACCCGGCCGCTCTTCGCCGGCTGGTCGGTCCTGGTGTTCGGGACGGGCTTCGCCGTGCAGTGGCTGTTCCTGGCGCACTTCGGTGCCCACGACGCGAGCCGGTACTCGGCGTTCCTGCAGAACCTGCTGATGTCCGGCCTGTTCATCGCCCTCTACGCCGCCCGGCAGGGGCCGCTCGGGCAGTCCCTGACCATCGCGGTCGCCAAATGGCTGGGGACGCTCGCGCCGACCCTGCTGTTCGGGGTGGTGGAGGACGCGCCGTTCATCCTCGGTCTCGGGATCCTGTGCTCGGTCTTCGACCTCGTCTACATCGGGCTGCTGCTGCGGCCCCGCCCCGCCCGGCTCAGAAGCCTTCCGGCCCCATCACGATGACCGGCTTCGCCGCCGGGTCGAGGGTCTCCAGGACCTTCCGCATGGCTTCCTTGGGAATGCCCACGCAGCCCTGCGAGGGCCCGTCGTGGTCCACGTGCAGCCAGATGTTGCCGCCCTTGTCCTCGCCGTCCGGCATCACCGGGTCCAGCGGGGACGTGCCCGGCCTGCGGTTGAAGTCGATGGCGACGACGTAGTCGAAGGAGCCCGTCAGGGACTCCCCGTTCACCCCGAGACCCGAGGGGACGAAGCCGTTGTCCCGGTCGTACGGGAGCCTGGTGCCGGGCGGCTTCGGCAGCAGACCGCCCGCGTCGGTGAGCGCGAAGACGCCCATCGGCGAGGTCAGGTCTCCGTACGTGCGTTCGGTGGACCAGCCGTTGGCCCCGTTGCGGGCCGGCCAGCTCTCGGCCCGGACCCAGTCGGCGCCGGCCGCCGGGCGCGTGTAGAAGGCGGCGGTGGACTCCGAGGAGTCGACGGCCTTGCCGGTGACCAGGATGAGCTGACGGGATTCGGCCGGAATCCGGGCCCGGGTCTGGTCGCTGACCCCGCTCAGGCCCTGCCGGGCGGCCTCCTCGGCCGCCCGCTCGGCGGCCTGCTGCGCGGCCCGCCGGGCGTCACGCGCGGCCCGGTCCTCGGCCTGCGGCCGGGAGTCCGCCCGGGCCTGCGGCCGCGGGCCGGCGGCCTGGTCCGGATCCTGGGCCGCATACACCCAGCCGGCCGTGAAGGTCACCAGGCCGAGCACGGCGGCGAGGGCCACCCGGGGGGACCTGCGGACCGCGCGGGGCTTGCCGGACGGACGGGAGCGGGCTCGGACGTGCTGGCTCATTCCTCCGACCGTACATCAGCAGGCCGCCGGAGCCCGGGTGGCCGCGACCTGCGCGCCCAGGCCGTCACTTTCGGATCGTGCCGGGCCCGCCACGATCCGATCGGGACGGCCTAAGCGGTCCGCAGGAAGCGGACTCGGACCGTCAGGCCGCCGTCCGGGGCCGGATTGGCCTCCGCCACGAGCTCGGCCCCGTGCGCCCGCGCGATCGAGGCCACGATCGACAGCCCCAGCCCGGCTCCCTCGCCCACGGTGTGCAGCCGTTCGGCACGCCTGCGGAAGGGCTCCAGCAGTCCCGGGACGTCCGCGGGGGCGATCACCGGTCCGGTGTTCGACACCGTCAGTTCCCCCTCGGCGGAGGTGGACACGCCGATCCGGCCGTCGGCGCGGTTGTGCCGTACGGCGTTGGCCAGCAGGTTCCGCAGCAGATGCCCCAGCAGGGTCCGGTCCCCCTGCACGGTCAGCGGCGCGAGGGTCCGTACGACGGTGAGCCCCTGCTGCGGACAGGCCGCCAGCTCGGCCGCCGCGAGCGCCGCGAGGTCGACCGGGCCGGTGGACTCCAGCCCCTGCTCCGAGACGGCGAGCAGCAGCAGGGACTCGATGAGGTGCTCGCTGGAGTCGGCGACGCCGATCAGCTTGGCGCGGATCCGGGCCACCTTCTCCGGCGAAGGATCCCCCGCCAGGCCGATCTCGGCCGCCGCCCGCTGCACGGCCAGCGGGGTGCGCAGCTCGTGCGCCGCGTTCGCCGCGAACCGCCGCTGGGCGGAGACCAGCTGCTCCATCCGCCCCAGCATCGCGTCGAAGGTGTCGGCCAGCTCCTTGAGCTCGCCGGGCGGGGCGTCGAGGGAGATCCGCTCGTCCAGGTTCTCCCCGGACAGGCGGCGCGCGGTCTCGGTGATCACCCCGACGGGGCGCAGCACCCGGCCGGCCATCCACCAGGCGAGCCAGATCGACAGCACGGCGAAGACGGCCAGCGCGAGGAGGGAGTACACGAGCAGCCGGTGCCGGGTGGCGTCGGTGACGGCGTCGGAAAGGTTCTGGGTGTAGGCGTAGCGCTCCAGCTGCTCAGGGGTGGGGGTCTGGCCCGGGGGCAGTTTCCGCGCCGGTTCGCAGGGGCACCCCGGGGTGATCTTCTCGCCGGGGACGGCCCCGGGCGAGGGGACCGCGTAGGCCGGGGAGACCGTACGGACGGCCCCGCTGACGCTCGCGTACAGGCCCTGGCCGACGAGGAGGTAGACCAGCGCCACCAGGCCGCCGCCCGCCAGGAGCAGCAGGGAGCCGTACAGGGCGGTGAGGCGGCCCCGCTCGGTGCGCAGCGGCCCCGTCGGCGAACGCCCGCTCACCGGGCCGCGATCCGGTAGCCCGCGCCGGGCACGGTCTCGATCAGCGGTGGGTCGCCCAGCTTGGCGCGGAGCTTGCTGAGGGTGACCCGGACGGCGTTCGTGGAGTAGCTGGTGTCCTGCTCCCACACCTGCTCGATCAGGTCGTCGTTGCTGACGACGGCTCCCTCGGCGCGCAGCAGCTCCTCCAGCACCGCGAACTCCTTGCGGGACAGCGCGAGCCGGTGCCCGTCCCGGCTGGCGCTGCGCCGGGCGGTGTCGACGGCGACCCCGCCGCGCTCCAGCACGGGCGGCAGCGCGGGGCGGGTCCTGCGGCCCAGGGCCAGGACGCGGGCGAGCAGCTCGTCGTAGGCGAAGGGCTTGGTGAGGTAGTCGTCGGCGCCGAGTCCGAGGCCCTCGACCCGGTCCCGTACGGTCCCGGAGGCGGTCAGCATCAGGACGCGGGTCGGCAGCCGCTCCCGCACGACCTGCCGGCAGACCTCGTCGCCGTGCAGGCCGGGCAGGTCGCGGTCCAGGACGAGGACGTCGTACTCGCCCAGGCGCAGGCGCCGCAGGGCCTCCGGGCCGTCGCTCGCCTCGTCGACGGCGAGCGCGTCACGGCGCAGCCCCTCGGCGATCATCTCCCGGAGGAACTCCTCGTCCTCCACCACCAGTACGCGCATGGCGTCCTCTCTACCGGAGATCGGTGTTTCGCCGTTGTAAGCAGGGTGCGAGAGGGAAGCGAAAGGCCCGTTCACCGCAGGCTCGGGCCCATGAAGCGATCCCTGATCATGACCACGGCCGCGGTCGTCACCGGGCTGACCCTGTTCGCCACCGCCTGCGCGAACGACGCGTCGGCGGGGAAGGAGGACTCCTCCGGGGGTGGCGGGGGCGGCGCCGGGACGGTGGCCGACAACGCGGTGAAGATGCGCCAGTGCCTGCGCGAGCAGGGCATCGACGTGCCCGATCCCGAGCCCGGCCAGGACCCGCGCGGGATGACGATCGGCGGGGACGCCGATCCGCAGAAGATGCAGGAGGCCATGAAGAAGTGCGGGACGAGCACCGGCACCGGGGCCGGCAGGGAGCCCACGCAGGAGGAGAAGGACAAGGAGCTGGAGTGGATCCGGTGCATGCGCGAGAACGGGGTCGCCCTCAAGGACCCTGAGTACAACGGCGGCATGAAGAGCGCCACCGAGATCCCCAAGGGTCAGGAGAAGGCCTTCGAGGAGGCCCAGAAGAAGTGCGACACGGGCCGATGAGGAAGCGGGCCAAGTGGCTGCTGGCCTCACTCACCGCCGTACTGGCCGTCTCGGGCGGCGGATGGGCCGTCATGGCGCAGCCGCAGCGCGACGGGGGCGGGCAGGAGCAGCGCGCGGCCGGCGGACTGCCGCCGGCCACGGCGCCGGTCAAGCGCGGTGACCTCGGCTCGGGTCTCCAGGTGGAGGGCACCCTCGGCTACGCGCGGGAGCGCAAACTGAACGCGGCCGGGCCCGGCGTGCTCACGTGGACCGCGGGCGCGGGCTCGGCGGTGGAGCGCGACGGGAAGCTGTACGAGGTCAACGGCCGGGCGGTGCGGCTCATGTACGGGTCCACGCCGATGTACCGGCCGCTGAAGGCCGGCGACAAGGGCGAGGACGTCAAGCAGCTCAAGCGCAATCTGCAGGCCCTCGGGTACGGGACCGGGCTCGACCCGGAAGACGGCACCTTCACGGCGGGCACGGCCACGGCGGTCAAGCGGTGGCAGAAGGCGCACGAGGTGACGCAGACGGGCGAGGTCGGCAAGGAGGACGTCGCCTTCGCGACGGGGCCGCAGCGGGTGCGCACGGGCGACGCGGCGGTCGGTGACGAGCTGGCACCGGGCAAGCCGGTGCTGACGGTGACGGGCACCGAACGGATCGTCCGCTGCCGGCTGGACGCGGCGAAGGCGGGCGCGGCGAAGGCGGGCGACCCGGTGACCGTACGGCTTCCGGGCGGCGGCAGCGCCACCGGGAAGATCGACTCGGTGGGCGGGTCCGCCGGCCCCGACGACAAGGACGGCGGCGGCGCGGGCGGACCTGGCGGCGGCGGCGACAAGAAGGCCCAGGTCGAGGTCGTCGTCACCTTCGACAAGGCCGCCGGGGTGAACGTGCCGGACCAGTCCCCGGTGACGGTCGGCCTGACCGGTGAGACCCGCAAGGGCGTGCTCTCCGTACCGGTCAACGCGCTGCTCGCGCTCGCGGGCGGCGGCTTCGGCGTCCAGGTCGTGGAGGACGGCCGGGCCCGCGAGGTCCCGGTCGAGCTCGGCATCTTCGGTAACGGCCGGGTCGAGGTGACCGGCGACGCCCTCAAGGAGGGCATGCAGGTGGGGATCCCGAAGCTGTGACGGCCACGACGACGCATCCGGCGGCACGCCGGACGACGCATCCCGACCCGGTCGTGGAACTGACCGGGGTCACCAAGGAGTACCCGGGCGGGGTCGCGGCCCTGCGCGGGGTCGACCTGACCGTCGCCTCCGGCGAACTCCTCGCCATCGTCGGCCCGTCGGGCTCCGGCAAGTCCACGCTGCTGCACATCGTCGGCACCCTGGACCGCCCGACCTCGGGCGGCGTACGGATCGCCGGGTACGACATCGCGGCCCTCCCGGACCGTTCGCTGTCGGCCCTGCGCTCGCGGCACGTCGGCTTCGTCTTCCAGTCCTTCCACCTGGTGCCGGGGATCAGCGCCCTGGCCAACGTCGCCGAAGGGCTGCTCTACAGCGGCCTCCCGCGGGCCGAACGGCTGCGCCGGGCAGCACAGGCCCTGGACCGGGTGGGCCTCGGCGACCGGACGGACCACCGGCCGCACGAGCTGTCCGGCGGGCAGAAGCAGCGTGTGGCGATCGCCCGGGCGGTGGCGGGCGCACCGGACCTGCTGCTGGCCGACGAGCCGACGGGCGCGCTGGACACGGCGTCCGGGGAGTCGGTGATGGAGTTGCTGCGCGAGCTGAACCGGGACGGCGCCACCATCGCGGTGATCACCCACGACCAGGAGATCGCGGCGGGCCTGCCGCGGCAGGTACGGATCCGCGACGGGGAGATCGTCGCGGACGTACGGAACCGGGCGGGGGCGGCGTCGTGAGCCGCGCGAGGCCGCGTACGGGGACCCGCGCCCGTCGGCTGAAGCCGCCGCGGCTGTCCCCGCGGGACGTGCTGCACGTGGGATCGGCGGGCCTGCGCGCCCGTCCGGCGCGGGTGTTCCTGTCCGCCCTCGGCATCGCCATCGGCATCGCGACGATGATCGCGGTGGTGGGGATCTCCTCCTCCAGCCAGGCGAAGCTGCTGAGTGAGCTCGACAAGCTCGGCACCAACATGCTGGTCGCGAAACCGGGCGAGGGGATGTTCACCGGGCAGGACACCAAGCTGCCGAAGGACGCCCCCGGCATGATCTCCCGGATCGCCGGGGTCGAGTCGGTCGGCACCACCGGCGACGTGCCCGAGTCCGTCC